>NZ_JBQCVH010000009.1:0-96902 GCF_051958545.1 Neisseria sp. P0009.S010
TATTCGAAACAAAAACAGCCGAAAACCTGTGTTTAGGTTTCGGCTGTTGGGGGAAAGGAATTTTGCAAAGGTCTCAGACTCATTAAAAGCACAAAAAAGGCCGTCTGATTTTTTCAGACGGCCTCTATGGTTTAAAAAGATGATAAGGCTATTTCCCGGCTACTTCTTCATCTTTTATAAAATCCGATACGCCATGAACACAGCGGATTTTGCGTTCCGACAAGGTTGCCTCCAACAAGGCATCGTTTTGCGGCAAAGAATCGCGTTCTGCCTCATTGTGCCAGAGGTGGTACGCAATGCCGGCAAATTTCAAATTATGGCGTTTCATCCCGTTATGATAGCAACGGGCGACAAATTCGCTGTCTTCCCTGCCCCAACCGACAAAGCTATTGTCAAACCCATTGACGGCAAGCGCATCGCTGCGGAAAAAGCCCATATTGCAGGTTTTGATGCCTTTATGTTTGCGGTTGCCTTTTCGGCCTGCCAATTTGGCCAAACAACGGCAGCGCAGGGCGGAAAGCCGTTTTTCTATCCCTGAGCTGAACATAGACAAAGCAGGCAAATCGCCTTCATCCAAAATATCCTGCGTTTTATCCTCAGTCAAAATCACGCGGGAACCCTGTATCAAACGGCCTCTGCGGGCAATCTTCAAATGATCGGCGATAAAAGACGGATCCAAAACCATATCGCCGTCAATCAACACAATATAATCGCTTTTCGCCTGCGCCAACGCACGGTTGCGCGATTCGGCAGCACGAAAGCCTCTATCCGGCTGCCATGAATGCTTAACGGGAATACTTGTCCTGCGGCGGATAAAATCAACCACTTCGGCGGTTTCCTGCCTTGAGCCGTCATCCGCGACAATAATCTCATCCGGCAGACGGGTTTGCGATAAAGCCGATTTCAACACCAGCTCCAAAGCATCGGGGCGATTGTAAGTGGTGATGATGAGGGAGACGGTTATCGTGCGGTTGCGCTCGTAGAGTTTGACATATTTGTAATACGAACCTTGTGCGTTGGAAACTGAAATCGTCAGGCCGTCCGCACCATAAGCAAAACCGCGCTTGAGCAGGTAATTTTTCACAAACGATACGCCGCCATGCAACAAAGCCTTAAACGGCGAACTGTCTTTCTTGAAGCGGTTTTCTTCCGCATACAGTGAGCTATACTGCTGCATTTTCTGAATCAGCCCTTCGGCGTTTTCAAAAGAATAATGTTTCAGACGGCCATCGAGTTGTTTAACCTTGGCTTCCTGCGGCAACACCAAAGACTCATGCACCTGACGGTCGGAAAAACGGCTAAATCTGCGATGATAAAGGCGCGGAATAATATCCGGATACCAGCCGCAGCCTTTAATCAGTCTGCCGTGGTAATGGTTCAGACGGGAAAGCGAAAAAATATGTTCCTTCTCATTTTCCAAAACGGCCGCACGAATGGATTCGATTAAAGCCTCATCCGCCACTTCATCACTGTCTATGCTGAAAATCCAATCGTTTTGCGCCAGTCTGGCCGCCAGATTTTTCATCGGGCCAAACCCGATAAAGTCATGCTTGTAATAGCTGACATTGGGAAAGCCCTTAGCAATTTCAAAAGTACGGTCGGTCGAGCCGTTGTCCAACAGCAGGACTTCGTCAAAGTCTTTCAGCGCACTCAAAACTTCTGAAAGATAACGTTCTGAATTTTTTACCAACATGGCGGCGGTTGCCGGAATTGTGTGCATCATAAAAAGGCCGTCTGAAAAAGGAAGCTGTATTTTAACCGATATACCGCTACAATATGTCCTCCTTTTTTCAGACGGCCTGACCCATGCAGCTTATTCTTGCCCCCATGCAGGGGCTGGTGGACGATGTGATGCGCGACCTGTTGACGCGCATTGGCGGATTTGACGAATGCGTCAGCGAATTTGTCCGCATTACGCACACGGTCCACTCACGCGCCACTTGGCTTAAATATGTTCCCGAAATCGCCCATGCCAACCGCACGCCGGCCGGCACGCCCTGTACTGTCCAACTTTTGGGCAGCGATGCGGAAAACATGGCCGTCAATGCTTTAGAAGCCGTGCGTTTCGGGGCGGACAAAATCGACCTCAACTTCGGCTGCCCCGCACCGACGGTCAACAAACACAAAGGCGGCGCGGTCTTGCTCAAAGAGCCCGACTTGATTTACCACATCGTCCACACCCTGCGCCAACGCCTTCCGCAACACATTCCGCTGACTGCCAAGATGCGGCTCGGTTATGAAGATAAAAGTCTGGCATTGGAATGTGCTTCCGCGATTGAAAACGGCGGCGCATGTGCATTAACCGTCCATGCGCGCACCAAAGTCGAAGGCTACGAACCGCCGGCACATTGGGAATGGGTGCGCAAAATCCGCGATGCAGTCAGTATTCCCGTTACTGCCAACGGCGATGTATTCAGCCTTCAAGACTATCTCGACATTAAAACCGTCAGCGGATGCGACAGCGTGATGCTCGGGCGCGGCGCAGTTATCCGTCCCGACTTGGCGCGGCAAATCAAGCAATATGAAAACGGCGAAACAGTCAAAGATACCGACTTTGCCGAAGTCTCCTCATGGATAGTCCAATTCTTCGACTTATGCCTTGCCAAAGAAGCCAACAACAAATATCCGGTTGCCCGCTTGAAACAGTGGCTGGGCATGATGAAAAAAGAGTTTGAACAGGCGCAGGTATTGTTTGACCGTATCCGCGCCGTTAAAGAAGCGGATGAAGTAAAACAGATTCTGCTGTCATTTGAACAAGAGATGCATTCATGATTCAAAAAGGCCGTCTGAATTTCAGACGGCCTTTAATATGATTACTGACAGATATAATCAGCCAACAGTCTGCCTTTTTCTGCACTGGCTGCATTAGCCATATTCACCTGTCTGGTCTCAGGGCCATTCTTGGATTTCAGGGCTTCACCATATTTTCTGGCAAACTCTTTATTGGCACTGGTCACCCTTGACTCAGTGGAATCCAATATAAAACCGTCTTGCTCATATTTGCCTTGCGCAGTAATAATCAAGATATTTTCAGGCGAAGGATAATCCGGAAAATTAACATAGTTGGTAACCAGCTTGTAGGAAACGCCTTTGCCGTGTTTCATATCCTGACAGATGCCGTTAGGCGCGGTAAAGACTGCATGGCCGATCCGACTACGTCCGAAATCGTAAAAATCGACTCTCTTAGCAGTAGCCAACAGTTTTCTATCATTGTCGTCATTAATATTTAATGACTTGCCGTTTACCAAAAACAGGGTTGGCAACAAGGGGCTGCCATAAGATGCTTCCAAATTATATGCTTCGCCCAACAGCTTGCCCTGACGATACACTGTCAAGACAGGCTTTTTCAGACCATTTTCCGGATTACCGGTTTTCTTAAAAGAAATCTTCTGAAGTACATTGCCAAATTCATAATAAGGCCGCGACTGCACGCCTGTTTTCGCATCCTGCAGGGCGCTCCAGTCTCCGTCCGTCGTTTGGGCGCATGCAGTCACAGCAGCAAACAGAATACCCGATAGTAAAACTTTAGAATGTTTCATTCATAAACTCCTTCTCAAGTAAACAAAAGAACGGATGTGTGCCTTTACTGCCTAATTTTGTTTCTTTCTTTATTAAAATTTTAGAACTATTGCACTAAATTAGCAAGGGATTAAACAACAGGCCGTCTGAACATTCAGACGGCCTTGATTAAGCTCAAATTTTAAGAAGCCAAAACGCGGTGGAACAAAATCTCATTTTCTAAATGGATATGGTCTTTCAAATCATCCACCATCTCTTTGGCCAAAGTGTACAAACGGGTCCAGCTGCCGCAAGCGCCTTCGGGAAGCTCAAAATTGTTGGTCAATTCTTCCAAACGCGCGATGGCTTGGTCGTGTTCTTCATGCTCGTGCATCATCACGCTGATGGGCATTGCTGCACCACGACCCACACCCTGATTAATCATCGGGAACAACATGCGCTCCTCTTTCATCATGTGCATCAACAGCTCGTTTTGCATATAGGCCAACAAATCAGGAACTTCGGCAGGGAAAGTATCGGCATGAACCTGCGCCACTTTTTGCGCCAGCGGAACCAACTCTTCAAACTGGGCGCGGTGGACATTGTGGTAACGCTGCAGGATATGGTCAATCGTAGAATTGAAAGGTGCGGTTTCCCAAACGGTAAAGTCGGTCATGGCTGTGTTCCTTTAAAGATTGATATTGGATGAATGTTAGACATAAGGATACACGCTGCAAACGGCTTTGTATAGTTTTTTAATTGCTTAATTAATTGATAATAAAAGTTATTTTCAAAATTAAAATACCAAACAGGCCATCTGAAACATAAAGTCAAAGTTTCAGACAGCCTGCCCTTTTCTTAAATAATCCAACGATATAAGGCAATCATTACCGGCATGGTTACCACGCAAAGCAAGGTCGTCAGCCCATAAATCGCGCTGGCTTTTTGGGCATTTTTGCCGTAAACAACCGCCATTTGGGTAACTGTCGAAGCGGCAGGCGAAGTCGTTGCCAAAAAGCTGATTAACACAACCGTATCCGCATGCGCATCATGATGGGCAAAACCGCAAACTTTGACGGCGAAAAGCAATAATACCGGAATCAAAATCAGCCTTAAAAAAGCAACGAGATAAAGCCTCGGCGTCCACATAATCGAGCGTAGCGGCAAGGAAGCTAAAAGCATACCCGCCACCAACATGGCAACCGGGCCAATCATACCGCCCACCGTCGCCAAAGTATTATCGACAATGTGCGGCAGCTTGATTTGAAAGGTAAACATTAGCAGCCCGACCAGCATGGATAAGATGTTGATATTGGTGAAAATGGTTTTCCAAGCCACATTGCCTCGGCCGCAAATCAACAGGCGCAGATGCGTCCAAAATAAAAACGTCTGCACCATGATAAAACCGCTGGTGTAAATCACCCATTCCGCACCAAAGACCGACATTACCAAAGGGATAATCAGGTTGCCCGAATTGCTGTACACCGTCGCCGCGTGTTCGAGTGAATCGAGTTTGAACAAGTGTTTAAACAACCTGCCCAAAACAATCAATACCACATGGAAAAACACCGCCAGCATGACGGAAAGCTTAAGCCCTTCGATAATCTGCGGCGTATTGTCCATCTGAAAAGCGTGAATCATGACGGACGGGCTGATCAGGTAAAGCGCGATGACGGAGAGCGTGTAGCTGTTTTCCGATTTCAACAGCCCTGCCTTCACCAAGGCCACGCCCATCAAAACAATCAGCGTCAGCTCGGTAATTTTTCCGGCAAGCAGGAAAGAGGTTTCCATAATAAAAAAAGCGGCAAAAACGTTGATTTTACGCTTCTACCGCTTCGCATGCCAAATTCAGACGGCCTGAAGCCTTTTTCCAACAACCCGACATAATTTGCCCTACCGCAAAGCAAATCAATATAAATCTGTCTGTATATCCGCTATAATCAGCCATTTTCTTCAAACAGGAAACATCATGTCCCCCAGCCGTTTCAATCAAACGGGCCCCAAAATCGGCCTGAGCGTACGCCTTGCAGAAACCCAAGCTGAAATCGAAGCCGCCCAAAGATTGCGCTATCAAGTTTTTGCCCAAGAATTGGGGGCGGAAATCGAAAGCGATGACGGCCGCGATGTCGATCCTTATGATGAACATTGCCACCACCTGCTCGCCTTCGACGATGCAACCGGCGAGGTAATCGGCTGCTACCGCCTGATTACCGAAGAAACCGCAAAAAAAGTCGGCGGCTGGTATAGCGAGCATGAATTCAACCTTGAGCCTTTGAAAGACATCCTGCCGCAAACCGTCGAACTCGGTCGCGCCTGTACTCACCCGGACTACCGCAACGGCGGCTTGGTCATGCTGTTGTGGACCGGTTTGGTCAAATTCATGAAAGACGAAAACCTGCGCTTTATGATTGGTTGCGGCAGTATCGAAATGCGCGACGGCGGCAACGATGCGGCGGGCCTGTATCATGCTTTGAAAGACAAATACCTCGCTCCGGAACAATGGCGCGTCAAACCGCTCAACCCGCTCAAATGGGACAGCATCACGCCGTCTGAAAATCCGCCTGTACCCGCACTGATCAAAGGCTATCTCAAAGCAGGCGCGTGGTTCTGCGGCGAGCCTTGCGTCGATGAAGCATTCAACTGCGCGGATGTGCTGATCATGATGGACATCAGCCACCTTTCCGACCGCTACTTGCAGCGTTTTGCCCCTAAAACCGATTCATAATAAAAGGCCGTCTGAAACTTCAGACGGCCTGCCTAATCTTTATAAAAACACACACAATGACTGCCAAAATCCGTTTTATCTTCCGTCTTCTCTGCATTGCCGGCTGCCTTTTGTACGGCATGGCCGAAATGTTTTTTCTGTTTCCCTTTTACAGCAGCAAACGCAAACTGCGCGCGATCCAATTATGGTCGCTGCGCGTGCTCGCTTCCTGCGGCATGAAACTGCAAACTTTCGGCACGCCGCCGCAAGAAGGCCGCGGCCAAATGCTTATCAGCAACCATATTTCATGGTTGGATATTATGGCGGTCAACGGCGCATTCCCCGGCCGTTTCGTGGCTAAAGACGATGTAGCCAAATGGCCGGTGGTCGGTTACCTCGCCACGCAAGCGCAAACGGTTTACGTCTCGCGCAACCGCGGCATCAAAGGCAACTCCGCCAAAATTGCAGGCGTGACCGAAGCACTGAAAAACGGCGATACCGTCACCATTTTCCCCGAAGGCACCAGTACCGAAGGCCGTGAAATCCTGCCGTTCAAACCCAGCTTTTTTCAGACGGCCTACGATGCAGGCGTACCGATTATTCCGGCACTCTGCCGCTATCCGAATCCGGACGGCAGCAGCCCTAATCCGCACACTGCCTACTACGGCGACATCAGCCTCTGGCAATCCATCTGCATGGTCATCAGCCAGCCCTCCAGCACGGTCGAGCTGCATTTCCTCGATCCGATTGAAGCGGGAGAAGACCGCTACGCCACCGCGCTTCACGTACACGCCCTGTTGAGCGAAAAGCAAAAACAGTTGGGCTGATCAAACAAAAGGCCGTCTGAATATTCAGACGGCCTTTTCCATTATCTTATGTCTGCTGAAAATAAAGTGCGGTTAAAAACGGAATAATTTTTAACCGTACTTTCAATCAGTTTAGCTACAAATAACTAAAAATCTTCTGCATATTGCATAAAGTCAAATTCGCCCTCAGCACGTGAGAATAAATGAGCAGCATAACGATCTATTACCTCTGCTGGATTCGTTAACTTTTTAATACCCATCACATCCGCTCTTGGTATCACATAAACATTACGCTCATCATTATGTGAAGACACAAATAATTGATATCCTGTTTTACTCCAATCGTCATTGGCACGGGTATCTAGTAAACATCTTAATTCAAAATATTTTTCGCCATCATTGAATTTATCATCGTCATAGCTTTGTCTAAAAGCATGATGAAATTTCTGCTCTAAAAATTCAGTATATTCAGGAAGAGCAACGCCATGGCTATCTTCAAAACCTTCTATAATTGAATGAAGAGGCATCAAGAGAAGTGACGGAAGATTGCTCTTATAAATATTAGGAACAATACTTTCTGCACTACACCATCTACTACTAAGGTATAACCATGAATCAAGGATTTCCTGAGGAATAAAGGCTACTTCCTCTAAACCTCTATCATGATATGGGTTATATTTAATATAGTACACCACATCATTAATAATGATGCCAAATTGTGTAATATCATCCATAACTGGAATTTCTGATTTTTCTATTGCATAAAAGAATTTCCCTTTAGTTAAATATTGACATGTTATTGGCATGATATTTTTAAAAGAGGATATTAATTTACTATTAACCTCTCCTGAATTTAAAAAATTAAGCCCATCATACTCTCGAGTAATATCGTCTATGTTTAATTTATCATGTTCAATATTTTTAAAACTATAAAAAACATAAGTAAAATGTTTTTCTAAATCATCTTTATTGAAAAACTTCATATCTATTTCCCTTTGCTTATTTCCTTAATTTTCTTATTAACTAAATCTCGCATCATTTCTTGTCTTCGAGCAAGGAATTTTCTGTAGTTAGGCGAAATATCTTTCCCTTCCTTAACATAGTGCGCCCAACCAGAAGTACCAGTTTCTATTTTAGATCCTTTTGAAGAATTTAAGTATTTTGGTAAAGGTTGCAAGTTCTTAGGATGATTCATTAATTCGTTCTAAACATGTTTTGGTAATTCATCAAAGCCAGGAATCCGTTTAAATTCAACTTGAGGTAAAATATGATCCACTGATTAAGATGAATATTGCACTGAATCGCTACCGCTTTTCTTTTGAATAAATTCAATTTTGTAGCCGTCCGGATCTTCAACAAACGCAATCACAGTCGTGCCGTGTTTCATCGGACCGGCTTCGCGTACCACTTTGCCGCCCATCTCTTTGACACGTTCACACGCCGCATAAGCATCATCGACTTCAATCGCGATATGGCCGTAAGCATCGCCCAAGTCGTAAGACTCGGTATCCCAGTTGTGGGTCAGTTCCAAAACAGTATGGTCCGCTTCATCGCCATAACCAACAAAAGCCAAAGTAAAACGGCCTTCAGGATAATCGCGGCGGCGCAGCAGTTGCATATTCAATACGTTTTGATAGAAATCCAAAGAGCGTTCGAGATTGCCGACACGCAGCATAGTATGAAGCAAGCGCATGATTTTGTTCCTTTCTGAATTATGTTTGGTCATGGATTATAACACATCGGGCATTTGCCCCCCTCATCTTAGAAAATGCCGATACATACACCGTGTAGAAATGAAGCGTATCCTCTATCGCCATTTGAATTTCATGTATTAACAAGCACACCGACTGACTAAATTGCTATAATCGCCACACTTACAACACAACACTTCAAACCGTCATGAAAACCTTTGTTCTTCCCGATACCCGCCCTTATCCGCAAAGCCCTATCAAAAACTACCTTCTGCTCAATGCCTATCAGCTGGCACACAACTCCTCCTCCGCATCACGCAAGCTTTCGGCCGGCCAACTGCAAACCGAAATCCGCACCATGCTCAGCCAAAACCATTACATCAACCTTTCATTGGCGATGACCATGGCGCCCGATGTCGGCACTTACACCAGCCTGATTCAAAGCGTGGGCGAAGTCCTGAAGGCAGAAAACGATAACGAAGCCCAATGGTTTGCCCTGCCTGTCGTTTTGGTCGCCGGTTGCAAAAAAGAACAAACCCTGCCGCTCACGCTGCCTACCGAAGCCCTCTTCGCCTGCCTGCAAAACTACCCTAATCTGCGCGCCCTCACGCAAAACACGCAATGGCTGCCCTACCTCGTCCAATCTACCGATTTGAGCAGCGTTACCCCGGGCGAATGGTTCCAAGCCAAGCAAAACGATGAAGCGGCAGGCGCATTCCTGCAAAAATTCGAATACAAACCATTGACGCTGCCCGAAGGTCAATCCGTCCATGTTGTTTACGCGCTGGGCTACGGCAATAAAGACATTCAGACGGCTTTGGGACTCAACCTGCAACAGGCAGGCCTGCCATTGATGCAGGTTTGGCAAGAGCATCTCGCCCTCGACGGCGTTACCCTCTTTACTAACCCGCTCTCGCCCAATACGCCGCTTGACGCGCTTACCGACGGCAGCCACACCCGCCAACGCATGGCCATGGACGTTTTTGCCACCAACGCCATCCGCGCCATCCGTATGCAAAGCCCGCGCGTCGGCGTTGTTGCCGCTGCAAAAGCGGACGGCAAACTCCAGTTCAGCTTCAACGCGACCGACAGCGCGTTTGAAATCGTTCCGCAGACCTTCACTTGGGAGCTGGCATCAACCGACAATATCGCTATCGTTCAGCAAAACTTCCTCGACCTGATGGCCGAATGCCGAATCGAGCACCTCTACCTGCTGCACGACCCATTGGGCGAAAACGAGAACATCCCTACTTATGCCCAAGCGTTGAAACTAGAAGGCCATAATCCTTTCTTCAGCAATGTAAACTAAATTGAAAATGCAACACGCCAAGGCCGTCTGAAAACGGTTTAGCGTGTTGCATTGATTTTCAAACCTTACCGCTCATTTTCACAAACATGAAAACCCACAAAATCCTTTTCGTCTGCCTCGGCAACATCTGCCGCTCCCCCATGGCCGAATACGTCCTGCGCCATCGCGCCCGCGAAGCAGGCATGGGCAATGCTGTCATTACTGCCAGCGTAGGCACATCAGGTTGGCACGACGGAGAAGACATGCACGAAGGCACGCGCCGCGCACTCAAGCAACACGGCATCGACCCGTCAGGCTTTACCAGCAGCAAAATCAAACCCAGCGATGCCGAGCATTTCGACTACATCATCGTGATGGACGACAACAACCTCAGAGAAACTGAAAAGCAGCTCGGTTTCCACCCTGGCAAAATCTTCAAACTGACCGACCTTATCCCCGATTCAGGGTACAACCACGTTCCCGATCCGTGGTACACGGGCGACTTTGACGAAACCTACCGTCTGGTCGATGCCGGCAGTTTGGCCTTGTTGGAAAAATTGAAACAGGCTTAAACCGACTTTAACAATAAAAGGCCGTCTGAACAGATATTTGCAAAAGCCATGCTTTCGTGATGACCTGTTCAGACGGCCTTTATTGATTGCCGTATCAACCCACGCGGTAAAACGCCAGGCTGCCCAATAAATTCGGCAGATGTTTGACCTGTCGGTTGCCCGTCATGACCGCACGCTCAAGCACACGGATTTTGTTTTTGGCACACAGTAAATCAAAATCTTTGAGGGTACACCAATGGATATTGGGCGTATCGTACCAATGATACGGCATCCGCTCGGAAACCGGCATATGGCCACCGACGGCGATTTGAAAGCGGTTGCGCCAGTAGCCGAAGTTAGGGAAGCTGACGATGGCCTGTTTGGCCACGCGCATCAGGCAGCGCAGGATTTTTTCCGTGTTCTGCATGGCTTGAATGGTTTGGCTCAAGACAATCACATCAAAACTTTGATCGCCAAATGCCGCCAAACCCTCTTCCAAGTCGGCCTGAATGACGTTTACACCGCGGGTCATGGCGGCAATCACGCTGTCGGTATCGATTTCAATGCCATAACCGGCACAGTTTTTATGCGCTACCAACGCGGCCAGTAGCTCGCCGTCGCCGCAACCTAAATCGAGTACGCGGCTGCCTTCGGGTATCCAATCGTAAATGAGTTGCAAATCGTCGCGCAGATTCATTGTTGGCAGTCCTTGTAAACGTTGTTCATGTAAGCGGTAACCGCGCGGATATAGGCTTCGTCTTCCATCAAGAAGGCATCGTGGCCGTGATTGGATTTGACTTCGATGTACTGCACGGATTTTTGCGCAGCGATTAATGCCTTGACCAATTCATGCGAACGTTGCGGCGAGAAGCGCCAGTCGGTGCTAAAGCTCGCGACAAAAAATTTGGCCTGCACATTCTCCACGGCTCGCGTGAGGTTGTGGCCATAATCGGCGGCCGGGTCGAAGTAGTCGAGTGCCTTGGTCATCAGCAGATAAGTGTTGGCATCAAAACGGCCGACAAACTTGTCGCCTTGATAGCGCAGATAAGATTCCACTTCAAATTCAACGCCGTAGCCGTACTGATAGCCGTCTGATTTTAAAATGCGGCCGAATTTTTTACCCAAACCGTCTTCGGCAAGATAGGTAATGTGCCCCATCATGCGCGCGATACGCAAACCGCGTGAAGGAACGGTATGATGGCTGCGGTAATTACCTTCGTGGAAATCGGGATCGGTCAAAATCGCCTGACGGGCAACATCGTTAAACGCGATGTTTTGGGTGGAAAGTTTGGGCGCAGAAGCGATAACGAGCGCGTGGGCAACGCGTTCGGGCAAAGAAATCGTCCATTGCAATGCCTGCATGCCGCCCAAGCTGCCGCCGACAACGGCCGCCCATTTTTGAATGCCGAGATAATCGGCAAGCATGGCTTGGGACTTCACCCAGTCTTTGACGGTTACAACCGGAAAATCCGCACCATATTCGCGGCCGGTTTCAGGATTCTCGGACAAAGGGCCGGTGCTGCCGTCGCAGCCGCCCAAGTTGTTCAAACCGACCACAAAAAAGCGTTCGGTATCGATAGGTTTGCCGGGGCCGACCATATTGTCCCACCAACCGGCGTATTTATCCTCCGCACTGTGCTTGCCGGCAACATGATGATTGCCTGATAAGGCGTGGCAGATAAGGACGGCATTGCTTTTGTCGGCATTGAGCGTGCCGTAGGTTTCAATCATCAGGTCGAAACGAGGTAAGGTTTTGCCGTTTTCCAGAGCAAGCGGTGTGTCAAACGGAATTTTCCGGGGCGTTACAATGCCCACTGAGGCATTTGTTGTCATTTGTAATTTCCAAGTGATGCGGCAAAAGGGGTATTATAACGTTTCGTTTTTGTTTTGTGCATGAGGCTTCAGACGGCCTGCCCTAATTAGAGGCAATATTTTTGGGAGGATGTGGAATGATAGGCAGGCTTTTGCGATTTTTTTTCTTTTGCGCCATCGCGGCATTGATTGTGAACCGTCTGTTCAGCCGCCAACAAAAGCGCACCATTCGGGAAATCGCCAAAATCAGCGCGTGGGTATTGCTGGGGGCGGCGGCGGCTACGCTGTTTTGGTATCTGATAATGCTGTTTTTCAAGCATATTCCCAATTCTTATTGAAATAAAATATAAAAGGCCGTCTGAAAACCTTAATCCAGCGTTTTCAGACGGCCTTTTGATGTTCAAATTTAAAACAACTCTTCCGGAATCTTGCAAACCGGAATCGGATTGACTTTGTGCTGCATGGCTTTGTGCAATCGGGTATAGATTGCCAAAACTTCGCGCTGCCTGCCTTCAAAATCTTCAGGCTTGTGGCTTTCGTACACGCTCATCGCCCATTCCAGTTCGGGATAAGACGCGCCCATTTGCTCTTCATCGGTACGCTCGGTATCCCAAAGGCCGTCTGTCGGTACGGCTTTTTGAATGTCTTCCGATACGTCCAACTCGGCTGCCAGCGCGTACACTTGAGTTTTGGTCAAATCGGCAATCGGGCTGATGTCCACGCCGCCGTCGCCGTATTTGGTGAAGAAACCGACGCCGAAATCTTCAATTTTGTTGCCCGTCCCCGCCACCAGCAAACCATGCAGCTGGCCGTAATAATAAAGCGTCGTCATGCGAAGGCGGCTGCGTGCATTGGCCAGTGCCAGCTGTTTGTTGGGAAATTCGGTTTCGCTGACGTCAACGGTATCGGCAAACGTATCGAACGCCGGAGTCAAATCAACGCTTTGCGCTTTTACGTTAGGATAACGCTGTTTCAGACGGCCCATGTGTCCTTGTGCGCGGTTGACTTGGTCGGATTTCTGACGAATCGGCATTTCCAACAACAAAACCGACAAACCGGTTTGCGCGGCAAGTGTGGAAACCACGGCAGAATCGATGCCGCCGGATACGCCGACGACAAAACCTTTGGCACGCGCCTGCTCGGCGTAATCTTTGAGCCATTGAACGATATGGCGGATGATGGCTTGGGTTTGCATAGGGATAAATGTTCGCTTCAAATAAACCGAATGATAGCCTGATTTGCACTTGTCTGAAAGACGACAGGGTATAATGCTTCTTTTATTTCTTGCACACACACCATGTCCAAACCCATTCTTTTGCGCTGGCTCGCCGTCTGCCTGATTCCGCTTGCCACCCTTTTGTGGTTTGCCCTCAACCCGCCCGAAGACAAAACGCAACACCTCATCAACGGCATCATCCTTGCCTGCGAAGCCACGTTCCTATTCAAATTCGTCCTCTTTGACGTCATCAAACACCACCTCAAACAAGAGCCCGAATTGAAACGGCAAAGCATATGGATGTTTATCCCGATTGTTTTGCTGATTGTTTATTTGTTCCACTATTTCGGCGCATTCTGATGTTTTCAGACGGCCTTGGGCATATTTTCCCATGAACACTCCCCTACCTTATACCTGCTGGATTTTCTGCAACGTCATCGACAACTTCGGTGACATCGGCGTTTCATGGCGGCTGGCGCGTATTTTGCAACGCGAACTCGGCTGTCAAGTGCATTTGTGGACAGACGATTTCCCGTCCCTTCAAGCACTTTGTCCTGATTTGGCCTCGATTCCCAATATTCATCAAGGCATCGGCATTCACGCTTGGCAAGCCGACCATGCCGAAGATACCGATACAGCCCCTACCCCCGACATTGTCATCGAAACCTTCGCCTGCGAACTGCCCGACAACGTTCAATCCATCATCCGCCGACACCGACCGCTTTGGCTCAACTGGGAATACCTCAGCGCGGAAGACAGCAACGAGAGGCTGCACTTAATGCCCTCGCCCCAAGCCGGCGGCATACAGAAATACTTTTGGTTTATGGGTTTCAGCGAAAAAAGCGGCGGCCTGCTGCGCGAACGCAATTACGCCGAATTTGCCCGCTTTGATACGGAAACCTTACGCCGACAACTCAAACTTCCCGCAAAAAACACGCTCGAATGGCTGCTTTTCGGCTATCAAAGCGATATTTGGGCAAAATGGCTGACCATGTGGCAACAGGCCGGCCAACCCATTACCTTGCTGCTTGCAGGTACACAAATCATCGCCAGCCTGAAAAACAGCGGCCTAGTGCCGCAAAACACCATGCTTGAAGACGGCGATGTATATCAGAGCGGACACGTTACCCTGATCAAAATCCCTTTCGTTGCCCAACAAGATTTCGACAAACTGCTCAACCTTGCCGACGGCGCCGTCATACGCGGCGAAGACAGCTTTGTTCGCGCCCAGCTCGCCGGAAAACCTTTCTTTTGGCACATCTATCCGCAAGAAGAAAATATCCATCTCGACAAGCTGCACGCTTTTTGGGACAAAGCGCATCAAGTTTACCCGGATGTTGTCGCCACGGCACACCGCCGCCTTTCCAACGAACTCAACAACGGCGAAGCACTCAGCGACAGCCAGCGCCTGCAAGCATGGCAAACCCTGACGGCACACCAAAACGAATGGCGGCAAAGCGCGGCAAAATGGCGGGACGGACTTTTTGCCCAAAAAAGTGCCGTCGAAAAACTTGCCGCCTTTATTTCAAAGCACAAAAAAATACGCTAAAATAGCGCGTTTTATTACAACCGATTTGATTGGAAAACCACAATGAAAACAGCACAAGAACTGCGCGCCGGCAACGTATTCATGGTCGGCAACGATCCTATGGTCGTTCAAAAAACCGAATACATCAAAGGCGGCCGCTCTTCCGCCAAAGTCAGCATGAAACTGAAAAACCTGCTGACCGGTGCCGCTACTGAAACCATTTACAAAGCCGACGACAAATTCGACGTCGTGATCCTGTCCCGCAAAAACTGTACTTACAGCTACTTTGCCGACCCAATGTACGTCTTCATGGACGAAGAATTCAACCAATACGAAATCGAAGCCGACAACATCGGCGACGCGTTGAAATTCATCGTTGACGGCATGGAAGACCAATGCGAAGTCACTTTCTACGAAGGCAACCCAATCTCCGTAGAATTGCCTACCATCATCGTTCGCGAAGTTGAATACACCGAGCCTGCCGTTAAAGGCGATACTTCCGGCAAAGTGATGAAAACCGCACGTCTGGTCGGCGGCACTGAAATCCAAGTGATGTCTTACATCGAAAACGGCGACAAAATCGAAATCGATACCCGTACCGGCGAATTCCGCAAACGCGCCTAATCAGCCCGTAATACAAAAAGGCCGTCTGAAACAAGTTTCAGACGGCCTTTTATCAATCTGCCTTATTGTTTCTTCAAGCCCTTGGCTTCGACAGTGGCAATCGTACCGTCAATGCCTTTGCTCTTAATCAGCTCGCCAAATTGATTGCGGTATACCGTTACCAAGCTGGTACCGTCCACGCGGATGTTGTAAATCTTATACACACCGCCGCTTTGGTAAAGTTGGTAAGCCACCTCATACTTCGTACCTTTTTTGGTTTGAATTTCCGAGAAAACGTCAAACTTATTGCCGTTTGCCGTCATCTTCGGCAACAGGCGCACATTTGCATCCGCCGCGCCAATTAACGCGGAATGCGAGTACATCGCAATGACCATATCTTTGAATGCACGGATAAAATCGGTTTTCTGCTTGGCAGAAAATTCACGCCATGGCGCACCGACCGCCAAAGCCGAAATACGCTCATAATCCAAATAACGGTTGGCATACTGCTCAACCTGTTTCACGCGTTGCGCCTCTGTCAAAGACGTATTGCGTGCAATTTTCAACACGGCATCAATGTTCTGCTGCATCTGCTTTTGTGCCGGATGCGTTTCCGCCGCCACATAAGGCGCGGCAATTACCATCGGCGCGGCCACAATCAAAGTCTGAAAAAAACGGTTCATGACAATATCCATCCAAAATAAAACCGCATTGTAAAAACAATCTATTCCAAAAAACTTAATTCTTTGTAAAAGCAGGCATGAGCAATGAAAAATCCTGCAATTAAATTTCAGACGGCCTGATAAAAATAAGATAACATATAAACGTTATTTTCAAAGGAGGAAGCCATGCCCTACGTCAACATCAAAGTAACCGGCGGCAACGAAGCCCCGAGCGCGGAGCAAAAAGCCGAATTGATCCGCGGCGTCACCGAATTACTCTCACGCGTTCTCAACAAAAACCCTGAGACAACCGTCGTCGTCATCGACGAAATCGATATGGACAACTGGGGCATAGGCGGTAAAAGCGTGACGGTTCGCCGTGCCGAAGCGCGCAATAAGTAAGCCTTGGCCGTCTGAAACCCTTTTAATTTACCCGCAAAAAGAGTACATTTATCCCATTGTTAACAATTTTACGGAACACACATCATGGAGAAATTTCCCAAATCATCCAAACTGGACCACGTTTGCTACGACATCCGCGGCCCGGTTCACAAAAAAGCCCTGCAACTGGAAGAAGAAGGCAACAAAATCCTCAAGCTCAATATCGGCAATCCGGCTCCGTTCGGCTTTGAAGCGCCTGACGAAATCTTGGTTGACGTCATCCGCAACCTGCCGACTTCGCAAGGCTACTGCGACTCCAAAGGCCTTTACTCCGCACGCAAAGCCATCGTCCACTACTACCAAACCAAAGGACTGCTCGACGTTACAGTCAACGACGTTTACATCGGCAACGGCGTCTCCGAATTGATTACCATGTCCATGCAGGCGCTGCTCAACGACGGCGACGAAATCCTGATTCCCGCACCGGACTATCCTTTGTGGACCGCCGCCGCGACACTGGCAGGCGGCACCGTCCGCCATTATCTATGCGACGAAGAAAACAACTGGTTTCCCAACCTGGCCGACATAGAAGCCAAAATTACGCCTAAAACCAAAGCCATCGTCGTCATCAACCCCAACAACCCGACAGGCGCGGTGTACAGCAAAGAAATCCTGCTCGAAATCGCCGAATTAGCGCGCAAACACGGCCTGATTATTTTTGCCGACGAAATTTACGACAAAATCCTCTACGACGACGCAGTACACCACCATATCGCCGCGCTCGCCCCCGACCTCCTGACCGTGACATTCAACGGCCTCTCGAAAGCCTACCGCGTTGCCGGTTTCCGTCAAGGCTGGATGATACTCAACGGTCCGAAACATCATGCAAAAGGCTATATCGAAGGCTTGGACATGCTCTCGTCTATGCGCCTTTGTGCCACCACACCCATGCAACACGCCATTCAGACGGCCTTGGGCGGATACCAAAGCATCAACGAATTCCTCCTCCCAGGCGGCCGCCTGCTCGAGCAACGCAACAAAGCATGGGAACTGGTCAACCAGATTCCCGGCATATCCTGCGTCAAACCCATGGGCGCATTGTATATGTTCCCTAAAATCGATACCGAAATGTACAGCATCCACGACGACATGAAATTCATCTACGACTTACTCGTACGTGAAAAAGTCCTGTTCGTCCAAGGCACAGGCTTCAACTGGATACGCCCCGACCACTTCCGTATCGTTACCTTGCCGCCCGTTCATCAAATTGAAGAGGCCATGGGCAAACTCGAACGCTTCCTGCAAAACTACCGTCAATAAACCTAAACAAAGAGGCCGTCTGAAAAAGCAAACCGCTGTTCAGACGGCCTTTTTAATCAAACAGCAACTTGGCAAAGCCCGCCGACATGCGTATAATCGACTTTCCCTATCTGGGGGCGATCTTGGTTTCGACGGGGGTTGCAAAGCAGATGCGGGCATACCGGGGTCTCAGATTTCCCGTTAAACACTGAATCAAAATAGTCGCAAACGACGAAACTTACGCACTGGCCGCTTAAGGCCTGCCGTTGCAGCAGTTGGTCAATGGGCTGTGTAGCGCAAGCTACCGCAACGTCATTCTACATTGACTGGTTTTCTGTCGGGTTACTTGGCAGGAAACGAGATTTAAGGTAACTGGTTCCCTGAAGGCCTGTTGGTCGGCATGATGGGGACGAGATTCTAAATAGACACAACTAAGTATGTAGAACGCTCTGTAGAGGACTTTCGGACGGGGGTTCGATTCCCCCCGCCTCCACCATACCGAATTTTCAGCAGTATCCTGTAATACGCATAAAGCCTTGAGCCATAACGGTTTCAAGGCTTTTTTATTACCTTGAATATGCTGGCGTATGCTTGAGTTTTCGTCATTTATAGGGTAACTTTTAGGGTAACTTTTCAGGAATTACCCAAAAAACAAGCCCGAAAAGTGGGCAAATTAGCCCTATTTTTTTAAACAAGTTACCCCAAAAGTCCATAAAACCAATTATTAACAATGGCTTAATGAGTTTTTAAAAGTTACCCCAAACTGGATTAAAAATGCCTAAACAGACGCTACCGCTTACAGATAGCCAATGCAAAAAACTACAACCGCCGAATCAATTATCAGACGGCGGAGGGTTATATCTTCAAGCAAAGGGAAACGGCAAATACTGGCGTTTTCGTTACTACCGGCCAAGCGACAACAAACGCGATGAAATGCGACTGGGTGTCTATCCTGAAATCAGCTTAAAAGAAGCAAGAGAAAAACGCGAAGAATTGCGCGGGCTGATAGCCAAAGGGATAGACCCTAAGCTACACCAGCAAGACAAAGCACAGAGGCAGGCAGAACAGCTAAAAAACACATTTGAGGCTATTGCGCGCAAATGGCACAGCGACCAAGTAGCGAAGCCGAATAAATGGAAGCCCGACCATGCACAAAGAGTTATCCGCAGCCTTGAGCTTCATATTTTCCCTGACCTTGCAACACGCAAAATAGACGAAATCATGCCGCTTGAGGTTTTAGGACTGTTGCAGAGGCTGGAATCGGCGGGGAAATATGACACGGCACAAAAAATTTATGACGTAGTAAATCAAGTTTTCAAATATGCCGTGAAACTTCGCTTGAGCCTATTCAATCCCGCCGCCGAATTGCGGGGAGAGCTGGCAAAGGTGGAACAGAAACATTACCGTTTCATTAAAGACCCGCAAAAGCTAGGCGAAGTGTTACGGGCTTTTGACGGTTACACTGGCTTTCCGCAAACACGCGCCCTATTACAGCTTTCCCCTTATGTGTTTGCCCGCCCTTCCGAATTACGTTTATTGCGCTGGTGTGAAATTGATTGGGAGGAGCAGCAATACTATAAAGACGGCGTAAACATGAAGAACAAGATAGACCATATTGTCCCCTTGAGCCGCCAAGCCTTAGCAATACTGGACGGCTTGAAACCAGTAACAGGGCATTATGAATATGTATTTTGTAACACCAGCAAAAAACAGCCCTTGAGCGAGGGGGCGATACGGAAAGCATTAGACCGTCTGGGATTCTTGGAAGAAACCACACAGCACGGCTTTAGGCATACAGCCAGCACGATATTGAATGAGATGGGCTATAACGCCGATTGGGTAGAGCGACAACTAGCCCACAAAGACCCCAACACGACAAGGGCGGCATATAACCACGCGGAATATTTAGAACAGCGCGCCGATATGGTTCAAAAATGGGCTGATTATCTTGATGAATTGAAAGCACATTCAGGCGTATTGCAGGAAACGGCAGAATAAACTATCATCTTAAGCATTACGAAAGAAAACCATGCGGATATTCAGAAACCAGTGGATAACGAAATTTGCCAAGAAGCACAAAATCAGCGATTCCGAGCTAATAGAAGCGGTAGAGCGGGCAGATAAAGGAGTGATAGACGCAGATTTAGGCGGCGGCGTTATCAAGCAGCGCATAGCAAGGCAAGGGCAAGGCAGAAGTGGCGGTTATCGTAGTCTGATATTTTTCAGGCGCGGGGAACGGGCGTTTTTCATGACTGCCTTTGCCAAGAACGACCGCGAAAACATCACGAACAAAGAACTTGCAGAATTAAAGAAAGCCGCCGCCATCATCTTGGCAATGACGGAAACCGACATAGAACAAGCCAAATCAAACGGCACTTTCACGGAGATACAGCCATGAAATACAAAAGCGAGATTTTTGCAGCAATACATGAAACCATGCAGGGTTTGCACGACATCGGCATTATCGACAAAAAAACCATGCGCGATTTTGACAAATCATGCCTGACCGAAATCAAACCATTGAGCGGCGAAGACATCAAGGCAATCAGAGAGCGCGAAGCATTATCACAAGCCGCTTTTGCCATGTATCTAAACATCGGCAAAAACCAAGTTTCCGAATGGGAGCGGGGTATTAAAAAGCCGAGCGGCGCGGCTTTGAAGCTGCTTACTATCGTCAAGAACAAGGGAATTGAGGCGATTGCCTAAAAATACGTCTGAAAATATCCGCTTCAAGTTATCGGGGAAATTTAAGGCTAACATAATGAGAACATGGGAAGAATTAGAAAATTTGGCTTGGCAGGCTAGTAGCTTTTCAGCACCAGCTACAAGCAGACTGTTAGCAGCGTTAAAGCGATTGTTGCAGAACAGGACGCATGAGCAAATTGAATATGCTATTAGATTGATTGATGAAAACATCGAATATTATTTTCAAGAGGAAGAAGATACAGCCATTCGTGAACTAAAAGAAGCCCTTCACTTTGATGATAGTCTGCATAATTTGTTCGAGTGGGATTATTCAGATGGAGAGGTAAATTGTTATCCAACACATCGAGCTATCGAATATATTCAAGAGACATCATACTTAGAAACAGAGGAAAACACTGAAGATTATGAAGCGCTACTAGGGTATGTTGAGAGATATGGGATAGATGATGAAGATGATGAGCTTCCAAATGTAAAAGAGTTTGAATTAGTCGCAGTTTTAGCTTTAAAGCATTTTGAAAATGCTATGAGTGGGTTTTGCCCACAAACTGTTGAAGATGAAGCAAGTGATATAGATTTTCCAATCCCTCTTCAAGAATGGAAAGAGTTTCATAGAAAAAATGCAGTGAGCGATTTATTGAGGGCATGGAACATTTTAAGGATTGCTGAATATGATTTTATGAGCAGTCAGAGAGATGAGGAACTGAAGAAACTTATAAAAGAAGTAAAAGAAAATGCAATTTCGGAAAACGCTAAAAGAGCAGGAAAAGCCAAGCAAAGCCCTTATGAAAAAGCAGGAACGATAGCAGCCGTAAATCAGTTATTGGAGGAAAGAAAGGGAAAGTTAAATCAAAGAGGAGGAAAAGCTGAATTAATCAGCCTGATTATCCGTAAAATTAATAACGGTGAAATCCCCGCCCCTGATGTTCCAACAGAAAGAACGGTTGTAGAGTGGATAAAAAAATTTGAGCAAAACATGAAATCAACTAGCTGACTTCATGAAATCAACACGCTATTTCATGAAATCAACACGCTACTGCCTAAACAGCCGCCCATTGAGGCGGCTATATTTGTGCCTATCGAAACGCCAGCAACCCGCAGGCGTGATTAACCAAACGGAGGCAATAAATGCACATTATCAATATCGACAGCTTACCTGATACCGCGCAATTAACTATTGCAGAACTTGAGACCAGCCAAGCGAAAGGACGGCGCGGAATCACTCGCTTGAGCAGCAGCCAAATCAGACGACTGGAAGCAGCAGGACAATTCCCGCAATCACGCCAAATCACAGGCACGCGCAGCCGCTTTTATGTAGCAGGAGAAGTGAAGAAATGGCTTACAGAACAGGCAAGCTAATGAAAGGAGAACAGGAGTTTTCGTAACAGTACGCGCCCGCGCGCGCGATTGTAACTCAAGACCTGATTTTTAAAAAATAAAACCGCCTGAACGGACATTCAGACGGCAGAAAGAAGAGTAGATTATGAAACTTGATTGTATCAATAACAAGCCCAAAACGCCAAGCCAAAAAGAGCGCGTTTTAAACCGATTAAGACAGGGAAGCGTTACATCATGGGAGCTTTCCCAAATGGGCATACTTGGCTATAACTCACGCATTATGGAGCTTCGCAGAGCAGGGCATGAAATCATAACCGTGATGGAAGATGTAAAAAACCAATTCGGGGCAACCGTGAAACGCGGGCGGTTTTCTTTGCTGGTGTCGGAAAGGAGTAAGTCATAATGCCAAGCGCGCTTGTAAAACGTGCTAGGCAAGGCATAGCCCCTTTTAATTAAAAGCAGAATCAGACATTTATAAAAATCCGTCTGAAAAGTATTTACAAACACCACGCAAAACGGCAAGATTAGCAAACCTGTTCAATAGCAGGTCAGCCGTGAGAAGCTGAAACAAACAGGCAGATACAAAGCCGCCTAGCGGTTTTTTTTGTATCTATCCCCTAGCTTTACCTTTCATGGTGGGCGGGGCAAGGAGGGCGCACGCCCGCTGGTACTGTTTGCCAGTTTCTCACACCTTGCCTTTGCCCGCCGCCCTACCGTGTGAGAACGGAGGAGGCATTAGCCAAACAGAAAGGTAGCACCTCATGAAATCTTCAAATTCTACCCAAATCCAAACCATTCAAAATCAAGCCCAAACGGTAACCATCCCCTTAGAGCTGGCAAACCGCATCATGGACGCGCTGTACTACGGCGGCGAATTTATCGCCAATACGGGCGCAATCATCGACACCATTTGCGACAACATGGCCGCCCATTCCGTCCGCAACGCCCCCATAAGTGCGAGCGGAAGCACGGCACGCCTTGCCACAGTCATTCAAACCCTAGTCCCCCATGCGGAAAACTTGGAATCTTTCGATTTGTCATCCGAGCTTGCGGGATACATTCAAACTGACCCCGTCTCAGCGCCCTGACGATTCAGACGGCTAAGCCCTCTTATTCCCTGAAATTTACCCGCCTTTATGCCGCCTATTTCAGACGGCATAGGGCAAACTTCGCCCTAGTGTTTTCATAACTAATTGATTTTATTAGATTCATGTTTTGAAACACTGGAGGCAGAGCAAAGGATAAAACCATGAAACAGACCAATAAATCCGACCGTTTCCGCCGGTATCTTAACCGCGCCTTGCTGGTGTTTTGGGTGTTGCTTTTGGCTTTGGTAGTCCGAGCCTGTAACCAGCCCGCCCACGCTGACACGGAGCAACTAGAGCCGGAAACGCCCGCAATATGGAAAACCGACCCAACAGCCGGAATAGTTTTAGAACCAGTATCAGAGGAGGCAGAGCAATGAAACCAACATACCAAGACATTAAAGCTGCCGCGCAATACCGCTGGCAGGAAATACACGCGGCATTAGGCATAGACCCGCGATACCTGAAAAACAAACACCAGCCCTGCCCCGCGTGTGGAGGGAAAGACCGTTTCAGATATGACGACAAGGACGGAAACGGCACATTCATTTGTAACCATTACAACAACGGCGCGGGCGATGGTTTCGGCTTGGTAATGCACTATTTGCAATGCGACTTTCAGACGGCTTTAAAGCAGGTTTCAGGCGTTTTAGGCATGGGCAATGCAGACCCTTTGCCGATACCGCCAAACCACCCACAAGCGCAGCCACGCCCCGAAAAAGACCAAATCGAGAAACTGGCCGCATTATGGAGAAGCACAGAGCCTATCCGCCCTGATTCCCCTGTTATCCAGTATTTGAAATCACGCGGTTTGGAGATGGCGCATTTACCCGAAAACGTCCGTTTCCTACCTGAAAAAGACTATTGGACAACAGGCGAAAATAAGCCGCTTTTGCTTGGCCGTTTCCCGTGTATGGTTTGCGCTATCCGTGATATGGACGAGGAGCTTCAAGGCTTGCACCTTACCTATCTTCAGACGACCTATGACAAGCCATGCGGAGAGGACGGACTACACGCCCCGCGCTATCAGAAACTGGCAATCAAACACCCTGAAACGGGCGAAGCATTACCAGCTAAGAAAATGCGAAACCGTAAGCAAGGCAGCATTTCAGGGCAAGCCGTCCACTTGTTCCCAATTCCTGAAAATGGCCGTCTTGTCATTGCAGAGGGAATAGAAACCGCCCTTGCCGCCCGTGAATTGTACAAGGCTTACGATTGGGGCTTATACGCCGCCCTAAGCACAAGCGGCATGACTAATTTTCACTTTCCAGACGGTATAAAAGAAATTGCGATTATTGCCGATAACGACACGCCCCGCCCTGTTGGTTACAGAGCCGCTTATGACTTGGCAATGCGAGCCTTTAAGCAAGGAATCAAGACGAGCATATTGCGAAGCAAAACAGCAGGCTATGACGCACTGGACGAACTGAACGAGAAAAAGCAATCAGACAATCATTTCGGAGGACAGACAGCATGAAAAATACCGAAACAGCGAAGCAGGAAAGCCCCAACGACTACAACCTTGAGAATATCGAGTCATTCCGCCCGCGCCCTCACTTTGAAATCGACAATCGGGGCGTATGGTGGATAAACGTTAGAACCGACAAAGACGGCGATATTGTCGAAGCAGAGCCGCTATTGCTTTCCGACCCTATCGACATCATAGGCACAGGGCAAGACAATGACGGCGCGTATTATCGGATTATCAAGTTTAAAGACAAAATCACACGCCGGCATAAGACCGCCGCCCTGCCACAAGCAGAAATTGCCGGTGGGAAATGCTGGGAGCGTTTGGGGTTTTACGGCTTATTCATTGAGAGCAACCCAACAAAAAGGCGAAAACTGGCAGACTATTTGCAGAAAGAGGGAAGCCAGACAGCCTTTACCATTACCGACCGCGCAGGCTGGCACGAAGACAGCTACATTATGCCCAGTGGGGAAACCATCACAGCGACCGACAAAGACCCCGCCATTATCTACAACGGCGACACCAGCCAAGCAAAGGCATATCAGCCAAACGGAGAGCTTACCGACTGGCAACAAAACATAGCCCGATATGCAGTAGGAAATAGCCGTTTGTGCCTTGCTTTGGGAGCTTCATTTGCCGCCCCGTTGCTTTCCCTATTAAACGAAGAATCGGGGGGCTTCCACTTGATGGGCGATTCTTCAGACGGCAAAACCACAGCCGCAAAAGTAGCCTTGAGCGTATGGGGCAAACCATCAGGAAGCCTGTTGTCTTGGAGCGGTACGAAAATAGGCTTTTCCAACACAGCCGCCGCCCGCAATGATGGCTTGCTGGTGTTGGACGAAATAGGACAGGCAAGCCCGCACGTTATCGGCGATACTGTTTATAGCGTTATGAACGGTATCAACAAAGTGCAAGGCGCAAAACAAGGCGGAAACCGCGCTTTAAGCCGCTGGAAAGTGATGATGTTTTCCACCGGCGAAAAGACCCCCGATTCCATCTTGAAGCACCATAAGGGCGATTGGAACGCAGGACAAGCCGCCCGCCTGCCTAGTATCAGAGCCGCCGCGCAATACGGCATTTATGACACATTGCACGGATTTGAAGATGGCGCATTGTTGAGTGAGCATATCGCCCAATCAGCAGAAAAATATCACGGAACGGCAGGAAGACTATTTATCCGACAGCTTTTAGACAACCTAGAACAAGCCAAACAGCAGGCAACGGAGCGCATGGCCGCATTTATGGCAACCATTCCCGAATTATCAGGGCAGGCGCGAAGAGTAGCAAAACGCTTTGCTATCGCCGCCTCCGCTTTGGAACTTGCCGCCCCTGTTACCGGCTTGCCCGTAGGTGTAGGCATGGCAGGCGTGAAAAAATGCTTTGATGAATGGCTGGAAGCCAACGGAGCAGGAAAACACGAAGACCGCCGAATCATTGAGCAGGCAGAGGATTTTATCGCCCAGCACGCATTAGGCACGCGGTTTATGGAATGGAGCGATAAAAGCACCAATAAAGACCATGCAGGATATAGGAAACAGGAGGGGGAAAAATTGGAATTGTGGGTAATCCGCCGTGTCTTTGCCGATGAAATCGCCCAAAGTTTCGATGAAGCGAAAGTTTGCCGCGTATTAGCAGATAATGGATTGTTGAAATATAACCACAAAAACAGAGGCTACCAACACCAGCGGAAAGGTAACGGCTGGTTTCATGTTTTAGCTACAAATATAGAACTGGACGACTAATCATTTACATGGGGTTAATTCCAAAATCCTAACCAAGCCCGCCGGGATCAACACAGGCGGGCTTTTTTACGTCTAAACATTCAGGCAGACCAACCAAGAAAGCATAAAATTAACAGGAAGCCCCTAAATCTCAAAAATTAGGACTGTTTGACCCTTTCCCTATACCTACCCTACCAAAACAAAGAAACGCGCTTACAGCGCGATTTTAGCCTATTTACGCTATGACCAACAAAGACAGACGAGGGATAAATAATTTCGACACCAATACGCGCGCGCGCGAGAAAAGCAGCCCTTGAATTTTTGGAGCCCATAAAAAGGAAAGAAGACCAAGACACGCGAAAAGATAAAACCATATGCGCGAGGCAAAATCACTTGTTACCTTTGTTACCACAAAATTTAACACTTATAACTATATGAATATAAATATAAAAACACAGAAAAAACGGTAACAAATGAACATAAATTTACTTGTTACCGATTTGTTACCACTTGTTACCCTTTTATATTCAAATGGTTACGCTTAAAAAATAGGAGCGGTAACAAATGGTAACAAGGTTAAAATATGTGTTTTGTTACCATGTAAGCCATGACTGGCAAGGCTTTCAGCCATTGGTAACAAGGTAACAAACGATTTTTGCGTTTTTTTGTATATATACGCTTTTTTTGTTTGGGCGCATGACTGACAGAGCCGATACAAACAAAAGCCGCCCGAGAGACAATATCGGACGACTGGAAGAAGAAAGCAGAGAACACCCCACAAGCGCGGATAATTTCCAGTGTTACAATTCAACCATGTTTACAGCTTGGCAGAAATGCCGCAAAATATTTTTGCCCCTGCCACCCAAACAGCTTAAACTGGCAATCTGACAAGGGGTAAATAGTGCCAAAAAAATGCCCCTACCTTAAAGTTTTGGGGTAACTTTTGGGGTAACTTTTACCGTAAACAAGAACATGATTATATTTAAATCAATGAGTTAATCTCAAAGTACGATTGACCCCGCCTCCACCAGATTTGAAGCGCAAACTTTTAATATAAAAAAGTTTGCGCTTTTTTATAAACTTAAACAGGCCGTCTGAAACTTTTCAGACGGCCTGTTTTTATATCAAATATCTGAGCGAAAAAACTTTTTCTTTCGATACATTCCCAATAGTGCTTTAAAAAATTTCAGCCTCACATTTTTCTATCTGATTTCATATTCATTTTACGATGAGGTCTAACCGTTACACTCAAGGGCAGATGATCTGACAAATGCTGCCAGTCTTTACTGTTGTGGATTTCAGAATCGATGACATCAAGGTTGCGCGTGTAAATGCGGTCAAGACTGAGGATGGGCAGGCGCGAAGGGAAGGTTTTGGGGCGTTTGCCTGTATTATCGACGAATACTTCGTTCAAATCTAATGCCCTGCCCAATTCATGCGCTGATTTCTGCCGCCAGTCATTGAAATCGCCAGCGATAATCAACGGGCTTTCCGGACGAATATATCGGCCAACGTAATCGCTGATGGCGCGGTATTGTTTAAGGCGGTCCGGCTCGCGCAGATTGAGGTGGACGCACAAACACACCAGCGGATCTTCCCAACCTTCGGGCACGACCTCGCAATGCAACAGGCCGCGCTGTTCGAGTTTATTGACGCTGATGTTGAGGTTGTTTTCCGTTTTCAGCGGCAGGCGGCTGAGAATGGCGTTGCCGTGGTGTCGTTTGGGATAGACGGCATTTTTGCCGTAGCTGCGATGATAATCGAGGCTGTCGCCGATGATGTCGTAATGCGGCGCATCGGGAAAGTCGGTACGGCGGCTTCTGTTGAGATGTTGTCCTTGGACTTCTTGTAAAAACAAAACGTCCGAACCCAATGCACCCAGCGCGTCAGCCATGCGGTTGACCTGCACTTTGCGGTTGAGCGCAGACATGCCTTTGTGCATATTGTAGGAAGTAATGGTAACTGGACGGGGAGACATGATGTGTGATGAAGCGGTTTATTTGCTTCAGTATAACACCGGAGCGTGTGGTTTTACGGCAATTTTGGTTATACTTGTTTAAAGAATAAAACGGCGTTTTGACAGGGAATTTCCCAATCAAAACGCCTTTTGTTTTTCAGACGGCCTTGCGTCCGAATCAGTTGTTGATTACTTCAACATTGGTCTCAAAAGTAACGGTATGTTGGTATTTAGATGCGGTTTTGCGTTTCGGATAAGGATATTTGGAAACGCTTTTCACTGCACGTTCGTCCATTTCAGGATTGCCGCTGGATTGAATGATATTCACGCGGTCGACATTACCGGCAGGAGTTGTGAAGACATCCATCAAAACGGTTTTAACGCTGCCGTTTTGTGCTTTCATGGCTTCCAGAGTTTCGGTATCGGCTGCTTGTGCGGTACCGAATACAGCGGCAAACAACAGGGCTGAGGCGAGGAGTTTAGTCGTTTTCATGTTTTAGTCCTTATTAGGGTTGTGGTTAGGTTAAATATTTCAGACGGCCTGGATTCGTCGTTATTTGAAATTCAAAATCGGCCAACCTTTTTCTTTGGCTTCTTTTTCCAACTCGGCATCCGGATTGACGGCGACAGGTTCGTCCACGATACGCAGCAACGGCAAGTCGTTTTTGGAGTCGCTGTAAAAATAAACCTTACCGTAGCTTTCAAAGGTCTCGCCGCGCTCGGCAAGCCATTGGTTCAATCGGGTAATTTTGCCTTCTTTCAGGCTCGGCGTACCGACATAGTTGCCGGTATATCGGCCGTCTTCACCGGTTTCAAGCTGTGTGCCGATAATGTTGTGAATACCGAAAAGATGGCAGATTGGAGTAATGATGAACTCGTTGGTCGAAGAAATAACCAACATTTCGTCACCCGCCATTTGATGGCTTTGTACCAACATACGCTGCATCGGAGAAATATGCGGAACAATATATTCGGCCATAAACTCGCGATGAAACTCAGCCAATTCCTCCTTGCTGAAACGGGCTAAAGGCGCGAGATGGAATTTGAGGAAAGCATCAATATCAAGACAACCGTTTTGATAGTCTTGGTAGAACTTTTCATTTTGCGCCTCGGTTTCAGCCGCATCCACTATGCCTTTTTTAATCAGGTATTGCGGCCAGGAGTGATCCGAATCGGTATTGATTAAAGTATTGTCGAGGTCGAAAATGGCAAGGTTTTTCATTGGGTTTCCTGTTGTTTTAAAAGCTGGCGCAAAAGCGGCAAAGTAATGCGCTTGCCCATCATAACGGCGTAGTTGTCGAGGGTATCGAGCATTTGCATCAGGCTGTCCATATCGCGCCGCCAATGGTTCAGCAGGTATTCGAAAATTTCTGGATCGATGGTTACCTGACGGGCGGCCGCCATGCTGACAAGCGCATCGATTTTTTCCCGGTCGGTCAACGGTTTGACTTCGTAAACCAAGCAATACGCCATGCGTGTGCGCAGGTCTTCGCGGATAACGAGTTGTTGCGGCGTATATTCGGAACTCAAAAGCAAAAAGCCTTTGCCGCTGTTGCGGAAGCGGTTGAAGATGGCAAACAGTAAAGCCTGTTCTTCATTATTAAGCTTTTCGATTTGGTCAATGGCAAGATATTCCGCATCCAGCGCGGCTTCTGTCAGCGGCGTGGCGGCGGCATCAATATAGATGGCATTTCGTCCGGCATCGAGCGCCTGTGCGACCCATGCCTGCAAGAGATGGCTTTTTCCTGCGCCCTCTTCGCCCCAAACATAGATAAATTGCCCATGTTTGTGCTGCAACACATACACCAGCTCGGCATTTTCTGTTCCCAGAAATTTGTCGAAGCCGGGATAATCATGGCTGGCAAAATCGAAGATGAGCTGGTTCACAAAGGCGCACCGGTTAGGTTGAAATCGGCTTTATTTTACGTTGTTTTGCCGTCCACCATCAAGGATAAAGGCCGTCTGAAACCTATACCTGCAACATATCTGCACTTCTAAACATATCTTGACGCGCTTACGGCATTGGTTTTATTCCGCTTTGGTTTTACAATGTCGAACTTCTCGCCGAAACATTTGTCTGTTCTTTTTCAGACGGCCTTTTTATTTGGGGAACCCTAGTGATTTCTACCCTTATTGATTTCATCCTCCATATCGACCAACACCTTGTCCACCTTTCCGCCCAATACGGCCCGTGGATTTACGCGATTTTGTTTGTTGTGATTTTCTGCGAAACTGGTTTGGTCGTAACGCCATTTTTACCCGGCGACTCGCTGCTTTTTGCCGCCGGCGGTATTGCGGCCATCGGCGGCATGAACATCCACGTCATGGTATTGCTGCTCTTGGCGGCCGCTATTTTAGGCGATGCGGCCAACTTTATGATTGGCAAGTATTTTGGACAAAAACTGTTTGCCAATCCTGATTCCAAAATTTTCCGCCGTTCGTATTTGGAAAAAACCCATGCGTTCTATGAAAAACACGGCGGTAAAACCATCATCATTGCGCGCTTTGTGCCGATTGTGCGGACGTTTGCTCCATTTGTCGCCGGTATGGGCGATATGCACTACGCGACGTTTATCCGTTACAACATTATCGGCGCAGTGTTGTGGGTATTGTCGTTTTCCTATGCAGGCTACTTCTTCGCCAATATCCCCGTCGTCAAAAACAATCTGGGCTTAGTCATGGCGGCAATCATCGTGATTTCGATTTTACCTGCGGTAGTCGAAGTCGTCCGCGCCAAACTTAACGCCAAAAAATAACAATCAATCGAAAAGTTTGAAAGTTTAAACACATCAAGGAATTGTCATGCCGTTGTTGTCTATTGAGTTTGCGGTATTCTTTATCGTATTTTTGCCGCTGTACTGGGCATTTGCACGTTTGCCGCAAGTTCAAAACGTTTTACTTTTGGTTGCCGGACTGGGCTGGCTTTACCGTATCGACCCCATCTTTGCCGCGCTGATTTTGGTTTACTCGTCTGTGGTTTACCTGGTCAGCGTGCTGATGTTTTCTGAAAACGAGCATATCCGCAAATTTTGGCTGGGTTGCGGTATTTTGGCGGCATTGACTGTTTTGTGTTTCTTCAAATACTTCGACTTTTTCCGCCCGATTATTCAGCAATATACAGGACAAAGCGCCGTCATCGACATCCTTTTGCCTCTGGGCTTGTCTTATTACACTTTCCAATCGCTGGCTTACTTGGTGTATTGCTACCGTGAGCCTAAGGGAGAGCGTTTTGAATGGCACGAGCTCCTACTGCATCTGAGCTTCTTCCCCACCATCACATCCGGCCCGATTATCCGTGCAGCCGCTTTTAAAAGCATAGATGGCGAACAAGCAGGCGCATTGGTGCAAATCCGCACCAAACAGGCACGCCAGCTGATTTATCCGGCTTTGGCGGTTGGCCTGATTATGTTGGGCATTGCCAAAAAGTGGTGGCTTGCCGGCGTATTAGCGGAAGGTTGGGTATCGCCTGTTTTTGAAAATCCGGCTCAGTTCGACGGCTGGGGCGTTCTGTCTGCGATTTATGGCTACACCTTCCAACTCTTTTTCGACTTTTCCGGCTACTCAGATTTGGTCATCGGCTTGGCCATGCTGCTCGGCTTCCAACTGCCGAAAAACTTTGCCGCGCCGCTTCGCGCCATCAACATCCGCGACTTCTGGGACAGATGGCATATCAGCCTGTCCACTTGGATTCGCGACTATATCTATATCCCTTTGGGCGGCAGCAAAAAAGGCTTCGGCCGCACCCAGCTCAATCTGATGATTGCTATGTTGCTTTCCGGCATTTGGCATGGCTATGGCTGGAGCTTTTTAATTTGGGGCGCGCTGCACGGTGCGGCTTTAGTATTCCTTAACTGCGGCGATAAAATCGTCGGCCGCAATGCCTTAGGCCGTCTGAAAATCGGCAAACCGCTTGCCTGGCTGTTTACTTTCCATTTCGTTTGTTTCGCTTTTGTCGTGTTCAACAGCGCAACGCTTGCCGATACGGAAATGCTGTTCAGCGCATTATTTGCCAATGACAAAGGTTGGAACGCGCCTCTGCCGACCGACCTCATGTTGCTGGGTGCATTTGCGATGATGCTTTTGCTGTACCCGTATTTGCTTCGCTTATTTGAAGCATCGGTAAAAGGCTTGGACAAACTGCCTGCATGGCTGTGGTTTATCCCCATCACGCTGATCCTCGCCCTGATTATCGTCTTCGCCCCGTCCGGTATTCCCGGCTTTATTTACGCCAACTTCTAAGGAGCAGAACATGAAACGCTTTATCTCCCTGTTTGTTTCGATTCTGCTCAGTGCGGTTGCGCTGACGTGGTTTGCCCAAAACTCCATCAATGCCTATTGGCAGCAAACCTATCATGAAAACAGTCCGCTTGAGCCTTTATCCGAATACGCTTGGTGGCGTATCGGTGCGGATTGGCAACAAAAAGCCTACGAATTTTCAGACGGCCTGAAAGCTTCGCTGGAAGCAGAAGACACTTTGGCTTCGGAAGACTCTGGCATTGAAACAACAAGGTCGTCTGAAAATACGGAAAACATTGAAGTATCCGACAATCAAAAAGACTCTGCTGCTTCCGATGCGGCTAACAATACAGATACCGCAGCCAGCGAGCCAAGCAATCAGGCTGATCAGTCGGCAACACAGGTCGTGTTGAAAAAAGGCAACAAAGTTTTCTTTGCCGGCGACTCACTGATGCAGGGCGTTGCACCTTTCGTACAAAAACACCTCAAGCAAGAATATGGCGTACAATCGGTCAACCTCAGCAAACAAAGTACCGGTTTGTCCTACCCCAATTTCTTCGACTGGCCGAAAACCATCGAACAAACTTTGCAAAAAGAACCCGATATCCGCGTTTTGGTTGTATTCTTAGGCCCCAACGACCCTTGGGATTTCCCGATGGGTAAAAAATACCTGAAATTCGCCTCCCCCGAATGGGAGGCAGAATACCTCAACCGCGTCCGCCGTATTCTTGATGCAGCCTCCACACATGATGTCCAAGTCATTTGGCTGGGCATTCCTTACATGAAAAAAGCCAAGCTCAACGAACAGATGCGCTACCTCGACAAAATCCTGTCGGGTACGGTGTCGCCTCAAGCCATTTGGCTGCCGACTGACAAACTGTTGAGCAATGGCGCAGAAGAATATGCCGACTCTGTCAAAGTAGATGGAAAAATCATCCGTTACCGCAGCAAGGACGGCATTCACTTTTCCGCAGAAGGCCAAAAACTATTGGCCGAAAAAATTATGGAAAAAATTAATTTTACACACGATACACAACCATGAAATTTAATAAAACCTTACTCCTCACACTTCTCGCACTCCCTATTACCGCCTGCGCAACCAATGACGGCCTGTTAAGCAACTACGGCTCCAACCGCCCTGCCTGGCTGAATAAACTGCAACAGTTCAACAATACTTCAGACGGCAAGTTTCGCATCATCCAAGTTGGCGACTCCCACACCGCCGGCGACTATTTCACCGACCGCCTGCGTCGCCGTTTGCAACAACAATGGGGCAACGGCGGCATCGGTTGGGTTTACCCCAACACCGTCAAAGGCCAGCGCATGGCAACCGTCCGTTACAGCGGCAGCGGTTGGAACACCATCAGCAGCCGCAAATCACACAGCGATTTTTCTTTCGGCGGTATTGAAGCACGCGCCGATGGCGGCAGCATTACCTTAAGCGCAGCCGACGGCAGCATGGATATGCAACAAATCTCCATTTTCGGCAAACCGGTTTGGTCAGAGCAAACCCTGACCGTCAACGGCCGCGAAATCCCTGCCACACAAAACGGTTGGCAACTGCTGCGTACCAATGCTTCCCTGCCGATGACCCTCAGCAGCAGCATGCCTTGGCAAATCGGTTTCATTAATATCGAACGCCCCGGACGCGGCGTAACCGTTTCCGCCATGGGCATCAACGGCGCGCAGTTATCCCAATGGTCAAAATGGCGGCCCGGTATGTGGGAAGATTTGGCACAAACCAAAGCCGATTTAATCATCCTTGCCTACGGTACCAATGAAGCCTTTTCCGGCAACCTCGATATTTCCTCTACCGAGCGGACATGGCGCAATTACATCCGTCAAATCAAAAACACCCTGCCTAACGCAGGTATCCTGATCCTCGGCGCTCCGGAATCTTTGAAAACTGCCTACGGCAGCTGCGGCAACCGTCCAGTCTTACTCAGCGAAGTACAACAAATGCAGCAACGCGTTGCCCATGACGAAAAAATCATGTTCTGGTCTTGGCAGGATGCGATGGGCGGGGCATGCAGCATGAAAAACTGGATGGCTCAAGGCTTGGCAGCCAAAGACGGCGTCCACTTCTCTGCACAAGGTTATGAAACTGCAGCCGATAAGCTTGCCGACAGCCTGATCCGCTTTGCTCAATAAATTGGCCAAGGCCTAAGTGTTTTTCATTAACAGCACATAAAAGGCCGTCTGAAATTAATATTTCAGACGGCCTTTTGTTTATCGCTTATTCAGCAAACTGCTTATTTTTTTAAGCCAACATATTGCTGCTCATGCGTTGCGTTTGGTTTTCCGTAAAATGAACCAATCTTGCCTGCCTGTCAAAACCTAATGGCTTGGCGACAAGGCGGTTGGGCAGCTTGTTTAAATGATGGTTGTAGCTTCCGGCTCTGCGGTTGTAAGTGCGGCGTGCCGATGCAACTTCCGCCTCTGCTGCATCCAGCATTTCCATCAAACCGGCCAATTTCTCATCAGGATACTGTTTCAAAAGGCCTTTGACGGCAGTTTGCAATTTTTTCAGCGCATGATTCAATGCTGTTTCGGCTTCGCACAGATGTTTGATCTTGGATTCGGAAAATGTTTTGGCAGTTTGCGCCAATGCGGTTTCGACTTCGGCACACATCTGCTGAACGTTTCGATCCGATGCAATGCCCTGCTCTTGCAGGTGTTTGCTGTATGCATCCAATACATGACGGACGGCCTGATGTCGGCAGTCAAGCGCAATGCGCAAAGAGACAAAGGATTCGCGACAGTCTTTTTTGCGGTCTTTCAACTGTTGTTTGAAATACAATAAGACGGCGGCGATTGATACGAAAATAAGTGCAAGACTGATAATGCCCATAGTGAGTTCCCTAGTTATGATGCCACTCATACCGGTGGCTGATTTTTTACATTGATTATAATCCAATTTTAATATTTTTTCCCAATTTTCATAAAAAAGGCCGTCTAAAATTCAGACGGCCTGAAGTTTATATTTCTATTTCAATGCTTTGACTTGATGTCGATAACCCACACTTCTGATTGCGAACCCAAACGAAGGGGAATGCCCCAGAAGCCGTAGCCCGAAGTGGTGAAAAAATGGCCGTTGCCGATCGCCTCATAACCGTAAGCAAGACGATAAAGCGTACGGACGATAAGGTTGGCAGGTGCAACTTGGCCGTTGTGGACATGGCCGGAGACCTGCACATCAATCGGCAGCCGGGCATGGGTTTCGATTGAAGTAGGACGGTGATCCATCAATAAAACCGGTAATTGGGTATTTTGACCTTCCAAAAGCTGCTCCGCACTGGGACGCTTGCGATCCAAATCATCGCTCCGCCCTACCAGCAACACACCATTCACTTCCAGAACCTGATTGGCCAAAACCGTCAAACCTGCCGCTTCCAATTCATGTTTGATACGCTTCTGATCGCGGAACCAGTCATGATTGCCCAAAGTGGCATAAACGCCCATCGGCGCAGTCAGCTTCTGCAAATGCGGTTTCATGTTTTCTTTAAGGTAGGCATCAACGGTATCGTCCATCAAATCCCCCGGCAGCAACACCATGTCGACTTTTTCCCGCTTCATGATGTCCGTTAGCTTGTCCAATTGACGCGCGCCAAACAAAATCCCCAAGTGCAAATCGCTGGCCACGCCGATACGCAGCGGCTTATCCATTTTCTTATTGATGAATACAGTCTGATGGCGAACAACAGGCGTATAGGCGTTATACATCCCAAAACCGAGCAAACCGGCCACAAACAAAGGCGCAAACAGCCGCAGGCTTCGTGACAGCAGTTGGCGTGCCATAAAACGGCGCAGCAAAAGATACAGGATAAATGTCGCCAGCGCGGCATACATCACAAACAGCAAGATCACCATCCAAAACGCCATCGCGCGGAATATTATATGTCCCAACTCCAGCAGCAAACCGACCAACAAGCCGTTTGTAATGAAATAGGAAATACCCATCAGCCAACGTCTGCCGACTTTGCCAATCCAAGGCGCAAACAACCATTGCAGCGAACGCCCGAGCCCGAATGTAAACACTTGCAACAGAATGACGCTCACAAAAAACATCTTGCCAAACATGCCTTTCCGCCCTAAAAAATCAAAAGGCAGATTTTAGGCCGTCTGAAACTTTCAGTGTATAATCCCCCGCGTAAAAACCCATAATATTTTGAAAGGAATCATCATGAGCCATCCCCAATCAGCCATTATTCCTGATCACGCACAAGCCGGTATTTTTATCGAAGCAGACATTTCAGACGGCCGCAATGAAGACATCAAATCTGCCTGCCGTCTTTCTTTGGAGGCTCTGGCTAAACTGAAAACCCGTTTTCCGAATGATATTTTGGGTTTGACCATTGCCTTTGGCAGCCGCGCATGGCAATCGTTCGGCCATACTGACGAAGGCAGCGAAATCAAACCTTTCCCAGAATTGGGCAACGGCCTCGCACCCTCCACCCAACACGACCTCTATATCCACATTCAAGCCACCGAGCAAAAAGCCGCCTACGCCTTGGCCCAATCTGTTTTCAGCGCATTCGGCGACAGCATCCGCGTAGCCACTGAAGAACACGGCCTGCGCCTGTATGAAGACCGCGGCTTGGACGGTTTTGTCGACGGTACGGAAAATCCGCAGGGCGATGACAATGTGCGCAATGTCGCCATTATTCCCGAAGGCAAGCCTGATGCCGGCGGCAGCTATGTTTTGCTGCAAAAATACCTGCACGATTTGAAAAAATGGGATGCCGTTCCCACTGCCGAACAAGAAGCCAGCGTTGGCCGCAGCAAAGAAACCAATGACGAATTCAGCAAAGACGTGCGCCTGCCAGATTCCCATCTCGGCCGCGTCAATGTTAAAGAAAACGGCGTTGGCCTGAAAATTGTCCGCCGCAGCCTACCCTTCGGCAAACTCAGCGGCGAACATGGTTTGATGTTCACTTCCTATTGCAACACGCTGCACAATATTGAAGTTCAACTGCTCAATATGTTCGGCGAATCTGACGGCAAAACCGACTTACTGCTGAAACATTTGTCTAAAGCCGTATCAGGTGCTTACTACTACGCACCTTCTGTCGAACGTTTGCAAAATCTTTAACGGCTCAAAGGCCGTCTGAAAAAAACCTGCCTTTTCAAAGGCAGGTTTTTGTTATTTAAATTCCCTTAATATTTTATGGTATTATCATAGAAATTTATCCCATCGTTGCTTAATAAACCCTGATTACAGACAACGATAAAAACTGATACGCCCCAAGCAGCTATTTTCGATAAAATAAACCCAATTATTATCCCTATAAAATTACGACACCATGTATAAATCCCGCCTTCTTCCCCTGCCCGTATTGATTCTCTCCGCGCTGAACGCCTATGCGGCCAATACGCCGAATCCGCTTGATCAAATCGATAAAAACGTACCCAACCAATTCGACAAAGACTTCCGCGACAACCTCGATCAGATTCATTCGGTCGAAATCCAAAAACGCGAGCAGTCGGCATGGGATTTACAGAAAAAACAAGATAACGACACGGTTGCACAAGAGGTGCCGTCTGAAAACAATACCGAATGCTTGGATTACACCGGTATCGAGCTTTCCGGCATTACCCTTATCGATTCCCAAAAGATTGAAGCCAAGTTACCCAAATGCATCAATCAAAACAACATCAACCAACTGAACCGGGACATCGTTGCCGAGTATATCGCTCAAGGCTATCCGCATACGCAAATCAAATTTGAAACCACGTCTGAACGCGTCCTGAAATTGGCAGTCATCGAAGGCAAAATCCGTGAGATTACCGGCGGCTCCCGTACAGTCAACGTCGATACCCTCTTCCCCGATCATCAAGGCAAACCTCTAAACATCCAATACCTCGACCAAGGTATTGAACAGGCAAACCATGTTGCCGGCAACAACGTCAGCATCGATGTTTATCCGCATGATGACGGCACCGCCTCCATCCAACTCAACAACGATGCCCAAAAACATTGGGGCGGCAGCGTCACCATCGACAATAAAGGCAGCAAACCCAATACCACGACACTTCGCGGCAGCCTGAATATCGGCAGCCCGTTGGGATTGAGCGACTCCCTTTATCTAAACGGCTATACCAATCTAAACAATCACGACAGCCATTACAGTCGCGGCGGCAGTATGTTCTACCAAGTACCTTATGGCGCATGGACATTCAGCACTTACGCCGCCGCGTCGCAATCGCAAAGCATCTTAACGCCCAGCGTAACGCGCTATGCCTACCGCTCCAAATCCAAAGCGGCAGGAATCAAAGCGGACCGCGTATTTTCACGCAGTCAAAAACACATTACCTCCGCCTATGCCGGCATCGATTATGTGAAACAGACTGCAAAATTTGCCGACAGCAAACTGGAACTGCAAAGCCCGGAAATCTATTCGGCACAAGTCGGCCTGTCGCATACAACCATCCTGCCAAACGGTATTTGGCTCAACAATATCGGCGTGGAACAAGGGTTTGCGAAAAATACCGAACATACGCCGTTCGACAAGCGCTATACCTCTGTATCCTTGCAAAGCAATTTGATTCAAAACCGCCCATTGGGTAAATGGATCGTGCGCAACCATCACCAAATCGATGCCCAATATAGCCCTCATGATTTGTTTGCCACCAAAGAAATGGACGTCGTCGGTCATCAAAATGTACGCGGTTTCCGTTCAACTTCTTTGAGCGCAAACAGCGCAGTCCTGTTAAGCAATACCGTTTATTTCCGCCGCAATACGCCTCACGGCATCTATATCGAGCCTTATCTGGGTGCAGACATCGGCGTTGCCAAAAACAATAACGAAGGTTCGCAACGCGCCATGGGTGTGGTTGCAGGTTTGAATTTGGGCAAGGCGGATAAATGGCAACTTTCTGCCGACTATGGCAAAGGTTTTGCGCGCATGCCCAACCAATCAAACAGTGAAATACAGGATCATGTGACCGTTTCTTTGCGCATTCCATTTTAAAGTTATGTAAATATATATCCTTTTATCCAATATATAAACCGCCCATCTTAACATTATTAATTTTTCATTAATATCAATAAGATGGGCGGTTTATATTTGCATTTGAAATAGTGCACACAAGGCCGTACTGGTGGTATTATTGTAAAAAATTTTATAACAATGTTAATACATTCAAAATTTCCTCAACAGAAATCTCATACCCGATATGGGATTTCTGATTCAATCTCCATCACGATAAATAAGGATTAAAATCCATGAAAATCGACACTTTATATCAGCCTAAGCTCTCAGCTTCTGGCAAAGTAACTGTCGCCGTGTGCTTTGCATTCCTGGGAAATGCAGCGGTAGCGGCCAATATCGAAGCCATCGGCCAAACTTCGGTACAGCAGCAACACAATGTTGACATCGTCAACATTGCCGCACCGACGGCCCAAGGTCTTTCTCACAACCAATATAACAAGTACAACGTTTCCCAACACGGTGCCGTTTTGAATAACGCCCTGTCTGCCGGTAAATCCCAACTGGCCGGAAACCTGTCTGCCAACAAAAACTTCCAAGGTCAGGCCGCATCTGTGATCTTGAACGAAGTGGTCAGCAAAAACCCTTCTCTGATCTTGGGTCAGCAAGAGATCTTCGGTATTGCCGCAGACTATGTTTTGGCAAACCCTAACGGCATTACCCACAACGGCGGCAGCATCCTGAATGCCAACCGCACATCCTTGGTTGTCGGTACGCCAACCGTTTCAGACGGCACGTTGAAATCTTTTAATATCAGCGACAATGGCAAACAACTGCAAGTAAACGGCAATTTGAGCGGCAACCGCGTAGTTGACCTGCTCGCGCCGCAAGTTGTTGTCGGTAAATCAGCCAATGTTAATGCCGCCGACGCCATCAACGTTTCTTCAGGCAAAAGCAACTTCGACTACAAAACCGCGCAAATCGAAGCATTGGACGCTGCTTCAAATGCGCCGGTGCTTGACGGTCATATCTTCGGCAGTATGCGTGCCGGTACCATCCGCATCCACGCGACCGACAAACGCGCCAAACAAAACATTCAAAATGCGGCGATTACCGGCACCCGCTACCTGAATATCGACAGCAAAGGCAACCTGAGCATCCAGTCTGCCAATCTGACCGGCGCACAAATGGAATTGTTTGCCCGCGATACCGACATCAAAGGCACGGTTAACAGCCATTCTGCTAACAAGTCTTCCAGCGGCAAAGAGGCGAAAAATGTTCAGCACTTCCGTTCAGACCGCAACAAAACGGAAACCTTTACCGCCAGCAATATCAATGCATCCGAGTCATTGACTTTGAACAATAGCGGCAGCCTCAACCTGAGCGCAGCCAACATCAATGCCGGCGCGCTGACCGCATCTGCCACAGGCAACTTCAATTCTAACGCGGTAAAAACCACCAACCGCATAGAATCCGACCATACTCAAAGCAAAGGCCTTTGGTACAACAACAACCTGAGCTCTTCTGCTGACGAAAGCCTGCATCAAACCAAAATCAATGCCGGCTCTGTCAATATTGCCACCACAGGCAAAGTTCAATTGGATGCGACCGAACTAAACTCGGCTGCTGATGCTCGCATTGCCGCCCAACAAGGAATCGTATTGAGCAGCAACAGCGAAACCGACAGCAGCTCGACTTATGTCAGCTTCAAAAATGAAACTGCCGCCCTGAAAACCGGTATCGCTACAAAATCTTCCAAAAACTCTACCGCCCATCAAACCAAAATCTCCGCAGCCGGTGATATCGGTTTGATTTCCGAAGGCGATTTGAGCACTTACGGCGCAAGCATCGCGGCAAACGGCAATGTCGTTACCGATGTCAACAAGATCAACTTGGGCACTCAAACCACCACTAATACCAACAGCCTCGATGACCAGAAAAAATACTGGGGCGGCCTGTTCGGCGGTGAAAGCCAAGTTCAAAACAACCGTACAGAAAACCTGCACGGCAGCAGCATTACTGCCAACTCAAACGTAGTCTTGGGTGCAAAAAACGGCGTCAACGTTTACGGCAGTACCGTTGAAGGCCAAGCCGGTACATTCGTCAGCTCCAAAGCAGGCAATGTTGATATTAAAAACGCCACCAGCACCGATACTTCCGCACAAAGCGCGCGTAAAGGTACGATTTTCAATATCACTACCTCTAAAACCAGCAGCAACAGCAGCATTGAAAAAGTAACCGGTTCTACCCTGGTTTCCAATGCCGACCTGACCGTTGTTTCCAACAAAGACATCAATGTGATCGGTTCTGCATTGTTTGCGGCACAAAAACTGCAACTGTCTTCCGCAGGCGATTTGACCATTGATGCAGCCAAAGCAGTAGAAAACAAGCAGGTCAACGAGTATTCCATCAAAGGCTACTCTGGTATCGAAACCAATAAAGAAAACGGCAGCGTGACTGCCAAAGCCGGTATCAAATTTACCGATACCCACACCGACACCCATTCTGTCGGCCTGAACGGCAGCATTTTGACCGGTAAAAACACCCAGTTGTCTTCCAACTCAAACGTTACCGTCAGCGGCAGCCAAGTCAACGGCGAAGAATCTGTCAACATTTCCGCAGCCAATGACGTCAATGTTGTTGCATCCAAAGGCAGCAGCACTGTGACCGAATCCGGCCGCGTAACCGATTTGGGCGTATCTGCTACTGCATACGAAAAAAATAACGTTGCAGGCGTCGGCGTATCTGTCGGCATTACCAGCACCAAAACAGATGCAACTACCGTAACGAATACATCCCATGTATCCAACATCAACACCGGCGGCAACGCTACCATCACTGCAAACGGCAATATTAATCAAGAAGGTACCGTGATTAACGCGACCGGCAATGTGGTTGAATCTGCCAAAAACGTTACCCATGCAGCGGCACACAGCGGTGCAAAATCCGATGTGAAACAAAACGGCGGCGGTTTGGTCGTTTCTGTTGGCATCAGCACCAACAAAGGCATCGGCGGTGAAATCACTGCACAAGGTCAAGGCAACTCTTCGACCCACAATGAATCCACTGCAACCGTAACCACCATCAACGCAGGCAATGCCATCGTTTTGGCAAATGACAAAGTGTCTGATGAAGGTACAAAATATGATGTTACCGGTGCGATCAACATTGATGCAGGTTCATACCACAACACTGCCGCCCACAACACCAGCAACAGCAGCAGTAAACAAGGAGGCGCTTCTTTGACTGTCGGCGCATACACCAAAGACGGTTCAAACGTTGATGTGAATGCCAACCTGAACGTCAACTACGCTGATGAAAACAAAAAAGAATCTACCGCCGTCAAAGGCGATATGAATGCGACCAATGTTGTCATCAACGCCAAAGACTCTGCTGAAATCGCATCCAACATTACTGCCAACAACAACGTCAACATTACCGCAGGCAACGGCGTAACCTTCACCGAGTCAGCCAATACTGCCTCCAACCAAGGTACAGCCGTTAATGTCGGTATCGGCGCTGGCGCGACAATCAATGTTGAAACCGGTGTTGCCGTTCCTCACGTCAACGGCTCTGTCGGCGTCAACAAAACCGATAACGCGTCTTCTACCGCCGCAGGCGCAAATGTAGTGGCCGGCAACGATATTAAAATCAATGCCAACAACGGCGACGTCAACCTGCACGGTACCAACCTGGTATCCAATAACTCCGTTGAAGTAGAAGGCAACAAAGTCAATACTTCCGGCGCGATCAGCAGCGTTAACGAAAAAAATCTGACCGTCAATGTCAACGGCAGCTACGCTTCAGGCAAACCAAACGGCGGCATCAACGCCAAAGGTAAAAACGACGCCACCGTAACCAATACGGCAAACACCATCCAAAGCGACAATGTTGTTATCACTACCGGCTCTCCAACCGGTTTGAGCGTCAACAATACGACCATCAACGGTAATAATGTTGCGTACTACTATGACGACAGTAAAGCTCCTGCGGCGAACCGTTATACCTACCATCCTCGCCAACCAAGCTACGCCAGACGCCGTTTGCGCTACTAAAATGCACTATTGAAGTCATTTAATAGCCATTAAGACATGCCGTCTGAAAACAGAAAGTTTTCAGACGGCATTTTTATCATCAATGCAAAACAACACACTATCTCTGTTATGATAATGCCTCGCTAATATTATTCCGTTCCAACCATGTCTTCCGCCCTTCCTTTTGACGCGCTCACACTTTCCATCGACGGTACCAACCTCATCGAAGCTTCTGCCGGTACGGGTAAAACCTACGGCATTGCCGCGCTTTTTACCCGACTGATTGTTTTAGAAAAAAAAGACATCGAGAAAATTCTGGTCGTTACCTTTACCAAAGCGGCGACGGCAGAACTGAAAACCCGTTTGCGCGCGCGTTTGGACGAAGTGTTGCAGGTTTTGAACGAAATCCAAACCTTGGGCGGCGAGCCGGAACATATTTCAGACGGCCTGAACAAATATTACGAAAAAGAGAAAAAATCCCCCGATGACTTTCTCAATCGCTTGATTCCTTTGGCTTTAGGCGAGCAAGACGGACAGGAAAGCTGCCATCGCCTGACTCTCCGCCTCAAAGCCGCGCTGAGCCAGTTTGACAACGCATCGATTTACACCATCCACGGCTTCTGTCAGCGCGTCTTGCGCGATTACGCGTTTTTGTGCGGCGCACCTTTGGATGTCGAGCTGTCGGACGACTCGCGCGAGAGGCTGCTGATTCCTGCGCAAGACTTTTGGCGGCAAAAAGTGGCAACCGATGCCACATTGGCACAATTGGTTTTTGATCGGAAATGCACGCCTGAAGAAATGCTTGCCGAAATCAAAAGCTATACCGGCCGCCCCTATCTGAAATTCAGACGGCCCGAAGGCGATTTGAAAGAAGCCCAAGCTAACCTTCAAGAAACATGGCAAAAAGTTTGCAGCCAGTTGGAAGACTTGGAAAAAGCGTTTTGGGTAATCTTGCCCAAACTTAACGGCCAGATCTACAGAAGAAATACCTTTGAAAATGTTTTTACCGATTTAAAAACAAACTCCGAATCCAACCGTCTGCCCCGCCTAAGCAAACAAACACTAGGAAAACTAAACCATTTCAGTGTCGATACACTCAACAGCAAACTGAAAAAAGAATATAAAGCCGATGCCGATGCGCCGGAAATTATTCAGCTGCAAGCCTTGGCCAATCTCGGTCGTGATTTGCAGGCAATGGAAAGCGCAGAAGAAGCAGTCTTCATCTGCCTGCAACTCGACCTACTTTCCTACATCAACCAATCCATTGCCGAACAAAAAAAATCACGCCGCGAGCGTGTGTTTGACGATTTGCTACTGGATGTCCATCAGGCATTGACCACCAATGAACACGGCAACGCATTGGCAAAAGCGGCGGCAGCAAACTGGGAAATCGCGCTGATTGACGAATTCCAAGATACCGACCCGCTGCAATACGAAATTTTCCGCCAAATTTTTATCGAACAAGGCTGCCCGCTGTTTCTCGTTGGCGACCCCAAACAGGCGATTTACAGCTTTCGCGGTGCGGACATTTACGCCTATCTGCAAGCCGCGCAAGATGCGGACAGGCATTACACCCTCGCTGTCAACTATCGCAGCCATGCCAAACTGATTAACGGCATCAGCGCCTTGTTCAAACAAAAAAAACACCCCTTCGTATTGGAAAACATCGATTACAGCGATGTCTCCGCTAGCCGCGCCGAAAGCCGGCTGTCGCCACACCGCCCCGCCATCCAAGTGCGCTGGCTCAATACGGACGACCAAACCGACAAAGAGATTTTGCGCGGCTGTGCCGCCGAATATTGCGCCGATGAAATTGCCTTTGCGCTCAATGAAGCAGCCGAAGGCCGTCTGAACTTCAAAGGCCGCGCGTTGGAATCCGGCGATATTGCCGTCTTGGTGCGCACCAACAACGAAGCGGCGATGATTGCAGGGAAACTGAAACAGCGCCGTATCCAAAGCGTGTTGCTGTCGCGCCAGTCCGTTTTCGATTCCGCCGAGGCAGACTCTCTGTCCGCGCTGATCGGCTTTTGGCTCAACCCAAGGCAAACCGACTGGCTGCGCTTTGTCTTGACCGGCGTTTTGTTCGGCTATACCGCCAAAGAGATTTACGAACTCAACCACAACGAACACCAGCTGCTGAAATGGCTGGAGTCGTCTGCCCAAGCCATGGAAAAATGGCGGAAAGGCGGCATTTTTGCCGCCGTGCAGCAGTTTGCCGCCCTACATGACATCGAAACACGCCTGCTCAAAGGCGGCAACGAGCGTAGCCTGACCAACTACTATCAAATTCTGGAGCTTTTGGCCGAAGAAGACAGCCAAAGCCGCAACCCTGCCGCCCTGCATAAATGGCTGAACGAACAAATCAGCCGTGCGCGCAGCGGCCATTTCCCATCAGACGCGCAAACCATCCGTCTTGAAAGCGACGAAAAACTGGTCAAAATCGTTACCATGCACGCGTCGAAAGGTTTGCAATATCCTTTGGTTTACTGCCCCTTCGCATGGGATACCAAAGACAATTCCAAAGAAAACTGGAAAATCCTGCATACTGACAACCACGAAACCGAGCTGCTGGCCAAATCGCAAACCTCAGAAGCAGAACTAAGCCACCTTGCCGACGAAAAGACGGCCGAAGATTTACGCCTACTTTATGTCGCCCTTACCCGCGCCGAAGAACAGCTCAATATCTACGCCGCCGCCAACAAAAACTGTACGCCAAACAATCCTTTTGCCTATCTGCTCGAAGGTTTGCCGGATGCCGGCCGCGAAAGCGTCAGCCAAAGCTATAAAAGCGCGACAGACGTTGTGGAAATGCTCAAAACCAACTGGCAACGCTTTATCACAAACACGCCTGAAAATACGGAGTTTGCATTCACGGAAGAAGCCCCGCCGGAAACCGTCTACCAATACAGCCGCCAGCAAGACCAAGCTTTTAGCGCACATAGCATCAAACGCCGCGATTTTGACTTTATCCGCCACACCAGCTTTACCGGTTTGAGCCGGCATACCAAGTCAACCGACGAACAACACGAGCCTTTGCAACCTGCCATCGATCCGGCAGAAAGCGCAGACCGTGCCATGCCGTCTGAAAACCTGCCGCCCCCACTTTCAGACGGCCTCGATATCCACCATTTCCCCCACGGCACCAATGCCGGCGTATGTTTGCATGAAATGCTGGAAAAACTCGACTTCGCCGCCTCTGCCGAGAGCCAATCCGAAATGATTGCCGAAGTTTTGCAACGCCACAGCTTTGAAGACAAATGGCTGCCGACGGTAATCACCATGCTCGATACCTGCCGCCTTACGCCTTTAATCAACGAGAGCCTGTCGCAGATTCCGCCGACCCGACGCCTGCCCGAAATGGGGTTTACCCTGTACATGGACGATTTCAAACTGGACGACTTGCGCCGTTGGTTTGCCTCAAGCGAAGCAAACCTGCCGCCCGAATGCGTTCAAGCCGCGCAACTGCTTGACTTCCATGATTTACAAGGCTATTTGAACGGCTTTATTGATATGGTTTGCCAAGATTCAGACGGCAATGTCGTTTTAATCGACTACAAATCCAACCATTTGGGCAACGATGCAAGCGCCTACACGCAACAGGCGATGAACGAAGCCGTGGCACATCATCACTACTATCTGCAAGCCCTGATCTACGCCGTTGCCACCGCACGCTACTATGCCCTGCGCGGCAAGCCGTTGCCCAAAATCGCCATCCGCTACCTCTTCCTGCGCGGCATGGACGGCTCGGATCGCGGCATTTGGAAATGGGACATCGATACCGCCCTGCTTTCCACTTTCGTTGAACGAAAAACAAATTCTTGATAAATCATTTTGTTAAGCCGTCAAAAAGGCCGTCTGAAACGTTTTCAGACGGCCTTTGATTATTTGTGCAAACCGCATTCCTTACTGTCTTTGCTTTCCCACCACCATCGCCCGGCGCGGATATTTTCGCCTAGCTTGACCGGACGCGTGCAGGGTTCGCACCCAATACTGGGATAGCCTTGATGATAAAGCGCATTGAGCGGAACTTGGTGTTCGTGTGCATATGCCCAAACATCCTGCTCTTCCCAATCAAAAATAGGATTGAATTTGGCGATGTTGCGGCCGGTATCCAGCTCTTCAAAATTCAATTCGCTGCGCGTTTCGGACTGGCTGCGGCGTTGTCCGGTCAGCCATGCGGGGGCGTTGTGCAAAGCGCGGTTGAGCGGTTCGATTTTGCGGATATGGCAGCAACGGCGGCGCAACTCGACGCTGTCGTACATCGCGGTCGTGCCAAATTCCGCTTCAAATTCATCGGCGGTTTGTCGGTTGGGATAAAACACTTCCAATTCGGTTTGATAACGCGCATTGGTTTCGGAAATCAGCGCGGCGGTCTCGGGATTGAGTTTGCCCGTATTGAGCGTGATGATGCGGATGGGTAGTTTCAGACGGCTCACGGCATCGGTAATGACCATATCTTCAACTGCAAGGCTGGATGCGAACACGGCTTGCGGATAGCGTACGGCAATGTCTTGCAAACGGCGCTCCAAAGCGGCTGCCAACTCAGGCAGGCGGCGGCGTTCGGCATCGCTGATTTCGGGGATTTTCCAGAGTTGTGGACGGAATAAAGACATGGCTGGTTGTTCCTAATAATTTTCAGACGGCCTGTTGAAACGGCTGCCGATATGGTTATGGAACAATATTGTCCTGCGCCCTATCTTCAAACGGAAAGAATGCTTTTCTATTTCTTTATAACCAAAGCGTCTGCTGCTGGTTTTTCGGCAGCAAATGACTCACACCGATACCGATCAGGCGGAAGGCGTCTTCGCGTTGCGGCGGTATGCGTTGCAACAAAGTATGCGCCGCCTGAAGCAGCGAGGCGCTGTCGGGAAGGACGGAAGAATACGTCAGCGAACGCGTAATAATGCGGAAATCATGGGTTTTGAGTTTGAGGGTAACGCCTTTGGCTTCGACGTTTTTGCGTTCGATTTGCCGCCAGAGGTCTTCGGCAAGGTGCGGCAAATGACTTGAAGCCTGCGCCAAAGACAAATCTTCGGGCAAGGTAATTTCGGTTGAGATTTGCAGGCGTTCACGTTCGGCTTTGACAGGCCGCTCGTCAATACCGCGTGCCAAATCATAAAGGCGGTAGCCGTAGCGGCCGAAATGGTTTAAAAGTTCGCCGCGCTCAAAACGGCGCAAATCGCCGGCAGTTTGCATACCGAGGGCATTCATCTTTTTCAGCGTGACTTTGCCGACACCGGGAATCTTACCCAACGGCAGGCTCTCCAAAAACGCCATGATTTTTTGCGGCGGCAACACAAACTGCCCGTTTGGCTTCCGCCAATCTGAAGCAATTTTTGCCAAAAACTTATTGGGTGCAATACCTGCGGAGGCGGTCAAACCGGTTTCTTCAAAAATTTCGGCACGAATGCGTTTAGCCACCTCGCTGGCGTACGGGATATTTTCAAAATTTCGGGTAACATCCAAATAGGCTTCGTCCAAAGACAAAGGCTCGATCAAATCGGTATAACGCCGAAACACGGCATGAATCTGCGCCGATACTTGGCGGTACAAATCAAAATGCGGCGACACAAACACCGCCTGCGGACACAGCCTTTTCGCCGTCGCCACCGACATGGCCGAGTGCAAACCGAATTTGCGCGCCTCATAAGAAGCGGCACAAATGACCGACCGCGTACCGTCCCACGCCACAACGACCGGCAACCCTTTCAGGTGCGGCTGCTCGCGCAGTTCTACCGAAGCGTAGAATGCGTCCATATCGATATGGATGATTTTGCGTTGAGACATGGGAAAAGATGGATAAGAAAAAGGCTTATTGTAACAAAAGGCCGTCTGAAGTTTCAGACGGCCTCTATGTTTAAGCCCTATTTTTTACTGGAAAGCTGGTCAAATAATCCGCCGTCGGCAAAGAATTTTTTCATGATTTCTTCCCACGGGCCAAATTTCTCATTCGGATTAAACGTCTCAATCTCAGGGAAATCGGCTTTGTGTTTTGCCAATACTTCAACATTGCGCGGACGCAGGTAAAGATTGGCGGCCAACTCTTGGGCAGGTTCGCTCCAGAGGTTTTGCAGATAGGCTTCGGCAGTGGCGCGTGTGCCTTTTTTGTCGACTACGCTGTCCACGACGGCAACCGGCGCTTCGGAAAGAATAGTGTAGCTTGGATAAACAATTTCAAATTGGTCTTGGGTCAGCTTTTTGCTGACGTAGTTGGCCTCATTTTCAAAGGTAACCAAGACATCGCCGATATGGCGTTGGCTGAAAGTCGTCGTCGCCGCACGGCCGCCGTTTTCAAATACAGGCGTGTTTTTCAGCAATGCGGCCACAAAATCTTTGGTTTTGCCTTCATCGCCGTTATTCACTTTCAAACCATAACCGTACGCACCCAAAAAGGCGTAGCGGCCGTTGCCGGTGGTTTTCGGGTTGGCCAAAACAATTTGCACGCCGTCTTTGGCCAAATCGCCCCAGTCTTGGATGTGTTTCGGATTACCTTTGCGCACCAAGAAAACGACGTTGCTGGTATAAGGCACGGCATTGTCCGGCAGGCGCGTGTTCCAATCGGCTTTGACCAAACCTTTTTTCACCAAAAGCTCAATATCGGAAGTCTGGTTCATGGTCACCACATCGGCAGCCAAACCGTTGGCGACAGCCAAAGCCTGCTTGCTGGAGCCGCCGTGTGACTGTTGGACTTCAACCGATTGTCCGCCGTTTTTTGCGGTAAACTCTTTGACAAACAAAGGATTGTATTCTTTATAAAAATCTCGTGCGACATCATAAGAGACATTCAACAGCTTCACATTACCGCCCTTGCCTGCGGAAGCTGCATTGTCGGCAGATTGTTCGTTTTTGGGAGAGCAGGCACTCAACGCCAGCGCGGCGGTCAATGCGGCAAAAGAAAGGGTACGGATATTCATGGTCGGCTCCTATTAAAAGTATGGCGATACTTTATCGGGATCGGAGGCAAACGGGAAATAATGTTTGCTTTTGGGTTTATCAGTTTTGGTTATATAAACCGAGGCCGTCTGAAATCAAAAAATAATTATTTATAACTATAAAATCTAAACCATATTATTTACAAAGTTAATAAAAAAGAGTACCGTTCGTATTTGCCGAATCATTAGGCGTTTTGTTCAATAATCGAAAAATGGAGTGTAGAAACGATGAAACAATGGATGCTTTTAGGATTGCTGGGATTAGGCGCAGCGGCACAGGCGCACGATGTTTGGGTGGCCGCACCGACACATCAGCCTGCCGGCCAAATCCTGCATGCGGATTTGGGTTACAGCCATGACTTCCCCAATGTCGAAAAAATCGCCGACGACCGCGTGCATATTTTCAAACCGCTGCAATTGACCGGCAACTCAAAGAAAACCGTTGATTTGGTAAATAAAGGCGAAAACTATCAATACGTTTCCAGAGCTGCTTTGCCTGAAGGTTCCTACTGGGTCAGCGCAACCTACAAGCCTACTTTCTGGTCGAAAAACAAAGATGGCTGGAAACAGCAAACCTTAAAACAACTGGCCGGTGCCACCTATTGCGAACAGGCACAAATGTTCGGCAAAAGCTTTGTCCAAGTGGGCAACGGCGCAGTCGATGAAGCGGTATTGACCCGCCCTATCGGCCAAGAGCTGGAACTGGTTCCGCTGCAAAATCCGAACGAAGTCAAAGCCGGCGGCATTTTGCCGGTCAAAGTCCTGTACAAAGGCGAGCCTTTGGTTAAAGCCACCGTTACCGCCAGCTCGGACACTTTGGCCGAAATGGACTTGGAATCAACCCATGACCACCGCGAGCCTCAAGGCTTCTCCGGCAAAACCGATAAAAACGGCGTGGTCAATGTGATTACGTTGATTGACGGCTTGTGGAAAATCAAAGTCGTGAACGAGACCGATTACGGCGATAAAAGCGTATGTCAGAAAGACAATACTTACGCAACGCTGATTGTGCCTGTCGGTACCAAACGCGCGGCTGCACGCCATGCCCACCATCATCAACATTAACAGCCATTAAAAAAGGCCGTCTGAACTTTCAGACGGCCTTCATTTATTCTAATTCATAACCCAAATTTCTAAAAAAACGGGAGAATGTTTCCAATTTATCCTCATTCAATTGGGCAAACCGGACACGGTTGCAGCCGGTCAAGACCACATTGCCCATCCAATGCGCCCCAAAGACACGCTCTAAAGGGACATTCCTCATTTGATTGATAAACGGTACTTCTGAAGAAAATTGTGTAGCAATATTCGGAGGCGCGAATTTCAAACCCAAGTCCTGCAATCTATAACGATGTTGCGCCGTCAAAAACATATCTTCGTGGTGCAGCCGTATCAGCCATTCCATATCGGCAATTTTTTCGTCTTTCGGCGGCAAAGGCGGTCGGATTTCTACATTTAAGCCCAGTTGTCGTGGCATAGCTAAAAGCCGTCTGCTGCGCAGGCTGAAACCGCCATTCTGCGGCTCGTCCAAATTTGGAGAAGTCTGAATCAGATGTTGTTTGGCCAAATATTGGTCGGTTCCCTTCAGGAAAAACTGCCCGTCGGCTTCGGTTTCCAACAAAATCGGCAAAGGTGCGCCGATATAGTCATATTCCCGATAGGCATCCTGCCAGTTTTGACCGTTCAACACCCAGCCGTCATTTTGAACGATCAAACAATAATCAGTATCGATGTAATACATCAGTTGGTACAAAACAAACAGATTATATTCGAGATAACCGAATGGCCGGCAAGGCTGATGTCGGATATTTTCCGGCAAACCTTGCGGACAGCTCGGGCTGATCAGCAATCCACGGCTTCCAGGCAATTCGGCACAGCTGCGGATAATTGCATACATCGTGCCCTCGGTATAAGAATCTGCACCGGTAATACCAACCACGGTAATGTCAGCAAAACTCATTATATGTTTCTCCTGTTTCAGACGGCCTTTGAGTTATTTACGACACCTTGTTGCAAATTTCTTTCAAGCGATACAAGGCATCCAAGGCTTCGCGCGGCGTGAGGTTGTCGGGCTGAATTTGCGCCAAAGCTTCAGCCAATTCATTGGCCTGCAAATTATCAACAGGTTCAATTTCTTGTGTTTTCCCTTCCTCATCTGCCCTATTTTCAGACGGCATTGCGCTGAAAATGTCCAACTGCGGGCGGTTGGCGGCGGCTTGGTTTTCCAAATCGTTTAAATGCTTTTGAGCCGCTTTCAAAGCGCGGTTGGGCAGACCTGCGAGTTTGGCAACGGCGATACCGTAGCTTTTGCTGGCAGGACCGGGTTCGATGTGGTGGAGGAAGACGATGTCTTGGCCTTGCTCAAGTGCGGAGAGGTGCATATTGACTGCCGTTGCGTGGGCTTCGGGCAGTTTGGTTAACTCAAAATAGTGGGTGGCAAAGAGGCTGAAGGATTTGTTTTTTTGCAGCAGGTGTTCGGCAATGGCTTGCGCAAGGGCGAGACCGTCAAAAGTCGAAGTGCCGCGACCGACTTCGTCCATAAGGACGAGGGATTGCTCGGTGGCGTGGTGGAGGATGTAGGCAGTTTCGCTCATTTCGACCATGAAGGTGGAGCGGTTGGAAGCTAAGTCGTCCGATGCGCCGATACGGGTAAAGATTTGGTCGATGGGCCCGATTTGTGCGGCATCGGCGGGGACGAAGCTGCCGGTGTGCGCCATGAGGACGATGTGGGCGACTTGGCGCATGTAGGTGGATTTACCGCCCATATTGGGGCCGGTCAGGAGCATGAGGCGGTGTTTGTGGTCGAGGCGGGTGTGGTTGGCGGTGAAGTGGCGCACTTGTTGCTCGACGACGGGATGGCGGCCGTTTTCGATATGGAGGACCGGATAGTCGGCAAACTCGGGGCAAACGAAGCCGCGTTCGGCTGCAATCGCGGCAAACGTAGAAAGTACGTCGAGGGCAGCCGCGGCTTTGGCGGCTTTTTGAAGCTGGGGAAGGGTCGTCTGAATGTCTTTGAGGAGGGCTTCAAACAGGCGTTTTTCCAATGCCAATGCCTGCTCTTGCGCGGTCAGGACTTTGTCTTCGAAGGTTTTGAGTTCAGGGGTGATGAAGCGTTCGGCGTTTTTCAGGGTCTGGCGACGTTGGTAGTCGGCGGGGGCTTGTTCGGCTTGGATTTTGGATAACTCGATGTAGAAGCCGTGGACGCGGTTGAACTCGACTTTGAGGGTGGAGAGGCCGGTGCGTTCGCGTTCGCGCGCTTCAAGCTCGAGCAGGAATTCGTCGCCGTGGTTTTGGATGTGGCGCAACTCGTCAAGTTCTGCCGAATAGCCTTGGTTGATGACGCCGCCGTCTTTGAGCCAGACGGCGGGTTCTGGCATCACGGCGGCTTTGAGGGTTTCGGCGACGGGCAGGGTTTCGGGGAAAACGGCTTTGAGGGTTTCTAAGAGACTGCTGCCCTCGGCGGACAATTCGATTTCGGACAGGGCAAATAGGCTGTCGCGCAGGGCGGCGAGGTCGCGTGGGCGGGCGTTGCCGACGGCGATGCGGGCGGCGATGCGTTCGATGTCCGCGATGTTTTTCAGACGGCCTTGCAGGGTTTCGTATTGCGAACTCAACGCAGCAACGGCTTCTTGGCGGGCGCGGATGTGGGCGCGGCTGCGTAAGGGGTGGTGCAGCCAGAGTGCCAAGAGGCGGCTGCCCATGTGGGTGGCGCAGCCGTCAAGTATGGAAAACAGGGTCGGCGATTTTTTGCCGGAGAGGGTTTGCGTGATTTCGAGATTGCGGCGCGTGGCGGCATCCATGCCGATATATTGGCTGTCGGTTTCGAGCGAAATGCCGTCTAAGTGTTGCGGCATCAGGTTTTGCGTCAAGCGGATGTAGTTCAACAGCGCACCCGCCGCACCGATGGCGACTTCGTGTTCTTTGCCGTCCAAACCAAAGCCGTGTAAGTCTTGGCAGCCGAAGTATTCGGTCAACAATTTCGCGCCCGCGTCGGCGGCAAACTGCCATGAGTTCAGACGCGTGATGTTGGCGGAGGTTGCCTGAAAACCGTCAGGCAGGCTTTTACCTTCAGGCAACAGGATTTCCGCTGCCTGCAAACGCGCCAGCTCGTCGGCGAGTTTGTCCGCCGTCGTCAGCTTGGTTTTGAATTCGCCGCTTTGCAAAGAAGCCCATGCAATGGCAACGTTTTTCTTGTCTGCGTTTACCGCCACAATGCGGTTGGTTTCCTTGTCTTCCAAAAACGCCGCGTCGGTCAGCGTGCCGGGCGTTACGATGCGCACGACTTTGCGCTCCACCGGCCCTTTACCCGAGCCGACTTCGCCCACCTGCTCGCACACCGCCACGCTTTTGCCCATCTTCACCAGCCGCGCCAGATACTGCTCCGCCGCGTGAAACGGCACGCCCGCCATCTTAATCGGCACGCCGTCCATCTGACCGCGCGTGGTCAGGGTGATATCCAGCAGCTTTGCCGCTTCCACCGCGTCATCCAAAAACAACTCGTAAAAGTCGCCCATACGGTAAAACACCAGCTTGTCAGCGTGTTGCGATTTGATGGCGAGATACTGCTGCATCATCGGGGAAACGGTGGGTTTGGACATGGAAAAGCCTTAGAAACGCAAAAGCGTTATTGTAACAAAAGGCCGTCTGAAAAACAGGTTTCAGACGGCCTTTAACAGCAGCTTGGTTTTAAGCCAAAGCCACTTCCAAATTATCAATCAGGCGCGTGGTACCCAAACGGGCGGCGACAAGCACCACCAATTCTTTATCGCCAACATGAGCCACTGCCAAACTGTGTGCATGGCGGATTTCAACGTAATCAACCACCCAGCCGGCATCGGTCAAACGGTGGATACATTCGGCCTCAAGCTGGGCGTAATTAAGATTGCCGTTTTTCAAGGCGGTGGCAATGTTTTGCAACTCTTGATAGAGGCGCGGCGCTTCTGCGCGCTCTGCTTCGCTCAAATATTGGTTGCGGCTGGAAAGTGCCAGGCCGTCTGAAGCGCGGCCGGTATCGACGGGTACGATATCGATATTGAAATTCAAGTCTTCGACAAAGCCTTTGATAATCGCCAGCTGCTGATAGTCTTTTTTGCCGAAACAGGCGGTATCGGGTTGAACAATGTTGAACAACTTGGTTACAACGGTCGCCACGCCACGGAAATGGCCTGGGCGGAATTTACCGCACAATTCATTTTGCAGGTGCGGAGGCTCGACATTGAAACGCTGTTCCACATTCGGATACAGCTCTTTTTCATCAGGCGCAAACACAACGGCAACGCCCTCGCCTGCCAATTTGTCGGCATCTTGCTGCAAAGTGCGCGGATATTTGTCGAAATCTTCGCCTTGTCCGAATTGCAGGCGGTTGACAAAAATACTGACCACAACGTTATCGGCACGTTTTTTTGCTTCGCGCACCAGCGCGAGATGGCCTTCGTGCAGATTGCCCATGGTCGGCACAAATGCCACTTTTCCGGCAGTTTTGCGCCACTCGCGCAATTCTTTAATCGTATGAATAATTTGCATGGTTTGAAAAATCCTTTATCTTTTCCGCCGTTTCATCAACGGAAATCACGCGCCGATTATACGCTTTTATTCATCAAAAAGGCCGTCTGAAATAAGTTTCAGACGGCCTGTTTATTTTATCCGGCAAACGTATGTTCGACAGATGGGAACGTTTTTGCTTTGACTTCGTCCACATAGGCTTTGACCGCAGCTTGAACGCTGTCTTTGCCCTGCATAAAGTTTTTCACGAATTTGGCGGTTTTACCGGGGAAAATGCCGAGCATATCGTGCATCACCAAAACCTGACCGTCGCAATCCACGCCTGCGCCAATACCGATGGTCGGGCAAGAAACTGTCTCGGTCACTTTTTTCGCCAACTCTGCAGGAACGCATTCCATCAATACGATTGCCGCACCTGCCGCATCATGCGCTTTGGCGTCGTTGAGCAACGCTTCCGCCTTGTCGCCGCGGCCTTGAACTTTATAGCCGCCGAATGCAAACACGGATTGTGGAGTCAGGCCGATGTGGGCGCAAACAGGGATACCGCGAATTTGCAGAAATTCAGTGGTCTCCGCCATCCAGACACCACCTTCAAGCTTGACCATATGCGCGCCGGCCGCCATCAACTCTGCCGCTGCCGCAAATGCCTGCTCTTTGCTCTGCTGATATGCGCCAAACGGCAAATCGCTGACAATCATGGCATTTTTAGTGCCGCGAGCCACGCATTCAGTGTGGTAGCACATATCTTGCAAACTCACCGGCAAAGTGGACTGACGACCTTGCACCGCCATACCCAAAGAATCGCCGACCAGCAACACATCCACGCCGGCATTGTCCATCAGCGCGGCAAAGCTGGATTCATAAGCGGTCAGCATGGCGATTTTTTCGCCCTCTGCTTTCATTTTTTGCAAAGTGTTTACGGTAATCATGGTGTTTTGTGTGTTCCGCCCGACGGGCAGCCCTTTGTTGTAATGGAAACGCGGTATTATAAGGTCTGCTTTTAAAATATCAAAGCATAAGCAAAAAGCCCGACTGCTTTCACAATCGGGCTTTTAATTGGTGCCGGCACCAAGAGTCGAACTCGGGACCCCCTGATTACAAGTCAGGTGCTCTACCAACTGAGCTATACCGGCTTACTGAAATGCCTTGCAGCACCATCAGTCTTTAACTGGTGCCGGCACCAAGAGTCGAACTCGGGACCCCCTGATTACAAGTCAGGTGCTCTACCAACTGAGCTATACCGGCAAGGAAGTCGGCATTATGCCGATAAGTTCCCATCTTGGCAAGCATTTTAAAACAAAGTTACTCACGAAATTATAAAAACCAATGATTTTAAAGAAAATTAAATACATGCCTTATCTTGCCATCCAACACGCTCAAAGGCCGTCTGAAAACCGCCCCAGCGCAAAACATCATGGTTTCTGTTAAAATAACGCCTTTCACATCTTTCGTCTGCACACATGCCACCCCGCCATCCTTACCGCCGCCTGCGCCCAGCCAAATCCCATCTGCCCGAAGTCGGTATTTCTGAAGAAGGCAATATCCGTTCCCTGCACTTGGGCAGCGACACCATTCAAAGCTCCATGAATGTCGATCATCCGTCCGAGCTTGTGTTGTCGTACAGCCGCGCCATGATGGGTTGGCTGCTGTTTGCAGAAACCCCGCCCAAACACATCACCCAAATTGGCTTGGGCGGCGGCTCGTTTGCCCGTTGGATAGACAGCTACCTGCCCGATACCAAGCAAACCGCCATTGACATCAATCCGCAAGTCATCGCCGTAGCGCGCAGCCTGTTTGAATTGCCGCACGAAGGCGAACATTTTGAAATTATCGAGGCGGATGGCGCGGAATATATTAAAGTGTTCCGCCACAATACCGATGTAATTTTAGTAGATGGTTTTGACGGCGAACAGATTATCGATGCTTTGGTGGAAGAACCCTTCTTCCAAGACTGCCGCAACGCTCTCTCTCCCAACGGTGTATTTGTGACCAACTGGTGGAGCGGCGATCAGCGTTACCAACGCTTTGTCGAACGCCTGCTCAACGTCTTTGACGGCCGCGTACTCGAGCTGCCTGCAGAAAGCCACGGCAACGTAGCGGTCATGGCATTCCAAAGCAGCCCTAAAGAACAAAATCTCGACAACTTAAAAAAACGCGCCGAAAAATTAAGCGAAAAATACGGCTTGGACTTCAAACGGATGCTTGCTGATTTGAAAGCCAATAATCAAAACAACGGCAAGAATTTTTATCTGTAAACCGCTTCAGACCGTCTGAAAAAACAAACAAGGACACACCCATGCTCAAACCCGATATCATTCAAATTCCCGGCCCGGCCGGTTTGCTGGAAACCATCTACCTGCCAAGCGCACAAGACTCCGCCCGCGGCGTTGCCGTCATCAACCACCCCAATCCCCTGCAAGGCGGCACCAACACCAACAAAGTCATCCAAACCGCTGCCAAAGCCCTCAGCCAACTCGGCTTCCATTGCTACCTGCCCAATTTGCGCGGCGTAGGCAATAGTGAAGGCGAACACGACTACGGCCGCGGCGAAACGCAAGACTGCATTGCCGTTATCGACTACGCCCGCGTGCAACATCCTGACGCGCCGCAATTCGTCCTGGCAGGTTTCTCATTCGGCGGCTACGTTTCCACCTTTGCCGCACAAGCACGCACGCCTGATTTGCTGTTGCTGATGGGCGCCGCCGTCCATCACTACACCGACCGCCCGGAACCATCCGATGTTCCTGATGTCGCCAAAACATTGATGATCCATGGCGCGGAAGACGAAGTCGTCGAAATCAACAAAGCCCTGACATGGGCAGAACCACAAGGCCTGCCGGTTGTAACCATTGCCGGTTCGTCCCACTTCTTCCACGGCAAACTCATCGTTTTACGCGATACGATCACACGGTTTGCACCGGCTTTATTAGGCTAAAATCCGGCTACACAATAAAACAAGGCCGTCTGAAAGCTTTTTCAGACGGCCTTGTTTGTATGAAACCTTTATTATCTAAATATCAGGCTCAAGTATTCAGAAATCCATCAAGGATTTTCTACTTAACATATCAATTCTGAGTCAACCAATACTGCAAACCAATCAAAGTCTTACCATCTTTGATTTCATCGTTTACCAATGCATTGCGCACCTCGTCCTTGCTCATCAGGACGGTTTCAGTAATTTCATCTTCATCATTGCTCAATTCGCTACCCAAACGCACGCCTTGCGCTTGGTAGAGATACATTTTCTCATCACAAAAACCAACTGCAGTATAAAAGGAGTACAACAGTTTGACACTGTCGGCGACATATGGCGTTTCTTCTGCCAACTCACGCAAAGCGCATTCGGCAGGATCTTCGTCCGCCACATCCAATTTACCCGCCGGCAATTCCAACGTCGCCTGATCGGCGGCATAACGCCATTGGCGCACCAAAACAACTTTGCCGTCTTCCGTTTCCGCCAACACACACGCAGCACCCGGATGGCGGATCACAACTCGTTGGCTTTCATTGCCGTTGGGTAGGCGAACCCGATCGCGGCTGATGGTAACAAAAGAACCTTCGTAGATTGGCTCGCTGCTTAATTTAGTTTCTTTCAAATCCATTTTTTACCTCATTTCCAAATTATTAAATATTAAAGGCCGTCTGAAATCCTTTTTCAGACGGCATAGATAAGCCCTATTCCCGAGTACGTTCAATCTCAATACCGACCTGCGCCACATCGAGCAAGATACCCGGTTTCACAATACGGACGCGCACTTTGGCCGCACCAAAATCATTTAAAATCAATTGGGCGATATGTTCCGCCAAAGTTTCCAGCAGTAAAAAATCCTGTTCGGCAAGGCTGCGGCGTACAACTTCGCATACTTCACCATAATGGATGGTGTCTCCGATATCGTCGCTCGTGCCGGTACGCTCGGGGACACTGATTTCCAAATCCAAAATCAAAGTCTGTTTACGCTCGCGTTCCCAATCATATACGCCGATTAAAGTATCGGCCTTCATGCCGTACAAAAAGATTTTATCCATTTGCCTGTCCGTTTTTTTGATAGAATAACCATTCCCATTTTAAGTAAAGCACCCAAAATGTTCAATGTACTCGCCATTATTGCCGCCTATCTTATCGGCTCCCTGTCTTTTGCCGTCATCGTATCAAAATATTACGGCATGGACGATCCGCGCACTTACGGCTCCGGCAACCCCGGCGCCACCAACGTCTTGCGCAGCGGTAAGAAAAAAGCGGCCGCACTGACCCTGCTCGGCGATGCAGTAAAAGGCTTGGTTGCCGTCATCTTGGCACGCTGTCTGCAAGATGCTTTAAATTTGTCTGATGCAACGATAGCCCTGGTCGCCATCGCCGCATTGGTCGGTCATATGTGGCCAATATTTTTCAATTTTAAAGGCGGCAAAGGCGTGGCCACCGCATTAGGTGTCTTACTCGCCCTCTCCCCCGCAACCGCCCTGCTCTGCACCTTGATTTGGCTGGTCATGGCATTCGGTTTCAAAGTATCCTCCCTCGCCGCACTGGTCGCCACCGTCTGTGCCCCAATCTTCGCCTTCTTCATGATGCCACACGCCTCTTGGGCATGGGCAACCGTATTCATTGCAGCATTGGTGTTGTACCGCCATAAAAGCAATATTCAAAACCTGATTCAAGGCAAAGAAAGCAAAATCGGAGATAAAGCCGGAAAATCTTAAAAACGTAGATACAATCAATAAAAGGCCGTCTGAAAGTATATTTTTCAGACGGCCTTTTATAGCTTCACTTGCTTTATTCACGCGTAATCAGTCAATCTTAATATATTCCACTGAGAGAATCTCTATAATCTCGCGTCCTTCCGGTGTATCCAAGACAACTTCATTCCCTTCGCGTGCTTTAATCAGGCTGCGTGCCAAAGGGGAAATCCATGAGATTTTGTTTTTAGCGGTATCAATTTCATCTACGCCGACAATTTTGACGGTTTGTTCACGACCATCTCCGCGCAATAAGCCAACGGTGGCGCTGAAAAAAATCTGGTCCGTGGCTTCACGCGCTTCAGGGTCGACAACGACAGCAGCTTCCAAGCGTTTAGTTAGGAAGCGGATACGGCGGTCGATTTCGCGCATACGGCGTTTGCCGTAAAGATAATCGCCATTTTCGCTGCGGTCGCCATTGCTTGCTGCCCAGTTAACGATTTGGACGATTTCCGGGCGCTCTTTGTTGACCAGATGATAAAGTTCGTCTTTCAGTGCCTGCCAACCGGTAGGTGTGATGTAATTTTTGGTTTCGGTACTCATGATGTGTCTATAACATAATTAAAGGCCGTCTGAACATTAATTTTCAGACGGCCTTTATTGTAAGTCAATTTACTTTATTCATCATCATCGCTATCGCTGATACTGATGCTGTGTTCCATTTTGCTTGGATGAACTTTCAAGCCGCCACAACCTGATTTTTCGGTAGAGAGACGGTTCAGATATGCTTCATCGATATCGCCGGTTTGATAAACACCGTTAAAGCATGAAGAATCAAAGGATTCGATTTTTGGATTGAGTGCTTTGACTACTGCTTCCAAATCTTCTAAGTTTTGGAAGACGATGCCGTCTGCGCCAATCTCGGTTGCGATTTCTGCTGCGCTGCGGCCGTTTGCAATCAGTTCTTCACGGGTCGGCATATCGATACCGTACACATTCGGATAGCGTACTTCAGGAGCGGCAGAAGCAATGTAGACTTTGCGTGCACCTGCCGCGCGTACCATTTCGACGATTTCACGGCTGGTCGTACCGCGTACAATGGAATCATCCACCAATAAAACGCTTTTGCCGTTAAACTCGGTTTCCATCGGGCTGAGTTTTTGGCGTACTGATTTTTTGCGTGTTGCTTGGCCAGGCATAATAAAGGTGCGGCCAATGTAGCGGTTTTTAATCAGACCTTCGCGGTAAGGTTTTTCGAGATGAACGGCAAGCTCCATCGCGCTGGGTCGGCTGGTATCGGGAATCGGCATCACGACATCGATATCATCGACAGGCAGCTCGCGTTTGATTTTTTCTGCCAAAGATACACCCATATCCATACGGGACTGATAAACGGAAACGCCATCGATGACGGAGTCCGGTCGGGCAAAATAAACATATTCAAAAAGACAAGGGCTTAATTTGGCTTTATCGCTGCATTGACGGGAAATAATCGTGCCGTCAAAACCAATAAATACAGCTTCGCCCGGCTGGATATCGCGTTCCAAATCATAGGCAAGCGCATTGAAAGCAACGGATTCGGAGGCAACAGCATAAGATTTTTTGCCGGATTCGTCAATTTGCGAACCCAAAACCAACGGACGGATACCGAAAGGATCCCGGAAAGCCAGCATGCCGTATCCTGCAATCATGGCTACTACGCCGTATGCGCCGCGCACCAAGCGGTGTACTTCGGAAACGGCGTTGAAAATATTGTCGATGGTAAGTTGATAAGGGGCTGTATTTTTAGAGACTTCGCGGCGTAATTCGTGTGCGAATACATTGAGTAGGACTTCAGAATCGGAGCTGGTATTAACGTGGCGCAGGTGTTTGTTGCATACGTTTTCATAGAGCTCTTCGGTATTAGTCAGATTACCATTGTGTGCCAAAACAATGCCGAATGGGGAGCTGACATAAAACGGCTGAGCCTCTGCGCTGCTGCCCGCATTGCCTGCAGTCGGATAGCGGACATGTGCAATGCCTGCATTACCGACCAAGTCGCGCATATTGCGGGTACGGAACACTTCGCGCACCATGCCTTTGCCCTTGTGCATATGAAATATATTGCCTTCGGCAGTAACAATACCTGCTGCGTCCTGACCACGGTGTTGCAACATCTGCAAACCATCATACAACATCTGATTGACCGGCTCATGACTGACCAAACCTAATACACCACACATATCGTGCTTCTCCGAGTTTGAAGATTAAATGGGTAAGCTGTCATTATAAAATAATTTAGATGAGTTTGCTCGAATTGTTGACAATATGATGTCAAATTTACGCAAATAAAAACGGATTCAGACGACCCATAGGCCGTCTGAATCCGTCAAATTCAATCATCCAATTCTTCAACTTCAGCTGCTTTACCCGAAAGATGCGGCATTGCGGTATCTTTCCCTGGCAGATAAGGCATCGCAGCATCAGCAAGTGATTCAAAATACGGAATTGTGTGCGAACTTTGCCACTCTTCCGTTTTCGGCAAATCAGTGTGTGAAAAAACCATCACTGCCAGTGTCACCAAAATCACACCTTTCACTGCACCGAATACGCCGCCAAGCAAACGGTTGATGCTTCCCAAACCAACGGCAGACATCAAACTGCTCAACAGCGATCGTGCCAGTTTCTGCAACAGCCATGCCAGAAAAAACACAGCGGCAAAACCCATGGCAACCGCCAAAGAATGCGACTCAACCGATTTAAAGACCACATCGGCAAACGGAACGGCAAGCGTTCTGGCTGCAATAAACGATACCACCCACGCCACCATCGCCCCTGCTTCAGCAATAATACCCCGTGTCAACGAGATAATGATGCAGATGACGATGACGGTGGTCGCCAACAAATCGGCAACAGGCAAATTACTCACTGGTCACCTGACCTGCAATGCCATGTACACGCAATTTGTTCAAATCGCGCTCTGCATCGCGTGCATTTTTATAACTGGCTGATTTCACGCGATACACCTTACCTTTATCGGTCATCACTTCAGTAATGGTCGAGTCGATACCTGCGGCTTTCATTTTACGTTGCAGGCTTTGCGCACGTTCTTTTTCAGCATAACCAGCCTGAATGGCAGCTTTTTTCGCAGGCTTGGCTTCTGCTGTTTCTTTTTCAGCTTTAGGCTTGGCTTTTTCAGACGGCTTCTCGGCAGTTTTTACCTTATCGGCTTTTTCTGCTTTGGCCGTTTCCGGTTTAGCCTTTTCATTTTTTGGTTTTTCAACTTTGGCTTCTGCTTTCTTAGCAGGCTCGGCCTTGTCTTTTACGCTGTCTTTGCTGTTTTTGGCAGATTTACGCTCAGCAATGGCTTTCTCTGCTTTTTCCAATTGTGCCAATTTATTGCGTTCGGCAGCCGCTTCACGCTCTGCTTTTTCAGCACGCGCTTGAAGTGCACGTTTTTTAGCAGCCAATGCGTTTTCTTTTTCATCCGCTTCCTGTTGGGCTTGTGCCTTGCGTGCCGCAGCACGTTGTTCTGCCTGGCGTTGGCGGCGTTCTTCGGCTCGGCGCTCCGCAGCTTCGCGTTTGGCGGCCTCAGCTCGTTGAATACGCTCAGACTCTTCCAAACCTTTAATATTGCCGTCATCCAAAGTATCATTAATCAAAACCAACGGCTCGCCGACATCTTCGGGAGCAGACTCACGGCTTGGCTTCAATACTTCAACCGGCGCATTGTCTTCTTCGTCGCCTGCATTTTGCGGTTTATTTGGCGCTTCGGCATCCGCGTGGCGGGCAGCCTCCTCGGCAGCAGCAACATCCTCTTTATTCGGCTCCAAAACAACAGCCTTGCTCGGCTCGTCAGCCTTTTTGACTTGGCTCTGACCGACAGGCGCTTCTTTAAACGGTGAATTTTTATCGTCGCCGGAAGTCAGTGCCAGACCGAACAGCATACCCGATGCCACCACCAAGCCGGAGGCCAAGACCAAGCGACGGCGGTTGCGACGTTTGAGTTGTTCGTAACCGTCTAAATCGTATCCGTTTGGAGTTTCTTTTTGTTTATTGTCGGACATGATAATTTCCTCGTTAGTGTTCTTTCAAAACAGCCATTACATCGGCAACAGTATGGAATGAGCCGAAAACAACGATTCTATCATTTTCGGTTGCTTTAGCCAAAGCAGTGCGATAGGCAGCAGCGACAGTTTCAAAAACATTTACATTATCGATGCCGTGTTCAGCCAATTTGGCCTGCAAAGCCTCTACCGTCATGCCGCGCGGCACATCTAAAGGCGCGATATTCCACTCGTCAAACTGGTCTTTAACGATTTCCAGCACGCCATCAATATCTTTGTCGGACAACATACTGAATACGGCGGTACGTTTTTGGGCAAAGGCAAGGTTAATCAGGCTGCGGCGCAAAGCACGGGCTGCGTGCGGATTGTGGCCGACATCCAAGACCACCAGCGGACGGCCGGGCAAAACTTGGAAACGTCCAGGATTCTCAACCAACAACAAACCACGTTTAATCGCGCCGATATCAACCGGCAATTGTTCGTTCAAACATTCCAACACAGTCAATGCACACGCGGCATTGGACAACTGATAGGCACCGCGCAAAGCAGGAAACGGCAAGGAATTGCGGTTACGGCTTTGGCCGTCTGAAGATTGCGGATGGAAGCGGTAGTTCCACTGTACGCTTTCCATTGACGTAAAATCAAAATCTCGCTGAACCATCAACAGTTTTGCGCCAATTTCTTCTGCGTGTTTGACCAATGATTCAGGTGCAGGATTCTGACCACACACGGCAGGTTTGCCGCTACGGAACACTCCGGCTTTTTCAAAACCGACCTGCTCAACGGTATCGCCCAAAAATGCCTGATGATCCAAATCCACGCTGGTAACGACCGAACAGTCGCCATCGAATACATTCACGGCATCCAACCGTCCGCCCAAACCAACTTCCAAAATCATTACGTCCACATTTTCACGCATGAAAATATCGACGGCAGCCAAAGCATTAAACTCAAAATACGTCAGAGAAATTTCGCCGCGCGCCGCTTCGATGCGCTCAAATGAGGAAACAATCAGTTCATCTGAAACCGGCTGAGTGTTGATGGCGATTCGTTCGTTGTAACGCAGAAGGTGCGGACTGGTCAGCGTACCGACTTTAAAACCGGCTTCTTTATAAATATGCGACAAATAGGCGCATACGGAACCCTTGCCATTTGTACCCGCCACCACGACGACAGGACATTGCGGCACCAAATTCATGCGTTTTTTCACTTCTCCCACACGTTCCAAACCCATATCGATAAGGCCAGAACTATGGGCAGTCTCCAAATGAGAAAGCCAGTCTTGTAATGTTTTCATTGTATTTATCGCTTCAAAAGGCCGTCTGAAACAGCCGTTTAATCCATATCTGCCGCAAGTTCTGCTTTGTCTTCTTTTTCCCGACACCAGCGTGCCCATACTTTCAGACGGCGGTAGGCATCACGGTCGGCCATATCGGGCAAGATGCAGTGTTTGACTATTTTTCCGTCAACATTCCATTGCAAAAACAAAGCATGAACCGTCAACATACTGCTGTCTTGCAAAACCGCGCTTCTTCCCTCTTCCTCGCCATTCAAGTAAACCGTCGCACGGTATTGGCGGTCGATGATGATTTTCCTGACCGCATTTTGAGCATGAAAATTAACGCTGCGCCAAGCATAGGCAAAACTACCGGCCAACGCCGCCAACCCCAGCCACATCATCCAGCCGTAAAACTCGGCAAGGCATAAGGCCAACGCCGAAAGGTGTAAGAAGACAATCAGAATTTTCAAAGAACGCGAAGGCTTTAAGGCCGTCTGAAAACTTCTCACGGCTTTACATCATATTGTCGAAAACAGGCGTAATGTTCAATTCCGCCTCTTCCATATCCAAAACCATATCGTGGATTTCGGTATCGAAAAATTCCCAAAAAGCCTTCAAACTCATGTCTTGCGGCCATTTGCTTTTATCGATGTCCCAGCCTGCCAATTCGGCTTCAAAAATCTGCTGGTAACGTTCGTCAAAATAGGAAATGACGGATTCGGGTTCATCAAATTGCGGCACAAGGAATACGGAACAGTTGGTACGCAGTTGCTCGACGGTCAGGTCAGGCATATTTTCATCGGCGGATTTCAGCCATTCCAAAAAACGGGCGGTCGGTTTCAGCACGACAGCAGTACGGTCAACAAAATACATTATTTTCAACTTTCAAAATCATTCAAACCGATCATGCCGTCTGAAATTTCAGACGGCCCGAGTTTAATGTGTCATTACCTGTTGCAGGAATTGTTTGGCACGCTCGTGTTTCGGATTGGTAAAAAATTCTTCCGGCGTTTCGTCTTCCAAAATCTGGCCTTTATCGACAAAAATCACACGGTCGGCGACTTCGCGCGCAAAACCCATTTCATGGGTCACACACATCATGGTCATGCCGCTTTCCGCCAAGTCTTTCATCACTTTCAATACTTCGCCGACCATTTCAGGATCAAGTGCGGAAGTCGGCTCGTCAAACAACATCACACGCGGCTCCATCGCCAAACCGCGTGCAATCGCCACACGCTGTTGCTGACCGCCGGAAAGCTGGCCGGGCAGCGCGTCTTTTTTATGCGCCAAGCCGACACGTTCCAAAAGCTCCATCGCTTTCTTTTCCGCCTCTTCACGGCTTTGGTTTTTCACTTTCATCGGAGAAAGAATAATATTTTCCAAGACAGTCAAATGCGGATACAGATTGAACCCTTGGAACACAAAGCCCACTTCTTCACGCACTTTGTTCAAATCGGTTTTCGGATCGGCAACATTGATGCCGTCTACCCAAATCTCGCCGCTTTCAATGCGCTCGAGTTGGTTTACCGTACGAATCAACGTCGATTTGCCACTGCCTGAAGGGCCGCATACAACGACCACTTCGCCTTGTTTGACTTCCAGATTCACACCGTTGATAACGTGCAAATCTTTAAAATGTTTGTGTACATTTTTGAATTTAATCATTATTTCTTTCCAAACTACCAAAATTTTCGGGGCTTGAGTTGCGTTTACCGCTGCCAAAGCAAAGGAATGGCCGTTTCCAGCCAAAAGCGGCAACTGACTATGCTGCCGGAGATTCCGCCTTTATTGTACCGATTGACTTTAAATTGCTCTTCCCTATCGAGACGATGCCCGGTCAATACTCAAACTGCGCCGATAATTGCTGCTTCAAAACGGTGCCGCTCAGGCGGCATATCCTTACCGGAAAAATACTGCGCCAACTCGCGCCACAAATATGAATCACCCAGAAACCCCCATTGAATAGGAGGTTGCTTAAAAATTGCCATCACTGTTTCAGACGGCCTTTTGAACCAGATAATTGCTCAATTCCACATATTTCTCAGCGGCAATGTGTTCTGCCCTATCTTGCGGATTGATACCGACTGCCTGCAAATCATCATCGCCGGCAAGTTCCTTCAAATTATTGCGTATGGTTTTGCGGCGTTGATGGAAAGCCAGTTTCACCAGTTTGGCAAAATGTTCAAAATCTTCCGCTTTACCGATGCGGTGTTTCACCGGAATCATGCGCACGACGGCCGAATCTACTTTCGGCGCAGGATCAAAGGATTCAGGCGGTACTTCAATCAACATTTCCATATCGAAGAAATATTGCAGCATCACGCCCAGACGGCCATAGTCGTTGGTTTTCGGCTGCGCCACCATGCGTTCGACCACTTCTTTTTGCAGCATAAAGTGCATATCGATCACATCGTCTGCCACTTCGCTTAATCGGAACAAAAGTGGCGTGGAAATATTGTACGGCAGGTTGCCGACAATTTTTTTCTTGCCTTCAATGCTGTTGAAATCAAACTGCAATACATCGCCTTCGTGTATCACCAATTTATCTGCAAACGGCAAGGTTTTCAGACGGCGTACGATGTCGCGGTCGATTTCGCAAACATGCAGGCAGTTAAGTTTTTTCGCCAAAGGCTCGGTAATGGCGGCCAAGCCCGGGCCGATTTCAATCACGATATCATCAGGCTGCGGTCTGACCGCATTGACAATATCGCTAATAATCCGCGTATCCTGCAAAAAATTCTGCCCGAAGCGTTTCCGGGCCTTATGTTCTTTCATATCTTTCTTCAAGCAAGCTGTTTAAGGCAGTATTGTAACTGAAACAGGCGTTTTTGTCGGCACGCTTTCAGACGGCATTTGCCTAATTTTAAGCAAACGGAGGCGATTCCAAACCCAAAGATTTCAGTAGTTGCGCGGTCTCATAAACCGGCAAACCCATCACGCCGGTAAAACTACCCTGCAAATGCTCGACAAATACGCCGCCCAAGCCCTGAATCCCATACGCACCGGCTTTATCCATCGGCTCGCCGCTGGCAACATAGGCTGCAATCTCCTCAGCCGTCAACGTTTTAAAGCGCACTTCGCTCGTCTGCACCACATCATGGCGCACGCCTCGCCAGTAAACGCATACAGCCGTCAGCACTTGATGCGTCCGTCCGGATAAGCGTTCCAGCATATCGACCGCATCCGCCTCGGATTCAGGTTTACCCAAAATAGCCGCACCATCCGCCACCGTCGTATCCGCCGTCAATACAGCAAACTCAGGTTCTTGATCATGAGCAGCAAACCATTGCGCCACCGCCGCCTGATTTTTCTCGCATGCCATACGGCGCACATACTCTACTGCGGCTTCGCCTTCTTTAGGGGTTTCATCAATATCCGCAGGAAGGCGGCGTACCGTGAAACCCAAATTCTCCAAAATCTCACGACGGCGCGGACTGCCCGAAGCCAGATAAATTGCGTTCATTGTATTGGTTGTCCTTATTTTGAAATTTTATGCTGGCCGGACAGGCGGACATAATGCGCAGAGGAATACGTCAAAAATTCCTTTTCCTCATCTGTCAGCGGACGCACTTGTTTCACAGGCGAGCCGACGTATAAAAAACCACTTTCCAAACGCTTGCGCGGAGGCACCAAACTGCCCGCGCCTATCATCACATCATCTTCGACAACCGTATCGTCCAAGATAATCGAACCCATGCCCACCAACACACGATTCCCAATTCGGCAGCCATGCAGCATGACCTTATGCCCAATCGTCACATCATCGCCGATAATCAAAGGCGAACCGTCAGGCTTCGCCGCATTCTTATGCGACACATGCAAAACGCTGCCGTCCTGCACATTGCTGCGTTTGCCGATAGAAATACTGTTCACATCGCCGCGCAATACGGCATAAGGCCAAATCGATACATCTTCCGCCAGCGACACTTCGCCAATCACTACCGAAGTCTCATCTACAAAACAAGACTCATCAACCGACGGCACATAATCCAAAAACGCACGAATAGGGTTTGCCATTTCCAATAATCCTTTTCTCAAAACCAAAACTGATCAGGCCGTCTGAAAACACGGCGTAAAACGATTTTATACTACAACAATACGAAATCAAGCCAGAAAATTATCAAAAGGCCGTCTGAAACAGTTTTCAGACGGCCTTTCATCATAAACCCTTTATCTTGGCTTACGACTATTTATCATTAGCGCCTCAGCTATATTTTATGGAATAATCGCCTTCATTTGATTCTTGGAGAAGCCGATGGACACGCGTTCGGGAAATTATGCAGCACCCCTGCTAGTCGTCGGCTGCGTCGTCTTCGGCTTGGGCAGTTTGATCGTCAAATTTGTCGATGTCGGCCCTTACGCCATCGCATTCTGGCGCCTGCTGATCGCCGCCCCTATATTCTTCCTACTCGGGCGTTTTTTCAGACAAAAAATGCCTACGAAAAGAAAAACGGTTGGCTACGCAATCTTATCCGGCGTTTTCCTCGCATTCGACCTCGCCCTTTGGCACGAAAGCATTCACGCCGTAGGCCCCGGCATTTCCACCTTACTCAACAGCCTGCAGATTTTCTTTTTAGCCGCCATCGGCTTCTTCTTTTATTCAGAACGTCTAAGCACCCTGCAAATTTTAAGTTTGATATTGGCCACCATAGGCGTAGCCTTAATCGGCAGCCCAGAGTTCGGTCATAACGACAATGCCGCATGGGGATTTGTCAGCGGCGTAGTGTCCGGTGCCATGCTGGCCCTGTCTATGGTTTTCGTACGCAAAACCCATGAGCAGGAAAAAGTCGGTTTGTTTCCGCTGATGATGATTTTAAGCTTCGGCGGCGCAATGGCGCTGGTCATCCCATCGCTGCTATTCGATGCCGCCCATCTTTACCCCAAAACTTTAAACGATGTGATTCTAGTCTCCATCTACGGCATCGTCATGCAATGCTTCGCTTGGGCATTGATTGCTTATGCCATCCCGCTTTTATCCTTGTCACTGACCGGCCTGCTACTACTCTCCGAACCAGTCGCCGCCATGTTGATCGATTATTTCTGGCTGGATAAACCGATTAATACCGTCCAATGGAGCGGTGCCACTTTGACTTTATTGGCTATTTATTTAGGTTCGTTAAAAGACAAAAAATAGAGACAAAAAAGGCCGTCTGAAAAATTTCAGACGGCCTTTTCATCTGTTATTGCTTATTTGATACTGGTACCGATACGGCTGAGTTCGCCAAAGTTCATCCAAACAAAGAAGGCTTTACCGACGATCAGTTTGTCATCGACAAATCCCCAATAACGGGAATCGGCGCTGTTGTCGCGGTTGTCGCCCATTGCGAAATAACGGCCTTCAGGAACTTTACAGATAAAGCCATTACCGTCTTCTGCGTATTCGCAATTTTCCAAACCGCTTGTTTCAAGCGAGTAATTGCTTTCAGGCATTACTTCTGAAGTGTATTTGTTCAATACAGCAATAGATACGGAAGGCTGACCGGTCTCCTTGACCACGTCAAAATTTTTACCGTTCAAGGCCGTCTGAAAACGCTCAAGCGTATGAATTATAGACGGATCGGTATCATCTGCGTATTGATAGTTGCCGTTTGGTTTTTCAGAAATAATTTCACCGTTAACAGTCAAAACCTTATCACGATATTCCACAACGTCACCCGGAATACCGACGATACGTTTGATGTAATTCATCTCAGGCTGAAGTGGGTAATTGAACACCACGACATCGCCTCGGGCAATGTTGCCGACGGGGATAATGACCTTATTCAAAATCGGCAGGCGGATACCGTAGGAGAATTTGTTCACCAAGATAAAATCGCCTTTAACCAAGCCAGGACGCATGGAGCTGGACGGAATTTGGAATGGCTCGGCAATAAAGCTGCGCAACACAAAGATAACCAAGATGATGGGGAAAAAGCCGCCCATGTAGTCGGTAAAATGCGCATTGTCTTCGCCGGTTTCGCTTTTTTTCAGACGGCCTTTATGGATTGCCCAAACAATACCGGTGAACACGACAAACACCAGCAATACGGCGGTAAAGCTCATAAACTCGGACAGAATGCCGAATACGCCGACCATGCACAAGAGATAACTCCATTGCAGGCCGGAACTCCATTCGCCGTTTTCCTGGCGCTCTTTGCTGCTTTTGAAGTTGAGGACCAAACCGGCCAGCAGTACAACGATTGCGCCTAAAGTCAGATTTATACTCATTATTTATCACTCACTTGCAGAATCGCCAAGAATGCGCTTTGCGGAATTTCCACATTGCCCACTTGTTTCATGCGGCGCTTACCTGCTTTTTGTTTTTCAAGAAGTTTTTTCTTACGCGTAATATCGCCGCCGTAACATTTCGCCAAAACGTTTTTACGCAGGGCCTTGACGTTCTCACGGGCGATAATCTGACTGCCGATAGCGGCCTGTACGGCAATATCAAACATCTGGCGCGGAATCAGTTCGCGCATTTTCGATGCCAGCTCGCGACCGCGGTGAACGGCGCTTTGACGGTGCACAATCAGGCTCAGGGCATCGACTTTTTCGCCGTTGACCATAATGTCGAGCTTAATCAAATCAGACGGTTGGAATTCTTTGAAATGGTAGTCCAACGAAGCATAACCGCGCGAAGTCGATTTAAGCTTGTCAAAGAAATCCATTACGACTTCGTTCATCGGCAAATCATAAGTCAGCATGACTTGGCGGCCCATGTATTGCATATTGACCTGAACGCCGCGCTTTTGGTTACACAAAGTCATGACGTTGCCGACATATTCCTGCGGCACAAGAATGGTCGCAGTGATAATCGGCTCAAGAATGGTTTCGATAGTGCTGATTTCAGGCAGTTTGGACGGATTTTCAACTTCAATTTTCTCGCCGTTTTTCAACACGACTTCATAAACCACTGTTGGCGCAGTGGTAATCAAGTCCATGTCGAACTCGCGCTCCAAACGTTCCTGCACGATTTCCAAGTGCAACAGGCCCAAGAAGCCGCAACGGAAACCGAAGCCCAATGCTTGGGAAACCTCAGGCTCAAATTTCAACGAAGCATCGTTAAGCTGCAATTTTTCCAAAGCGTCACGCAAGGCTTCGTAGTCGTGGCTTTCCACGGGATAAAGGCCTGCAAATACTTGGCTTTGTACTTCTTGGAAGCCGGGTAGCGGCTCAGAGGCGGGGTTGGCAACCAAAGTAACCGTATCGCCGACTTTCGCCTGACCCAATTCTTTCACGCCGGTAATCAAAAAGCCTACTTCGCCGGCTTTGAGTTCTTGTTTTTGAACTGATTTTGGTGTGAATACGCCTAGCTGCTCAACCTGAGTTTCCGCCTTGGTGCCCATAAAGCGCACTTTGTCTTTCAGTTTGATGGTGCCGTTTTTCACACGAATCAACATGACCACGCCGACGTAGTTGTCAAACCATGAATCAACAATCACCGCTTGCAACGGTGCATTTTCATCGCCGGTCGGCGCAGGGATTTTGGCAACGATTTCTTCCAAAACGTCTTCCACGCCAATACCGCTTTTGGCAGAACACTGTACCGCGCCAACGGCATCAATGCCGATAATGTCTTCAATTTCCTGCTCCACGCGATCGGGTTCTGCGGCAGGCAAGTCGATTTTGTTCAAAACGGGCACAACTTCCACGCCCAAATCAATCGCGGTATAGCAGTTCGCCACGGTTTGCGCTTCTACACCTTGGGACGCATCGACCACCAAAAGCGCGCCTTCGCAAGCTGACAGCGAACGGGAAACTTCATAAGAGAAGTCAACGTGTCCCGGAGTATCAATCAGGTTGAGCTGATACACCTGCCCGTCGCGTGCTTTATAGTTGAGCGCGGCGGTTTGCGCTTTAATGGTAATACCGCGCTCTTTTTCGATGTCCATGGAGTCGAGCACCTGCGTACTCATTTCGCGCAAATCCAAACCGCCGCAGTATTGGATAAAACGGTCGGCAAGCGTCGATTTACCGTGGTCGATGTGGGCAATAATGGAGAAATTCCGTATGTTTTTCATATTGTTATTAAGATAAATGCAATTAAAGTCGGAAAGGCCGTCTGAAAAAACAGGGATTCGGTTTTCAGACGGCCTTAGAATAAGGTTGAATCGTTCCGTATTCTAACGGAAATTCAACGTTTCTGCATGATTTTATAGCGATTTGACAATCTCGGTTACCATCTTCGCCGAGCTGACGGCAGCCGTTTTCAAAAACTCTTCAAAGCTGATGTCCGCTTTCTCATCGGCCGAATCGGATACCGCGCGAATAATCACAAACGGCACTTCCAACTGGTAACAAGTCTGCGCAATCGCCGCAGCTTCCATTTCCACTGCTTTTACTTCTGGGAAATGGCTGCGGATTTCCGCGACACCTTCGCTGCTGTGCACAAAACGGTCGCCACTGACAATCAGGCCTTGCGTGACAGCCGCTCCGTCAAACACTTGCGCCGCCTTTTCTGCTTGGCGAATCAAGTTTGAATCCGATGCAAACACGGCAGGAAGTTGCGGTACTTGTCCCCAAACATAACCAAAAGCCGTTACGTCAACATCGTGATGCGCCACAGTTTCGCCGATGACCACATCACCGACCTTCAGGCCCTTGCCCAAACCGCCTGCACTGCCGGTATTGATGACGCAATCCGGTGCAAACTGATGAATGACCCAAGAAGTCGAAACCGCCGCATTGACTTTACCGATACCGCTCAAAACCAATACCATACGTTTTCCGGCCAATTCACCTTCATACGCCGAGAATTTACCGAAGGACACATGCTTGACATTGGTCATGCTTTCACGCAAAAGCTCGATTTCCTGTTCCATTGCGCCGACCACGGCAATTGTTTGTACTGACATCTCGTTACCTTTCCATTCACTAATCGGGCAACATTATAACAGCAGAATTTAAAATCACAGGGATACTGAAAAATCTGCTATATTCCCAGAACGACACCCAATTTAAAACAGATTGATGCTCTAGCTAGCAATCAGCAAATAATGATTGCCTCTGTTATAATTACTATAGATAAAATAACTCTATTTTAAATACCTAAATTCTTATGTTTAACGAAAATACTCCGGGCGCAAAAGAAGAATTGTTCGCTTGGCTACGCCATATGAACAAATACAAAGGCTCCGACCTTTTCATTACCACCAATTTCCCGCCGGCCATGAAAGTGGACGGTAAAATTACGCGACTGAGCGATGAGCCGCTGAGTGCTGAAAAATGTATGGAAATCGCTTTTTCGATTATGTCTTCCAAACAGATCGAAGAATTTTCTTCCACCAACGAATGCAACTTCGCCATCAGCCTGCCCGATACCAGCCGCTTCCGTGTCAATGCAATGGTTCAACGCGGTGCAACTGCTTTGGTATTCCGTTCCATTACCAGTAATATCCCTAAATTTGAAACGCTCAATCTGCCTCCTATTCTGAAAGACATCGCCCTCAGAAAACGCGGTCTGGTTATTTTTGTCGGCAGTACAGGTTCGGGCAAGTCCACTTCCCTCGCCTCCCTTATCGACTATCGAAACGAAAACAGCTTCGACCACATTATTACCATCGAAGACCCTATTGAGTTTATCCACCAACACAAAAACTGCATCATCACCCAACGCGAAATCGGCGTAGATACCGAAAATTGGCCGATTGCGCTGAAAAACACCCTGCGTCAAGCGCCGGATGTCATTCTAATTGGCGAAATCCGCGACCGCGAGACCATGGACTACGCCATTGCCTTCGCAGAAACCGGCCATTTGTGTATGGCGACACTGCACGCCAACAGTACCAACCAAGCGCTCGACCGCATCATCAACTTCTTCCCCGAAGAGCGCCGTACCCAGTTGCTGACCGACTTATCGCTCAACCTGCAAGCCTTTATTTCGCAACGCCTGATTCCCCGTGAAGGCGGACGGGGACGCGTAGCGGCTGTCGAGGTTTTGCTCAATTCGCCCATTATTGCCGACTTGATTCGAAAAGGCGAAGTCCACAACATCAAAGAAATGATGAAAAAATCAACCGGCATGGGTATGATCACTTTTGACCAAGCCTTATATGATTTGTATGAAAACGGCGATATCAGCTATCAAGACGCTATTAAAAATGCCGACTCCGCCCATGACTTGCGCTTAGACATTCAATTACGAAGCCGTCGTGCGCAAAATGCCGGTCCGGATTTAGAATTGATTTAATAGCTTCAAAACATAAAAAAAGGCCGTCTGAAACCTCACTATGAGTTTCAGACGGCCTTTATTCCATCAAATAATCAAGCCTGTTTCAATTTTGCATCGGCATCACGCAATGCAGTACGCAGACCTTCCTCGATTACCGGATGGTAGAACGGCATATCCAGCATTTGCGGAATCGTCATCTTCATTTGATGCGCCCAAGCCATCAAGTGTGCCAAATGTTCGGCAGCAGGGCCGACAACTTCCGCACCAATGAAACGGCCGGTTGCTTTCTCAGCATACAAACGCATATGGCCTTTGTTTACCAACATAACGCGGCTTCGACCTTGGTTTCGGAAGGAAACTTCGCCGATGACAAACTCATCAGGTTGATATTTCGCTGCAACTTGCGCATATTTCAAACCGATAGTGGCAATTTGCGGACTGGTGAATACCACGCCGATTACGCTACGGCGCAATCCGCCCTCAATATTCGGGAAAATAGCGGCATTGTGGCCGGCAATTTTGCCTTGGTCGGAAGCTTCATGCAACAGAGGCAATTGATTGGATGCATCGCCTGCGATAAAGATGTGCGGAATGCTGGTTTGCATGGTCAGCGGATCAGCAACAGGCACGCCACGTGCATCTTTTTCGATATTCAGGTTTTCCAAACCGATATTGTCCACGTTCGGACGGCGGCCGGCGGCAGCCAAAGCATATTCGGCATGGAACACGCCTTTTTCGCCATCTTGTTCCCAATGAACTTCAACATTGCCTTCTACGTCCAATTTGACTTCGGTTTTGGCATCCAAATGCAAGGTCAACTCTTCACCAAAAACAGTTTTGGCTTCTTCAGCGACAACAGGGTCTGAAATACCGCCAATCGCGCCTGCTACGCCAAAAATTTCAACTTTTACGCCCAAACGGTGCAAAGCCTGACCCAACTCTAAGCCGATTACGCCAGGACCAAACACGGCCACACTCTTAGGCAGGGTATCCCAAGAGAAAACATCATCGTTCACAATCAAGCGATCGCCTAAAACTTCCCACTGAGGGAAAATCACAGGGCGCGAACCGGTAGCAATCACAAAACTTTTTGCAGTGATTTGAGTGTGGTCATCGATTTGGACGGTGTGTTCGTCAACAAATTTTGCCGTACCCATAATACGCTTGTCGGCAGGCCACTCTTCTACATCGCTGACTACAAAACCGACAAAACGGTCGCGTTCGGACTTCACGCGGTGCATGACTTCTTCACCGTTTACCGTTACGCTGTCTTTATCCAAATGTACGCCAAACGGATCGGTATGCAGAGCATGATGGCGCGCTTCCGCAGCCGCAATCAGCAATTTGGACGGCATACAGCCGACACGCGCACAAGTTGTTCCGAATACATTGTTTTCAATCAGGTAAACATTGTCTGTATGAAGTCGGGCATTGCGAAATGCGCCCATACCGGCGGTACCGCCACCCAGTACTACCACATCTGCTTGAATTTTTTTCATATTTTATCCTTACTGTCTATATCCAAACCGATATTGCCATCAGGTTATCCGTTTTCAGACGGCCTAAACTTCACAAACTATCAAAATTTAAAAATCAATAGCCAATACCTAAATATCGATTTAAAACAATAATCTCAAATTCTACTTGTAAATATAGAGTTATTCAGAACGCCGATTTGTAAACGTCGTCTGAATAACTCTATATTTGGGTCTTTCAGACGGCTTTTTCAAGCCGTCTTAAGCATACAGGCAATTAGTTTTTAGCCAAGTAAGCTTCCAAGTCTTCGCTGCCGCCGATGTATTTACCGCCGATGAATACTTGAGGAGCAGTCATCTTGCCGGTAATAGCGCGTACGGAAGTAACAGTTGCATCTTTGCCCAATACGATTTCTTCGTAAGACAAGCCTTTGTCTTGCAGCGCTTTTTTAGCTTTAGCGCAGAATTGGCAGCCAGGTTTGGTGAAGATGGCAACAGACTCTTGAGCTTTCCAGTCAGGAGCAATGTATTTCAACATAGTGTCAGCGTCAGACACTTTGAAAGGATCGCCTGGTTCTTCAGGTTCGATAAACATTTTTTCAACCACGCCGTCGTTAACCAGCATGGAGTAACGCCAAGAGCGTTTGCCGAAGCCCAAGTCTTCTTTGCCAACCAACATGCCCATGCCTTCAGTGAATTCACCGTTGCCATCAGGGATCATGTAAATGTTGTCGGCTTCTTCTTCAGCAGCCCAAGCGTTCATTACGAAAGTGTCGTTTACAGATACGCAGTAGATTGCGTCAACACCGTTTTCTTTGAACGCACCAAACAATTCGTTGTAGCGTGGCAGGTGAGAAGAAGAGCAAGTTGGAGTAAATGCGCCAGGCAGAGAAAACACGACTACTTTTTTGCCTTTGAACAAATCATCAGTAGAAACATCTTTCCAAGTGTCGCCAACGCGAGTGCGGAATACTACGGAAGGTACTTTTTGACCGGTACGATCTTGCAAAGCCATTTTTAAGCTCCTTAAAAATTCGGGTTTGAGAAATGAATCAATGCTTGCATTCTAATGCAGGCCTATCGATTTGTATAATTTATAGTTCAAATAATATTAATTACATCAAACTATCAATTCAATTAAACCGAAAACAGCTATTCCTCTAAATGAAGGCTATCTGAAATAAAACAAGTGCCTGACTGAAATTATTTTTTAGGTAAGGGCTGAACGGGAGAATCCGAAGCCACAATTTCACCGATGGCTGTTTCCGCAATATCCTTCAAAGCATAGCGGTCTTTATCAGGCATATCTGTCGATTTGTACTGAGGCGAGAAATCCAAGCGGATACAGATTTTCTTCATAGAAACAATGCGCCATAAAGATTGAAGCAGGTTTACCTCCGCATAGGATGGCAGATCCGTCCGTTGTCCTTCGTCATCATAATATCGCAAAGTTACCGCCTGAATCGGCGCTTTCGCATCAATAGCCGATTGGAACAGGGCAGCTTTAAACGGCAAAATACCCAAGCCGGAAGAAGTACGCGCCTCAGGGAAGAAGCTGACATTCTGCCCTGCTTTCAATGCTGCACAAATCGCCTGATTAATCGGCTCGATATCTCGGCGGGAATTGCGGTTGATAAACACCGTGCCGGCATTTTTACCCATTTTTCCCAAAACCGGCCAACCGCTGATTTCCTGCTTGGCAATAAAACTGCTCGGATAAACGGCGCTCATGGCAAAAATATCCAACCAAGACACATGGTTGGCCACCACCAAAGTACCACTCACATTTCCTTGAGGCGGTACGCCGATTTCCAATTCGATATCCAAAGCATCCAACGCACCTTTTCCCAAAACAACCACAGCATGATTGCGTTCCTCTGCATTGTTGCCATCAATGGCACGCAAATCCCGGCCGGTTCTGAATAACCAAGCTGCCAAACGGCAAAGTCGGCTCAGACGTTTAAAAAAAGGAGCTTTTTGTTTAGACATAAAATTTCTTCTGTATTGTGTTCATTATGTTCAGACGGCCTCTGACATTTAAGGCCGTCTGAAACTATTTCTGGCAATTTGGACAATAAAATGTTCCACGCTGCCCCAAAGTTTCTTTAAAAATCAACCCGCCACATTGGACACAAGGCTCATTGTGGCGGCCATAGACCGTATATTCCTGCTGAAAGTAGCCGCTTTTTCCATCGCTATTAACGAAGTCTCGCAGTGTACTGCCGCCCGTTTCAATCGCCCTCAGCAGAACCGCTTTAACGGTTTCCACCAATAATGCGCATTCTTTCTTGGTCAGCTTATTCGCCGGACGCAATGGCGAAATACCTGCCTTAAACAGACTTTCATTCGCATAAATATTACCGACACCAACCACCACTGCATTATCCATCAGCGCTAATTTGACTGCACGCTTTTGGGTTTTCAATTTCTGATACAGGTAATTTGCATCAAAATCATCCGAGAGCGGCTCCGGTCCCAACTTTTCCAACAGCGGATGATGCTCGGCAATACCCTCATACCACAATACCGCACCAAATTTACGCGGATCGTGATAACGCAATACGGTACCGTCATCAAATACAAAATCTAAATGATCATGTTTATCCGGCGTGGCGATGCGCTCATCATCGGCGGTAAAAATCCGCAAACTGCCGGACATACCCAAATGCATAAGTAAAATACCCGTTTCAAAAGTAACAATCAAATACTTCGCACGCCGGTTGCATGCCAAAACTTTGCGCCCGGCCAAAATTTGCGCCAAGTTCGGATGGATAGGCCATCTCAATTTAAACTGGCGAATAATGACTTTTTCTATCTTTTTGCCATCAATATGCGGCGCGATTCCGCGTAAAGTCGTTTCTACCTCAGGTAATTCAGGCATCATTATTCTCCAAATTCATCATTATATATAGGCCGTCTGAAAACTATTCGGCCAAACGTGCCGTACTTAAAGCAACCGTATTGCCATCGAATGCAGATTCCAATTCAGGCAAAGGATGGACACCAATCAAATGTTTCGTTAAAACCACACCATACACCGCCGCACACTGCGGCCACCACCTATCCCCTGCCTTTTCCATAAACTGCCAAAACTTCAAAGCAGATGATGAATTCACAGCAGGCAGATAATCCATAAACTGCCCATATTCCATTTCAAAACCAATAGCGGCAGTTTTTCGTTTCAACTCAGCCAGAGCCAAGCATTGAGATTTCATAGGCAGTCTTTTACCATCAAACCACGAGCTCAACCCCCACAAAGATTTAAGGTTAAACCCCGTTAAAATCAACCTGCCCTCGGGTTTTAATATCCTAAATGCCTCTTGCAACACCAAATCGGCAGATGAAATTTCCAAAAGATGGGGCATCAATAATACATCCACGGAATGCGTTTCAAATGCCAACATTTCAGCATCCATCAGCACATCGCGCGGTACCACAATCATATTTTCAGACGGCCTCTGCCATACACCGTCCAATTGAACCGCCACTTGCCTATTCAAATATTGCAAATGCCGTCTGAAAAAATCCGCCTCTTTTTGAGCAAGATATTGCCCCATTGGCGTTTGCATAAAAAAAGTTTCCATTAAATGCTCTCCTATGCATCCCGACTTGTGTGACAGAATTTTAACACCACGACCACATCATACACGCAAATTCCCTGCCCGACTTGACGTTTGAATGCTGAAACGATACCATCGAAAGGACAAAATTTTATTATATATTTGATAACTCTATTTACTATGGCAAAACTAAAAACCATCGTTCTGACCGTTTCAAGCCTGTCGGCAGTTTCCGCCACAGCCTACGCGCAAAACGCTACGCCCAACCAAGTCGGCATGGCAATGATGCGCCTCAACTCTTCCCTGCTCGACCAAGCCAAAACACAAACCTTCGGCTCTGGTAGCTTGTGGGCATCATTACGTAAAGACTTCCGCATTAACGAAGTCAACACAGAACTGGTTCGCCGCCATGAAAACAAATTTGCTGCAAACAGTGCATATTTCGACCGCACCATCTCCCGCAGCAAACCTTATATGTACCATATTGCCAATGAAGTTAAAAAGCGCAATATGCCTGCTGAAATCGCTTTGTTGCCTTTCATTGAAAGCGCATTTTTAACCAAAGCCAAATCACACGTCGGCGCATCCGGCCTGTGGCAATTTATGCCGGCTACCGGCCGCCACTTCGGCTTGGAAAAAACGCCTTTGTATGACGGTCGTCACGACGTTTACGCCGCTACTGATGCCGCGCTGAACTATCTGCAATACCTGCACGGTATGTTCGGTGACTGGTCTTTGGCCCTTGCTGCTTACAACTGGGGCGAAGGTAATGTTGGTCGCGCCGTAAACCGTGCCCGTGCGCAAGGTTTGGAGCCGACATACGAAAACCTGCGTATGCCGAACGAAACACGCAACTACGTTCCCAAACTTTTGGCCGTCCGCAATATCGTTGCCAATCCGCAAACCTTCGGTATGAATATCAGCGAAATCAGCAATCAGCCGTATTTCAAATCTGTCAGCATCGACAAACCTATTGATAACAGCACAATTGCTCGTTTTGCAAACATCAGCGAAAGCGAACTGTTGGCACTCAACCCAGGTTTCAATGCTCCAGTATTCATCCCTAAAAACAACCGTCGCCTGTTATTGCCGGTTTCTGCGGTTTCCGCATTTGAAAAGAACTACCGCAATGCCAATCCAGATACCCTAATGTCTTGGGATATTTATACTTCTTTGGGCAACAAAAAGCTTAACGCCATTGCTAACGATACCGGTATGAGCGTAGCCGAACTCAAACGCCTCAATGGCCTGAGCGGTAGCGCCATTTCTGAAGGCCGCAGCATTTTAGTGGCTAAAAACTCAGCTATCCAAAGCCAAGACATTATTAACTTTATTGACAAAGACAATACGCCGGATACTTACCAATCCAATATGCCGGCCATGTCTCCGATTATTGCTTCCAACGCAGTAGAACCGGTTAAAGTCGCTCAAACTACCGTGACCAATATTGTTGCACCTGTTGTTCCTCAGTCCACTAAACCGGTTGACTTTATTGCACACAGCAAAACTGAAAACGTTACTTCCGTAGCGGTAACAGAAACCAAAGAGCAGCCTCAAGTTGCAAGTATAGAAATGACCGCCCCAGTTGTAGCCATGGTCCATACTGCTATTGAGCCTGCTACCACAAATGTTGCAGAAGCACCCAAAGCGGCTATCCCTGCCGACTTGACTGCACCGACTGTTGCCGCAAACGATGTAGCCCCTTCTCCAGCAGTTGAATCTGTTGCTGCTGCGCCGGTTCAAGAAGAGCATGATGACCTGATGGCTTTGGTACAAAGCCGACCTGCAGAGGAACCTGCAGCGACTGTTGCTGAAGCGACTCCTGAAACCAAACAAGTTCAAACTGTTGTCACCGCTGAAAACGCTCGTACAGAACGTATCGCAGCCAATACCGCTAAACAACAACAACGCATCAATGCGCGTCTTGCCCGTGTAAATGGCCAACAAAACACACAAACTGCAGCACTTGCAGCAGGTATACACCGCGTGGAAGATGGCGATACGTTGTTTAACATCTCCAAACGTTACAACTTGAGCGTAGCCGATTTGATTATTGCCAACAACATCAAAGGTAACAATATCAAAAAAGGCCAAATCCTCCGCGTTACAGCTGCTCCGGCAAAAGTCCGCAGCAACCCGATTCAAAACGTTTCCTACACTGTACGCAAAGGCGATACTTTGAACACCATCGCCAACCGTTTCAATGTTGATATTAATGATATCCGCCGTTGGAACCGCAATACACGTACGGTGACCCCTGGTCAACGTTTGAAACTGATTGGTAGCTAATACTTGCTTCAAAACAAAGGCCGTCTAAAATATTCAGACGGCCTTTTTCTTTATGATAAATTATAAATTCAATTTTTGATAACAAAATAGTTATCTCTTCAAGACATAAACATCCATGCAATAACTTCCACATAGAAAAAAGAGTGTGTAAAAACACACTCTCCTCTTCAAATAGATTGCCGTCAAATTTTACTCTTAACAGCTGCATTCAAACATATAAATCCTGTATACACATCACTATGCCGGTGAAAAAGCATCACAGAAGAAGGCATCTTCCGGTAAAGCGCAATTTTGAGTCAGCAAACTTTGCGCATTCTCCGTCATGGCTGGTGACCCGCAAGCATAAACTTCATATTGGCTCAAATCAGGATAATTTTGTGCTGCAACGTTTTGCACATATCCACTCTCCCCTTTCCATTCAGAATCAGGCTTAGAAAGAACAGGCAAGAATTTCGCATTTTTCAGACGGCCTATTAATGCTTCTGCTTCTTCCAATGCGTACAAATCCTCCTGCTGACGTGCTCCCCAGTAAAAATGAACCTGACGTTCGCTATTCTGATGAATCAAATCAAGCAAGATGCTGTGGATAGGTGCGTAACCTGTACCCGTTGCCAACAAAACAATCGGTCTATCGCTGTCCTTTTGCAAAGTAAACGTACCCAATGGGCCTTTAATGCGGACAATGCCTTTTTCTTTGATTTTAGGCTCTGCACCAAAAATCATTTCCGAACATACGCCATTTTCTCGTTTCCGAATATGCAACTCCAAAACGCCTTCTTGGTCAGGTGAATTGGCGATTGAATAACTGCGACTAATATTACCCGGAAGCAACAAGTCAATATACTGCCCTGCATAAAATGCAAACGATGGGGCTTTAGGCAAAGCCAATCTCAACAAAGCAACATCATGTTTGATTTCAATCGTTTCGATACGTACAGGCAAAGTGCGCACTGGCAAAGCATTCGGATTAAACCCCTGCACATTGATTTTCAGGTCGCTCTTCGCAGTAGTACAGCACAATAGCACTTTGCCCTGCGCTTTTTCTTCTTCGCTGATGGCTTTATCAATATGATCGCCCATTTCAAATTCACCACTCATCAACTCGGCCTTACATTGTCCGCAGGCGCCACTTTTACAAGAATGGGGCAGATTTAAATTCTGACGGGTCGCAGCAGCAAGAACGGTTTCATCATCGTTTGCCGTAAATGTTATTTGATCTGATAAGGTAATAGTATGTGTCATGGTATTTAGAATAATTTTAGAATCAAAAATAAAGGCCGTCTGAAAAATAAGACCTATTTTTCAGACGGCCTGTCCTATCTATCAAGCTAATTTGGCTTTAATCAACTCTTGAACTTGAGCAGGATTGGCCTTGCCTTTACTTGCTTTCATCACTTGGCCGACAATCGCATTCAAGGCTTTTTCATTGCCGGAACGGAATTGCTCAATGGCTTTCGCATTATTTGCCAACACTTCATCCACCATCGCTTCAATTGCTCCAGTGTCGGTAATTTGTTGCAAGCCATGTTTTTCGATGATTTCGGCAATACCTGCTTCAGGCTCGGCCCACATTGCTTCAAAAGCTTTTTTCGCCAATTTGCTACTTAATGTTCCGTCTGCAACTTTAGCAACCAACTCGGCAAGGCGTGGAGCCGTAATCGGGCTTCCAGCTAATTCCAAACCTTCTTTGTTCAAAGTAGCAGCAAGCTCGCCGTTCATCCAGTTCGCCGTTAATTTACCTTGGCCGCAGGCTTTGGCTGCTTCTTCAAAATAGGCGGCTTGAGCGCGGCTGGCAGTTAACAGGCGCGCATCATAGTCAGACACGCCGTAATCGACAACAAAACGCGCCGCCATTTCATGCGGCAACTCTGGCATTTGCTCTTTGGCTTTTTGCAATTGGCCGTCTGAAATAATGACCGGAAGCAAATCCGGATCTGGGAAATAGCGGTAATCATGTGCATCTTCTTTCAAACGCATCACACGGGTTTCGCCTTTTTCAGGGTCAAACAGCATGGTTGCCTGCTGTACTTTACCGCCGTCTTCCAAGATTTCAATTTGCGCTTCCACTTCATAATTGATGGCTTGTTCCAAGAAGCGGAAAGAGTTGAGGTTTTTGATTTCACGGCGTGTACCGAACTCTGCCTGACCTTTCGGACGGACAGATACGTTGGCATCAACGCGGAACGAGCCTTCCGCCATATTGCCATCGCAAATATCCAGCCAAGTTACCAAACCGTGTAACGCTTTAGCGTATGCCACGGCTTCGGCTGCGGAACGCATTTCAGGCTCGGAGACAACTTCCAATAAAGGCGTACCGGCACGGTTCAAGTCAATACCGGTGGCACCGTTTAAACCCTCGTGCACGGATTTACCCGCATCTTCTTCCATGTGCGCACGGGTAACATTGATGGTTTTAACCTCATCGCCCACTACGATTTCCAGTTTGCCGTGTTCTACAATCGGCAAATTCAACTGGCTGATTTGATAGCCTTTTGGCAAATCAGGATAAAAATAGTTTTTACGGTCGAACACGTTTTTCTGATTGATTTTCGCATCCAAAGCCAAACCGAGTTTGATGGCTTTTTCGACGACTTCGCGGTTCATTACCGGCAATACGCCCGGCAACGCACACTCAACCACGCTGGCGTGGGCATTAGGCTCGGCACCGAATGCAGTGGATGCGCCGCTGAAGATTTTGGATTGGGTGTTGAGTTGGACGTGGATTTCCAGTCCGATTACGGTTTCCCAAGTCATAAGGGTCTTTCTGTCGAAAAAAAGTTAATCGGTTAAATGAGTGATTCGTTTTTCAGACGGCCTGAATAAAAAACATAATAGGCCGTCTGATAAGATAAGTTTATTTCCTGCGGCGTTGGAAACCGGGCAGTTGCCAATGGAAACGGTATGCAGTCAGGCGAAACAACAATCCGCCGGCAAAGAGCAGGTTTAACGTAAAAATATTAATCCAGCCCAAATGCCCGAACAGATAAATCAGCCCGCCAATCAAAATGGCTACACTGCCGTAAAGGTCGGTGCGCAAAATCATCGGCACATCATTGACCAAAATATCGCGCGCAATACCGCCACCAACGGCAGTCACAAAAGCCAAAGAAATAACGCCGAACAAATTGAGCTGCAAGGTCATACCGATTTGTGCGCCGGTAATGCTGAACGCTGCCAAACCGATGGCATCGGCAATAATAAAAGCAGCAGCCAAATAGGTGCTGCGATAACGTTGCACCCTTATCAACCATGCGATGGCAAGCGTGGCAAATACAACTATCAGCGCATCGGTTTGCAAAAACACTTGCGGAATCCGGCCGACCAAGCCATCGCGTATCATGCCGCCGCCGACAGCCGTCAGTAACGCAGTAATGACGACACCGAGTACATCCAACCGCTTGTTGTAGCCGACCAAATAGCCGGAAATGGCAAACGCGGCTGTCCCAATGATTTGAATGAAGTCGGTGGCTGTCATGTTTTTAAATATCTACAATATGCAGCACCTCAATACATTCAGGCGCTTTTATATGGTTTATTTTCAGACGGCCTTGAATCATCAAGGCCCTAAAACATTATTCCGGCGCTTTAGTGTGCCAATCGCTGTTCAGCTGAACTTGATGTGCGGCACCCAAAATTTTGGCTTCGGAGAAATAGTTGCCGATAAATTGCACACCAATCGGCAGGCCGTTTGCGCTGAAACCGGCAGGCAGAGTCAGTGCAGGCAAACCGGCAAGGTTCACGGCGATGGTGTAAATATCGGATAAGTACATTTGCACAGGGTCGTGAATGTCGCTGCCGAGTTTTGGCGCGGCAGTCGGCGCAGTCGGCGCCAAAATGAAATCACATTGACCAAAGGCCGTCTGAAAATCATTGGCAACCAGACGGCGCAGTTTTTGCGCTTTCAAATAGTACGCATCGTAGTAACCATGGCTCAATACATAAGTACCGATCATGATACGGCGTTTGACCTCGCTGCCAAAACCTTCGGCACGGGTGTTGCTGTACATTTCTTCCAAATCGCCAAATTGCACCGCACGGTGGCCATAACGTACGCCATCAAAACGGGACAAGTTGGTACTTGCTTCAGCAGAGGCAAGAACGTAATAAGCAGGAATCGACAATGATGTTTGCGGCAGGGAAACTTCAACAGTCTCCGCTCCTTGTACTTTGAGCAAATCAATAACGCTTTGCAAGGCCGTCTGAACATCGGCATCTGCGCCTTCGCCAAAATATTCTTTAGGCAAACCGATTTTCAAACCTTTGAGCGGCTTGTCCAAATCACGGGTGTAGTCTTCTTTGTCGCGCTCCAAACTGGTGGAATCGCGCTCGTCAAAGCTGGCCATAGCGTTCAACAAAATCGCGCAGTCTTCGGCTGTTTGCGCCATAGGGCCGGCTTGGTCGAAGCTGGAAGCATAGGCAACCATACCGAAACGTGAAACCGTACCGTAAGTCGGCTTGATGCCGGTAATACCGCAATGCGATGCAGGCTGACGGATAGAACCGCCGGTATCCGAACCCAACGCAACCGGTGCCAAACGCGCCGCAATCACGGCAGCCGAACCGCCTGACGAACCGCCGGGAACATGTTCAAGATTCCATGGGTTTTTGGTTGCGCCGTAGAACGAAGTCTCATTGGTCGAACCCATGGCAAATTCGTCCATATTGGTACGGCCAAGAGTAACCATGCCGGCATCCAACAGGTTTTGCACCACAGTAGCAGTATAAGGAGAAACGAAGTTATCCAACATTTTGGAGCTGCATGCACTGCGCCAACCTGTTTGGCAGAAAATATCTTTGTAAGCAACCGGCACACCGGTCAAAGCTGTTGCATTACCGGCCGCGATACGCGCATCGGCTGCTTTAGCTTCAGCAAGGGTCTTATCTTGATCGATGGTAACGTAGCCGTTGATGGTAGGGTTTTTCGCAGCAATAGCGGCCAAATATTCGGTCGCCAATTCGACTGCGGAAATTTGTTTGGATTGCAGCAGGCTGCTGGCTTGTTTGAGCGTGTAAGCGGTCATTGTGCCGTACTTTCTATAAAACAGTTTTTGCTTTCAAAACAGATATTGAAAACATCCGTTTAAATCAATAAATCGGGCCGTCTGAACAAAAAATCCTTTCAGACGGCCTTGCAATAGGGGCTTGCCGATAAGCAAAGGCCGTATGAAACCTTATTCTTCAATTACTTGAGGAACAATATACAGGCGGTTGCGCACTTCGGGGGCAACAGCCTGATATTCGGCAGCATGATCGGTTTCAGTCACTTTATCTTCGCGCAGGCGTAAAGCGGCTTCGTGCGGATGCGCCATGGGTTCGATACCGTCGGTATTGACGCTTTGCATGTTTTCAACCATGGCGAAAATATCGTTCAACTCGGCAAGCGTTTTGTTTTTTTCTTCGTCCGTTAAAGTGAGGCGCGAGAGTTTTGCGATTTTTTCCACATCATTTAAGCTTAAAGCCATAAAAAATCCTTGTCTGATAGCAATGCCTCTTGGGTTTGGGGTATCATTGCATTTCGTCTTCTATGAAGCGAAGAATTATAACCGAAAACCAAACAGGTTGGCATGGTGTTTTGATTCAGACGGCCTTTTAAGGGCGCATTTATCCGTCTAAAACCGTGTACCTGTTTTTCTTATTTTAAATACTGCTTAAAGCATCCGGACTGGGCCGGAATTTCAGGAATCCTAATGTTTCGTCTTTTATCTCGTTTCCTCTCCAATGATATTGCCATCGATTTGGGCACGGCCAACACGCTGATTTTTGTACGCGGCAAAGGGATTGTTTTGGATGAGCCGTCCATGGTTGCGATTCAATCCGGCGCAGGCAATAAAAGTAAAATTATGGCAGTGGGCACGGAAGCCAAAAAGATGCAGGGTCGTGCGCCGCGCAATATCGAAATTGTCCGCCCGATGAGGGACGGTGTGATTGCAGACTTTGTGATCACCGAGCGTATGCTGGGGATGTTGATTAAAAAAGCCACCGAAGGACGGTCTTTGGTTCCGCCTCGCGTGGTTATCTGTGTTCCTGGCGGCTCTACCCAAGTGGAACGTAAAGCAATTTTGGATTCGGCGTTTGCCGCCGGCGCGGCAAGCGTGCATTTGATTGAAGAACCGATGGCCGCCGCTTTGGGCGCGGGCTTGCCGATTGAAGATGCGGCAGGTTCGATGATTGTCGATATTGGCGGCGGTACGACTGAAATCGGTATTCTTTCACTGGGCGGCATGGCCTATTCTGCTTCTGTCCGCGCAGCCGGCGATGAATTCGATAAAAGTATCATCCATTACCTGCGCCGCCATCGCGGTGTCTTGATTGGCGAAGCTACAGCCGAAGAATTGAAGAAACAAATCGGCTCTGCCTCGGGCTTTGAAACCGAAACAGCCATGCGCATTAAAGGCCGCGATCTGGCCGAAGGTACGCCTAAATCCTTGGCAGTTACTTCAGATGAAATCCGTGAAGCATTGAGTGAAACGGTAAATCAAATCATCCGTGCCGTTCGTCTAGCTTTGGAACAGGCTCCGCCTGAATTGGCCGGCGACATCGCCGACCGCGGTATTATGCTGACCGGCGGCGGTGCGCTTCTGCACGGTATCGATACTGTCTTGGCCGACGCAACCGGCCTGCCCGTCGGTATTGCCGACCAACCTCTGAACTGCGTTGCCTATGGTGCCGGTAAGGCTTTGGACTATATCGGCAAATGGGATACCGTATTCACGGAAAACCCATAAGGTAGATGGTTATGGAACGCTCTTCTTTGCGCTTTGACGAGGCAAAAGGCTCTAAGCTGTTGCCTCGTTTTGTCGTTTATATCGCTCTGGCTGCCGGCCTGATGGTGGCAGATTACCGCTTTTCATTGATGCAGCCTGTACGTGCTGCAGTAATGCCCATGCTCTATCCTGTTCAATGGCTGGCAAATCAACCTGTTCAACTTTATCAATATTTTGCCGACCTCTCCCAGTCCAAATCCGAGCTCTTGGAACAAAACCGCCAACTTCTGGAAGAAAATGGCCGTCTGAAAATTGATTTGCAGCGAGATAAAGTCAATACTGATGAATTGCGCGAATTAAAAAAACTGTACGGTTTGCAACAAAAAGGCATTCACAACGTTATCGGTGCGGAAGTCATTTCCAATGGCAAAGATCCGCTTTCCGAAAGACTGATTATCGGCAAGGGCGGCCAAGATGGTTTGAAAGTTGGCGATGCGGTCATCGATCAAAGCGGTTTGATCGGCCTGTTGACACAAGTTCACACACAAAGTGCGGAAATTGGGCTGATTTCAGGCGGACAAAGCATTGTCCCCATAGCCGTCAGTCGCACCGGCGAACGCAATTTGGCATACGGCAATGGCAACGGTTTGGATTTGCGCTATTTTCCAACCGGCTCAGACTTGAAACCCGGCGATATTCTACTGACTTCCGGCTTGGACGGTACTTATCCGGCGGGGATTCCCGTTGCAACCGTCAGCAAGGTTGTCCGCGCATCGGGAACGCCTTATTACGATACGCAACTGACGCCTTTAGCCGCTTTACGCAGCAGCCGTTTTGTCTTGGTACTTTCTTCCGCCCCTTCTTCCCCACGCTGATTTCATGAACGATTTTGACGATTCTTACCGTGCAGTACCGCTGCACATTATGGCGGCCAGTCTCATCGTGATGATGATACTGGACTTTATGCCGTTTTCCTTTGACGGGTTCTTCTGGCTGCCTGAAATGACGGCACTGATGCTGCTGTATTGGGCATTGCACCAACCGCAACGCGCAGGCATGGGACTGGCTTTTGCCATCGGCCTGATTGTCGATGCCGCAACCGCCGCGACTTTGGGATTGCACGCCCTGTCTTACGTCGTGATGACTTATTTCATTTTAAACCACCGCCGCCAGATCATGCTGTACGGCCACATTATGCAATTGGCTGCTGTCTTGGCTGCGCTGCTTCTCAATCAGGCCGTCTTAACTGTTGCCCGTTTGTTCCTTAATCATCAGGTCATCACTTTGCAAGGCTTTGTTGCCCCATTTGTCGGCACATTACTTTGGCCGATACTCAGCCAGCTAATGTTGATTGTGACCCGTATTTACCGCTCCCACTGAAAAGATGAAACCGACTCTTCCACGCCGTCTTTCCGGTGGTCAACATATCAAGAAACCTTCCGCTCAGGCAGCACAAGCCGACGCTTTGTTGCGCCTGCTCGTTGCGTTTATCCTGATTGTTATCTTCTTTTCCATCTTGCTGGCGCGGTTCTTTTACCTGCAAGTGACTCAGCACAACGAGTTTTCCGGTCAAGCATCGAGCAACCGCATCACCCTGATTCCAACGCCGCCCGTACGCGGCGAAATCGTCGATATCAACGGCGTTCCTTTGGCCAAAAACTATCCTGTCTTTTCGCTCGAAGTTATTCCCAGCCGCATCGAAGGCAAGATGGAAGATGTCATTGAAGCATTGAAAAAATACGTCGATATCACGCCGACAGATTTAAAACGCTTCAAAAAATACCGCGAAAGCTATAGAAAATTTGAAAATATCCCACTCAAACTCAAACTGACCGATGAAGAAGCCGCCCGTTTGTCCGTACATCTGCGCGAATTCAAAGGCGTAGAGGTCAATTCACGCACTTTCCGCGAATATCCTTACGGCAAACTGACTTCCCATTTCTTAGGCTATATCGGCCGTATTAGCGACAAAGACAAAGAAATGCTGGAAGAAGAAGGCCTGACCGCCCTCTACCGCGGCAGTACACATATCGGCAAATCCGGCTTGGAAAAATATTACGAACACCAGCTTCATGGCATTCCAGGCTATCAGGAAGTCGAAAAAGACGCTTACGGCAACATCGTCCGCGTATTGAAAAATGTTCCGTCCAAAATGGGGCAAACCTTGCGCCTAGGTATGGATATCCGTATGCAACAGGAAGCCGACCGCATCTTGGGCGACCGCCGTGGCGCATTGGTGGCCATCAATCCGCAAGACGGTACTGTTTTGGCTTTTGTTTCCAAACCTTCCTTTGATCCCAACCTCTTTATTGACGGCATCGACAGCGACACTTGGAAAATGCTGAATGACGATTGGAAAAAGCCTTTGATCAACCGCGTTACCCAAGGCCTTTATCCGCCGGGTTCTACATTCAAACCCTTTATGGGCATGGCTTTGTTGGAAAGCGGCAAAATTACTCAAAACACTATCGTCCCTGCACCCGGCGCATGGAGCATACCCGGCAGCCGCCATATCTTCCGCGACTCCGTCCGCAGCGGTCACGGCTCGGCCAACTTGAGCAAAGCCATTCAAGTATCCTCAGATACCTTCTTCTACCGTTTGGGTTACGAAATGGGTATCGATAAAGCCTCTCCGTATCTGGCGCAATTCGGTTTCGGCCAGAAAACCGGCATTGACCTGCCCAGCGAATACACAGGCGTTTTGCCCAGCCGCGAATGGAAAGCCAAACGCTTTGCCAAATCTTCCGACCCGACTGCCAAAGAATGGCGCGCCGGCGAGATGGTTTCCGTCAGTATCGGCCAAGGCTACAACGCCTACACGCCTTTGCAAATGGCACATGCGACAGCATCTCTGGCCAATAACGGTGTCGTTTATCAGCCGCATTTGGTCAAAGAAGTATTGGATTTCGGCGCGCGCAAAATTACCCGTATCAACCCCAATCCTGAGCGTCAAATTCCGTTCAAAGCCGATAACTTCGAATACGTCAAACGCTCAATGGAAAAGGTATTGAAACCGGGTGGTACGGCGCACCGTATCGGTGGCGGACTCGCCTATACGATGGGCGGTAAAACCGGTACAGCCCAAGTCGTACAAATTAAACAAGGCGGCCGCTACAATGCCGCAGCCCTGCGCGAACAACACCGCGACCACGCATGGTTTATCTCGTTTGCGCCATTGGAAAAACCTGAAATTGCCATTGCCGTTATTTTGGAAAACGGCGGCTGGGGTGCGTATGCCGCGCCATTGGCCCGTGAAATGACTGATTTTTATATGCTTCACGTCAAGCCGCAACAGTTTTCAGACGGCCTTGAGTCAGATTTAGCCAAAACTGAAACAACGGACAAGCATCAGCCTATTACCAGCATTTTCCAATCTGCCTACGGACTGACGCCGACAAGCCCTGCCTCACAGCCGGAGGTTCATCATGAATAACACATCAGTGTGGAAAAATTTCAAATCCACCATTGCGGCCCCGATTGACCCTTGGCTGTTTTTTGCCATGCTCGCCATCTACATCATGAGCCTGTTCCTGCTCTATTCTGCAGACGGGCAAGAGTTCGGCCAATTGGAAAACAAAACCATCCATACCGTTTTGGGCTTTGTCCTTTTATGGATTATCGCCGTATTCAAGCCGCAAATGGCTGCCAAAGTTGCCCTACCTGTTTACATTGTCGGCGTATTACTGCTGATTGGCGTCGAAGTTGCCGGCGTTACCGTCAACGGTTCGACACGTTGGCTGAGCCTCGGCTTTACCCGTATCCAACCTTCCGAAATCATGAAAATCGGTATTCCCATGACTGTCGCGTGGTATTTCCAACGCTATGAAGGCCGTCTGAAATGGGTACATTATATTGTTGCCCTCGTTCTGATTCTTGTTCCTGTTGCCCTGATATTGAAGCAGCCAGATCTGGGTACGGCAGCACTGATTATGGCTTCGGGTATTTTTGTCATCTTCTTTGCCGGATTGCCTTGGAAGGCTATTTTTTCCGCCATTATTGCCTTTGTGGCCGCTTTGCCGCTCTTGTGGAATTACGGCATGCACGACTACCAGAAAACCCGCGTCCTCACTCTGCTCGACCCAACCAAAGACCCGTTAGGCGCAGGCTACCACATCATCCAATCCATGATTGCCATCGGCTCGGGCGGCGTATGGGGTAAAGGCTGGCTCAACGGTACGCAAACCCATTTAGACTATATTCCCGAATCAACGACTGACTTTATTCTCGCAGTATTCGGCGAAGAATTCGGCCTGATTGGCAATATCCTTTTACTGCTGGTTTACCTCATCATTCTGGCACGCGGATTGTGGATTGCCGCACAAGCGCAATCCCTTTACAGTCGTACTTTGGCAGGCGCGTTGACCATGACTTTTTTCTGCTACGCCTTTGTAAACATGGGCATGGTCAGCGGTATTTTGCCCGTCGTAGGTGTCCCCCTCCCCTTGGTCAGCTACGGCGGTACGGCTACACTTTCCATCATGGTGGTGCTCGCCCTGCTGATGGGTATTGCCAACGAACACAAAAACCTCCGCCGCCGTAATGCGGATAACGATGACCTAACTGAAAGCGAGGAATAATATGGAACTGGGTGTAGAAATCGGCAAGCTGCTTGTGGCATTTCTCGTGCTGATTAATCCTTTCAGCGCGCTCTCAATCTATCTTGATCTGACACAAAACCACAGCACCAAAGAAAAGCGCAGAATCGCGCGTACTGCCGCATTGGCCGTTTTCATCGTAATCATCGTCTTTGCACTGAGTGGCGGTATCTTGTTGAAAGTACTTGGTATCAGCGTGGGCTCTTTCCAAGTCGGCGGCGGTATTCTGGTTTTGCTGATTGCCATCTCCTTAATGAACGGCAACAATAATCCTGCCAAGCCCAAAATCGACCCCAATTCAGAAGAGCATCACCATGAGCAACAAATCCGCCGCAATGAAAAAGCCATTGCCGTCGTACCCATTGCCATTCCGATTACCATCGGTCCCGGCGGTATTTCTACCGTCATCATTTACTCCTCTGCCGCCAAAAATTACAGCGATATTGCCCTAATTATCATCTCCGGCTTTTTGGTCAGCCTGATTTGCTATTTCATTCTGGTCGTGGCCGGACGCATCAGCAAACGCTTGGGCACTACCGGCCTGACCATCCTCAACCGCATCATGGGCATGATGCTTGCCGCCATTTCCGTAGAGATTATTGTTGCCGGCTTAAAATCCATTTTCCCCCAACTGGTCGCTTGAAGTACAATCATCACAATAAAAGGCCGTCTGAAACATTTTCAGACGGCCTCATAAAAACATAAAAACAAAGGAGTCAACCATGTTTCACAGCACCCACGTTTTCACCGGAGAAACCATTTACCGCAGACCGGCGCAAAGCTATACCGAGTTCACCGACGAATTAAACCGCCTCCAAACCCTTCAGCAAACCTTCGCACAATCAAGCATTATCGAGCGCACTGCCCTCTTACAACAATTTGCCGACAGCCTTACCCAAAACCAAGAACGCCTTGCTGAAATGGTCTGCGAAGAAGTCGGACGCTGCCTGCACGAATGCCGTGCCGAAATCAGCAAATCCATCGAGCTTATCCGCTATTACGTCCGCCTTACCCCCGAACTGCTTGCCCATAAAACCATCGCCACTCAAGCCAGCCTCAGCCAAGTCCGCTTCGAGCCTTTGGGCGTTGTTTTGGCAGTCATGCCGTGGAACTACCCTGTTTGGCAGATTTTACGATTTGCCATCCCTGCCCTCTGTGCCGGCAATGCCTGCGCGGTCAAACCTGCGCCCAGTGTCGCCCGCGTCAGCGAAACACTCTTCAACCTCGTCCCCAAAGGTTTGCCGCTTATCGGCGCATGGTTAAACCATGAAGACACGCTTAAAGCCATTGAAGATACCGATGCCATGGCATTTACCGGTTCGACCCATACCGGTCGCTTGCTGGCCGCCCATGCGGGCAGACATCTGAAAAAAACCGTCCTTGAACTGGGCGGCAGCAATCCGTTTATTATCCTGCCTGATGCCGATCTGCAACGTGCAGTCATCGATGCCTGCTATTCGCGCTTTCGCGATGCCGGACAATCCTGCAATGCCGCCAAGCGCATCGTTGTTACCCAAGATATTGCCGAACAATTTATCCCGCTCTTCCTTGCCGAATGCGCCAAACTGCAAACCGGCAATCCCAAAGACCCGAACACTACCCTTGCCCCGCTTCACCGCGAAGACCTGCGTCAAACCGTACACGAGCAGGTTCAAGATGCGGTTGCACATGGCGCGCAGTGCTTGAGCGGCGGTTATATCCCTGAGGGAGAAAGCTGGTTTTACCCTGCCACGGTATTGGATCAAATCAACCCGAACTGCCGCGTTTGGCACGAAGAAGTCTTCGGCCCAGTTGCCATGATTTTACGCGCCAACAATCCGGATCACGCCGTCGCACTTGCCAACGACACACCTTTCGGCCTCGGCGCCTGTATCTACACAGCCGACACGGCAAATGCATGGCAATACGCCGAAAAAATTCAAGCAGGCTCTGTCTTTATCAACCGCCACACCAGCAGCGATCTGCGCCTACCTTTTGGTGGCGTCAAAGCTTCAGGTTATGGACGCGAGCTATCAGAATTCGGGCTGTACGAATTCGTCAACGTCAAAACCTATTGGCAAAAATAAACTGTTGCATTAACTCAGGCCGTCTGAAAACCCGATTTCAGACGGCCTGAGACCTTTGCAAAATTCCCCAAAATCCCCTAAATTCCTACTAAGACATTTAGGGGATTTTCCATGACCACCTTC
>NZ_JBQCVH010000010.1:0-69456 GCF_051958545.1 Neisseria sp. P0009.S010
AAATTCTAACTAACTGTGTTATACTGTCTGCTTCGTTTTCTTCACCGCGTCAGCAGCGAAGAACCGAACTATACGCCTCCAAACAAAACCAGTCAACACTTTTCGCAAAATTATTTCCAGAAATTTAACCACTGCCCTGTTTTAACAGGGTTTTTATTTTATAAAAAACTCCAACAACCTTTCTACACTCTCCAAATATACAAAAAACACAAACTAAAGGCCGTCTGAAATGCTCTTTCAGACGGCCTTTTTTATGGTTTCTATATCTATATTTTAGTCGGCGAACTGTTTTTTCATTCGTTCGCGTCGCTCTTGCGCTTCTACGGACAATGTCGCGGTCGGACGTGCCAGCAGGCGTTTGAGGCCAATGGGTTCGCCGGTATCGGCACAGAAACCGTAATCACCTTCGTCAATGCTGCGGATAGTCGCTTGCACTTTATTGAGAAGTTTACGCTCGCGATCGCGGGTGCGCAGCTCTAAAGCGTATTCTTCTTCTTGAGTAGCTCGGTCGGCTGGATCGGGAGCGGATTCGTGCTCTTGAAGATGGCCGGTAGTGGTGTTTGCATTTTCAATCAGCTCTTCTTGCATTTTAACCAGTAGTTCGCGGAAGAAGGCCAATTGGTCGCTGTTCATGTAGTCCTCTTCAGGACCATCCCAGTTTAAAATATCTTGTTCTGTCAGCTTTGCCATGGTGTCTGCTTTCGGTTTGTTGTTAATGATTTGGATGCTACGGGTTTGCTTTTATTGGGTTTTCTTGAATTTCCGTTTTGGAAATTGGGCGAATCATATCATGTTTTACCTATTCATTTGTTCCTTATATTTCGATTTGCACTTTTTTGCACTACCTTACACCTAAATGTATTAAAACGCTTTTTAGGACGTTGTATTTTTGGTCGTTAATACCTGCTGCGCTTTCAGACGGCCTATTGAAGCAACCATAGGTTGGTTTGCTGGATAAGCTGGGGAAACCATCGGGCCAGCCACAACCATAATAAAAGTGCCAACAAACTGCCTGAAAAATCGTATCGCCCTACGCGCAAGAAGGAAAACGGTTTGAGCAATGGCTGCAGGATTCGTTCGATGGCATAAGTCAACGGCGAATAGCGGCCCTGTATGCTGGACACCATTCTAATAATCAGACCGATAAGTAATGTATAGGCCGCGGCTTTCAGCATATGGAGTGCGGCAAACCAGAAGTTTGCCAAAATCAGCTTATTACTGATGGACAGCGCCGGCGAGATGAAAATAATGGCGGTACAGGCAAGGTAGTACACCAGAAAACCTGCGGGCAGGCAGTACCAATCGGTTTTCTCGCCGGATGGAAATGCTTTTTGCCAAGGTTTGGTCAGCCAGCCTGTTGCCTGTATGCTGAATTTGAGCAGGGGGTGTTCTGCTGCCAATCCTGCGTATCGGAGCAAAAAGCGCGTGATACACAGGATGGCAATAGCGTCTGCCAATAATAAGAGCAAGTCGCCGCGCATGTTCAGACGGCCTTATATTGTTGCGCCATTTCTTGCGAACGTTTGACGCAGGCTTCTACACCCTGTTCGATGGCTTCGGCAACGTGACGGGCTTTGAAGGTTTCGATGGCTTCGTGTGTCGTGCCGCCTTTGGAAGTTACGTTTTGCTGTAATTGTGCGAATGCTTCGCCGGTTTGTTCGGCCAAAGCCACTGCGCCTTTAAATGTGGCGAGGCTCAGTTCGCGTGCATCTTGTTCGTTGAAACCTTGTGCCAAAGCCGCATTTTGGAGCGCGCCCAACAGATAGAAAACATAGGCGGGGCCGCTGCCGCTGATGCCGGTAATATTGTGGAGTTGCTCTTCCTCGTTCAGCCAAATGGTCGTGCCGACAGAGCGCATGATGCCGTCGGCAGCTGTACGGTCGGCTTCTGAAACGCCTGCATCGGCAAACATACCGGATACGCCCAAGCCGATTTTGGCCGGCGTATTGGGCATGATGCGTACGATACGGCGTGTGCCGCCCAGATAATGGCTGAGGGTATCGATGGACAAACCTGCCGCTACAGACAACACCAGCGCGCCATTCAAACGGATGTTTTGACAGGCTACCTGCATGTCTTGCGGTTTGACGGCGAGAATGAGGACATCGTCCGCACTCAATTCGGGCAGGTTTTCAGAAGTGGCTACGCCCAATTCTTGCACCAGTTGTGCACGTCTTTCGGCGCCGCGTTCGACAATGTGGACACGATAGCCGTCTTGTTTGACCAAACTGCCTGCAATGGCAGTCGCCATATTGCCGCCGCCTAAAAAGTAGATGTTCATAAATTTCCTTAATTTTTTAAATGAGATACATTTGCTGAGGTCGTCTGAAATACCGTTTCCATCATACCGACAAAATTTCAGACGACCTTTTCACCAACGGACGCTTTCGGGCAGTGATGTTCGGTATAAACCCTGTTTTTCCAAACAATCCAATCCTTCTTTTTTAAAAGTTTCCGCTAAAGGGCGTTTATCGCGGGTTTGCCAAGCTAGCCCGCAAGCTTCAAACTTTTTGATTTTCCTACTGAAATAATCATTAGCTGCGGTACGATAAGCATTATCGTCAATAGAATAATTCCCGTCCGCCAAACGCTTCCCGCGGAAATCCTCAATAGAAGGCGGCGGTTCGCCTTTAATTTCCCAAAAATCTATTGCTGCCGGCTTTTTGGGTTTGCACCAGCCCGATAAGGATTCACATTGATACCAGCCCATCAACCGACAACCCGTTAAGGTCAAACCAAGCAAAACGACCGAGATAATCTGTTTCATTGGCTGCCTTCTCCTTTTTGTTTTTGTTCCCGTCTGCCGAAAATCGCGCTGCCGATGCGGACATGGGTTGCGCCGCATTCTACCGCGATTGGCATATCTCCGGACATACCCATAGACAAAACATCTGCTTCGACGCCTGCCGCATTCAACTCGGCCAACAACCGCTGCATGGTATGAAACTGACTGCGCAACTCATCGTCGCTGCTGTCGGCCTTGGCCACACACATCAATCCGCATACTTTAATATTCGGCAACTTGGCCACTTCAAGGGCCAGCGCAATCGCTTCTGCGGGCGCTACGCCGTGTTTCGCCTCTTCCGCGGCAATGTTCACTTCAATACACACCTGCAACGGCGGTATTTCAGACGGCCTTTGCTCACTCAAGCGCCGCGCCGTTTTCAGACGGCCTATCGTATGCACCCAATGTGCGCGTTCGGCCACAAATTTGGTTTTATTAGACTGCACATCGCCGATAACGTGCCAAACAATATCCGGCAAATCGGCCAGCGTTTCCGTTTTTTCAAACCATTCCTGAATATAGTTCTCGCCGAAATCGCGCTGACCGGCCGCATACACTTCGCGGATGTCGTCTGCCGGAAAGGTCTTGCTGACCGCTACCAGCTTTACCGCATCCGCAGGCCTCCCTGAAGCCTCAGCCGCCTGTTCAACCGCCCGGCATACGTCCTGATAGTTTTGTTGCAATACCGACATGGTTTTCTCCTTTAACCCGTTCATCACTCGGCATTTTGAAAATTTTACTTGGTCGAACGGATTTATCTATTTAAAATAAAGCGATTTTATTATTCTAAACCAAAACAAGGCCACATTATGCAGATTACCGACTTACTCGCGTTCGGCGTGAAAAACAAAGCCTCCGACCTCCATTTGAGTTCGGGCATTTCCCCTATGATACGCGTACACGGCGACATCCGCCGCATCAACCTGCCCGAGATGAGCTCGGAAGAAGTCGGTACCATGATTACCTCGGTCATGAACGACCACCAGCGCAAGCTCTATCAACAGGATTTTGAAGTCGATTTCTCATTTGAGCTGCCTAATGTTGCCCGTTTCCGCGTCAACGCCTTTATGACCGAACGCGGCCCGGCCGCCGTATTCCGTACCATTCCGAGCACCGTTCTGACGCTGGAAGAATTGCGTGCGCCGCGCATTTTCCAAAAAATTGCCGAAAATCCGCGCGGTTTGGTCTTGGTAACCGGCCCGACCGGTTCGGGTAAATCCACCACGCTGGCGGCGATGGTCAACTACATCAACGAAACCCAACCGGCCCACATTCTGACCATCGAAGACCCGATTGAGTTCGTCCACCAAAGCAAAAAGGCGCTCATCAACCAGCGCGAGCTGCATCAGCACACCCACAGCTTTACCAACGCCCTGCGTTCCGCACTGCGCGAAGACCCCGACGTGATTTTGATCGGTGAGATGCGCGACCCTGAAACCATCTCCCTCGCCCTGACCGCCGCCGAAACCGGCCACTTGGTTTTCGGCACGCTGCACACGACCGGCGCCGCCAAAACCATCGACCGTATTGTCGACGTATTCCCCGCAGGCGAAAAAGAAATCGTGCGCTCCATGTTGTCCGAATCCTTGCGCGCCATCATTTCCCAAACCCTGCTGAAAACCCGCGACGGCAACGGCCGCGTCGCCGCACACGAAATCCTGATTTCCACACCGGCCGTGCGAAACCTCATCCGCGAGAACAAAATCGCCCAAATCAACGCCGCCCTCCAAACCGGTCAGGCCCACGGTATGCAAACCCTCGATCAAGCCCTGCAAACCCTTGTCCGCCAAGGCACCATCAGCCCCGAGCTGGCACGCAGTAAGGCGCAAAACATCGAAAACCTCTCTGTTTTCTAAACCATACTCAGGCCGTCTGAACCCCATCATCCCGTTTTCAGACGGCCTTTCAGCCTGACCGAATACCCGTTTTAAAGAGAATCATCATGAGCGACCTCGCCCCTCTGCACGACCTGTTAAGCGAAATGGTGCAAGCCTACTCACAAAAAAACCAAGCACCGCACATCCCCACCCCGGCTGAAATCGGTACGCATCTTCATCCCCTGCTCGACCGCATGTGTGAAGAGGCCGAAAAACGCAACGCCTCCGACATTTTCATCAGCGCAGGCTTTCCCCCTGCCATCAAAGTCGGAGGCACCCTCACGCCCATGCCCCACAAAGCACTGAACGGCGCGGACACCGCCGCCATCGCCGAATCCACCATGAACCCCGACCAGCTCGAAGCCTTCAACCGCGACTGGGAAATCAACTATTCCGTCCAATCGCGCAGCAACACGCGCTACCGCGTCAACGCCTACCACGAGCAAGGCCGCGTCGGCATGGTATTGCGCCGCGTCAGCCAAGACATTCCCGAGATGAAGACCCTCGGCTTACCCGAAAAGCTCCAAGAGCTTGCACTCGCACCGCGCGGCCTGCTGATCCTCGCCGGCCCGACCGGTTCGGGTAAGTCCACCACCATGGCCTCCATGCTCAACTACCGCAACCAAAAGCTGCCCGGCCATATCGTTACCATCGAAGACCCCATCGAGTTTATCTACAAACCTTGCCGCAGCATCTTCACCCAGCGCGAAATCGGCATCGATACCGACAACTGGAAAACCGCCGTTCAAAGCGCCATGCGTCAAGCACCCGATGTCGTCTGTATCGGCGAAGTCCGCAGCGAAGAAAGCATGGAATACGCCCTCCAACTGGCTCAAACCGGCCATCTGTGCGTTTTCACCATCCATGCCAGCACGGCCTCCCAAACCATCGAGCGCATCATCAACTTCTATCCGGAAGACCGACGCCAACAGGTTTTGATGGATTTGGCGTTGAACCTCGTCGGCATCATCGGCCAACGCCTCACCATCAAGAAAAACCGCCAACGCACGGCCGTTACCGACCTCCTGCTCAACACGCCGGCCATGCAGGACTTGATTTTCAAAGGCGAATTGCTGGAAATCCGCGACCTGATGGCACGCTCCGGCAGCAACGGCATGCAGACGTTCGACCAAAATCTCTTCACCCTCTACGCACAAGGCCAAATTGAACTCAGCGAAGCCCTGCGCCAAGCGGTATCCGCCAACGATTTGCGCCTGCGCATTCAAATGCACGACGAGGGCAACAATACCGAACGCCTCTACGACCGCATCAGCGACCTCAACCTGATGACCTAATGGCGCAAGCCAAAAAAGGCCGTCTGAACAAATGTGGAAACGAAATCAAGTATTTTCCCGTATCCGTTCAGACGGCCTTATCCTATTTCAAGCATTCTGAAACCGACTGAAAATCCTGTTAAAATCCAATCATTCATCTCATAACAAATAAAACAACCCAATCATGAAAACTCCGCCGCTCAAACCTCTGATCATTGCCTCCCTGCCCGTCTTCGCCAGCGTGTTCATCGCCGCTACCCTCGTTTGGCACTTCAACACGCCTAAGCTCGTCATGCCCTTCGTACTCGGCATTATTGCCGGCGGTTTGGTCGACTTGGACAACCGCCTCACAGGCCGTCTGAAAAACATCGTCATCACCGTTGCCCTGTTCACCCTCTCTTCGCTGCTTGCCCAAAGCACCATCGGCACAGGCGTTCCCTTCATCTTGGCCATGACCCTGATGACTTTCGGCTTTACCATCCTCGGCACCGTCGGCCTCAAATACCGCACCTTCGCTTTCGGTGCGCTCGCCGTCGCCACCTACACCACGCTGACCTACACCCCCGAGACCTACTGGCTGACCAACCCCGTCATGATTCTGTTGGGCACTGTTCTATACAGCGTCAACACCCTGATCTTCCAAATCATCCTGCCCCACCGCCCTGTCCAAGAAACCGTCGCCAACGCCTATGATGCACTCAGCAACTACTTCGATGCCAAAGCCGACTTTTTCGATCCAGACGAAGCCGCATGGTTGGGCAACCGCCAAATCGACTTGGCCATGAGCAACACCGGCGTGATTACCGCCTTCAACCAATGCCGCGGCGCACTTTTCTACCGGTTGCGCGGCCAACACCGCCATCCGCGTACCGCCAAAATGCTGCGCTACTACCTCTGCGCGCAAGACATGCACGAACGCATCAGCTCCGCCCACGTCGATTACAGCGAAATGGCCGAGCAGCTCAAAAATACCGACCTCATCTTCCGCATCCGCCGCCTGCTCGAAATGCAAGGCCAGGCGTGCCGCAACGTTGCCGCCTCCCTGCGCAACAACAAACCCTACGCATACAGCAAACGCCTCGGCCGCGCCATGGAAGGCTGCCGCCAATCCCTCAGCCATTTTGCCGAGACCCATGCCGATAATGCCAACCTCCACAATATCCGCCGCCTGCTCGACAACCTCAGCAGCGTCGATTACCAACTGCGGCAACTGCAAAACGATGCGTCCCTTGCCGAAAACGACAACGCCGACACCCGCATCGCCGCCCTTGAAAACACCAAATTCCGCAATATCGGCGAGACCGTCCTCAGCCAGCTCAATTTCGACTCCGGCGTCTTCCGCCATGCCACCCGCCTCTCCATCGTCGTGGCCGCGGCCTGCATCATTGTCGAAATCCTTCATCTCAATCTCGGCTACTGGATTCTGCTGACCGCCCTTTTCGTCTGCCAGCCCAACTACACCGCCACCAAAAGCCGCGTGTACCAACGTATCGCCGGTACGATTCTCGGCGTAATTGTCGGTTCGCTCGTTCCCTACTTCACCCCGTCTGTTGAAACCAAGCTTTGGATTGTCATCGCCAGCACCACCCTGTTCTTCATGACCCGGAGCTACAAATACAGCTTCTCCACCTTCTTTATCACCATCCAAGCCCTGACCAGCCTCTCGCTTGCCGGTTTGGACGTGTACCACGCCATGCCCATCCGCATCATCGACACCATCGTCGGTTCCGTTATCGCATGGGCCGCCGCCACCTACCTCTGGCCCGATTGGCGTTACCTCACCCTCAGCCATACTGCCGCCCAAACCATTACTGCCAACGGCCGCTATCTCGACGCCATCCTCGACCAGCTGCAAAACGGCAGCCGCGACGATTTCGACTACCGCCTTACCCGCCGCCAAGCCCACGAAAGCACCGCCGCCCTCAGCAGCACCTTATCCGACATGAGCAGCAACCCGAAAAAATACCAAGACCGCCTGCAAGACGGTTTTACCCTGCTCAAAACCAGCTATGCGCTGACCGGCCACATTTCCGCGCTCGGCGCATACCGCGACCAGGTTCATCACGACGGCAGCGATACCTTCGCCCCATATGCCCGCCTGACCCACCACATCGCCGAACTCCTCAAACAAATGCCGCAGACCGAACCGGCCACCTTCGATGCAAGCATCGAAGCCATCCGACAGGAGTTTGCCGATTTGGAACAGACCGACAAAGAGCAGTCCCAACAAAACCAAATCCTCAAACACCAGCTCGACCTCATCATCCGCCAGCTTGCACCGTGTTATCAGGCATTGCACAGACAGTCGGATACGCAAACCGCCTAAACCGATAACACATTTCAACAAAATAAATAAGGCCGTCTGAAACCTGATTTCCAGATTTTAGACGGCCTTTATTCAGCCATCGAGATTAAAACCGATTATGCGCCGCGTTTTTCCAAAGCGGCTACGGCAGGCAACTCTTTGCCTTCCAAGAACTCAAGGAACGCGCCGCCGCCGGTGGAGATGTAGCTGATTTGGTCGGTTACGCCGAATTTGGCAATCGCCGCCAAAGTGTCGCCGCCGCCGGCAATCGAGAACGCATCGCTTTGGGCAATCGCTTCGGCCAATACTTTGGTACCGCCGGCAAATTGGTCAAACTCAAACACGCCGACCGGGCCGTTCCATACGACAGTGCCTGCGGCTTTGAGCAACTCGGCCAAAGCAGCGGCGGATTTCGGGCCGATGTCCAAAATCATGTCGTCTTCGGCAACGTCGGCAATATCTTTCACCACAGCTTCCGCATCGGCGGCGAAGGCTTTAGCGACAACCACATCGGTCGGCAGCGGAACAGAGCCGCCTTTAGCCGCCATTTTCGCCATGATTTTTTTGGATTCTTCCACCAAATCGTGTTCGGCCAAAGATTTGCCGATGGCTTTGCCTTCTGCCAACAGGAAGGTATTGGCAATGCCGCCGCCGACGATGAGTTGGTCGACTTTGTCGGCCAAAGATTCGAGGATGGTCAGTTTGGTAGACACTTTGCTGCCGGCAACGATGGCAACCATCGGATGAGCCGGTTGTTTCAGGGCTTTACCCAAAGCATCAAGTTCGCCCGCCATCAACACGCCGGCGCAGGCAACCGGTGCAGCTTGGGCAACGGCTTCAGTTGAAGCTTGGGCGCGGTGGGCGGTACCGAATGCGTCGTTGACGAACACGTCGCACAAAGAAGCGTAGGCTTTGCCCAGCTCCAAGTCGTTTTTCTTCTCGCCTTTGTTGATGCGCACGTTTTGCAGCATCACGACATCACCGGCATTCAAGGTCGGTTTGTTTTCACGCCAGTCGTTCAATACTTTCACGTCTTTGCCCAACAGTTTGCCCAAATGCGCGGCAACAGGCGCCACATCGTCTTCAGGATGGAATTCGCCTTCGGTCGGACGGCCGAGGTGGGTCATCACGATCACAGACGCGCCGTTGTCCAAGCAGTATTTAATGGATGCGAGCGAAGCGCGGATACGGGTGTCGTCGCTGATGTTGCCGTCTTTGAACGGTACGTTCATATCGGCGCGGATCAGAACGGTTTTGCCTTGAACATTTTGTTCGGTCAGTTTCAAAAATGCCATGATGATTCCTTTGTGATGGTTGGAAACGGGAATGTTTGGGATTATCCGCGAATGAGGCGCGACGGTAAAGATTGGCAACGGCCGCGCTTGATGTGAATCAGCAGATAAAGCCGCAGGCCGTCTGAAACATTCGGCCAATCTTTCAGATTTTCCGCTATACTTTGGCGATTGATTTTCATTTTACGGATTGAACCATGTTACGCCGAATTGCTTTAATGCTTGCCTTCGCGCTGCCTGCCGCCTCATGGGCGCAGACGCTTTCTGAAACCCTGCCCAACGGTCTGAAAATCATCGTCAAAGAAGACCACCGCGCGCCTGTGGCCGTTTCGCAGATTTGGTACAAAATCGGCAGCGTGGATGAAAAACCGGGCAAAAGTGGCCTGAGCCACGCTTTGGAACACATGATGTTTAAAGGCACGAAAGACGTTCCCTCCGGCGAGTTCAACCGCCGCGTGTCCGAGCTGGGCGGACAAAACAACGCCTACACCAGCCGCAATGAAACGGTGTATTACGAAAACGTCGCCGCCGCCAACCTGCCCGAGATTCTGAAGCTCGAGGCAGACCGCATGCACAACCTCAACTTCAGCGACAAAGAATTCCTCAACGAGATGAACGTCATCCGTGAAGAACGCCGCCAGCGCACGGAAGACACGGCCGACGGCAAAATGTGGGAACAAGCCTATCTTGCCGCCTTTACCCAACCGTCCATGCGCGCCTCCGTCATCGGCTACATGAAAGATTTGCACACCCTAAAAGCCGACGACTTGCGCGCGTGGTACAAACAATATTACGCGCCCAACAATGCCGTATTGGTCATTGTCGGCGATGTCGATGCCAAACAAACGCTTCAGACGGCCGCCAAACTCTTTGGCGATATTCCGGCCAAAGCCCAGCCGCCGCGCAACAAACTCCATACCGAACCCTATTTGCGCAAGCCTGTTACGGTCAAAGCCACTTCTCCGGTTACACACCAGCCGCTGATTGCCATCAACTTCCGTGTACCGAAACTCCAAAAACTCGATGACACGATGCCTTTTGCCCTCGACATCCTCTCCGATATTTTGGCAGGCAACGCGTCCAGCCGTTTTGACAAAAACCTCGTGCGCGGCAAGCAAACCGCATTGAGCGCAGGAACGCATTACGACATCATCAGCCGCGAAATGCCGCTGTTCAGCGTAATAGCCATGCCTGCCGAAGGCGTGAAAGCCGATACTCTGATTACCCAATTGCGCCAAGAAATCAAAGACATTGCCGACAACGGCGTTTCCGAAGAAGAATTGCAGCGCGTCAAAACCCAGGCAGCGGTCAACGAAATCTACGCCAAAGACTCCATGTCTTCCCAAGCCTCCATGATGGGCCGCCTCGAAGCGCGCGGTTTCCAATATACCGATGAACAAGAAATCCACCGCCGCCTACAGGCAGTCAGCGCGCAAGAAGTACAGGCCGCCGCCCGGATGTTGACCGACGAGCGCATGAGTACCGTCATCATCGAGCCGCAAAAACCTGCCACCGTGCCAAGCAAAAAAGCTGCCAAACGCCAATAAACATCAGGCCGTCTGAAAGCCCATACCCTTTCAGACGGCCTTAACAGAAAGCCACAACATGAAACCCACCCTGCTCGCCCTTGCCCTCCTCCTGCCCTTAAGCGTCCAAGCCGCCACCGACATCCAACGCTGGCGCAACCGCGACGGCACCCAAATCCTCCTTGTCGAACGCCACGAAAACCCCATCATCGACCTTGAAGTCAGCTTCAAGGGCGCAGGCAGCGTCGCCAATCCGGACGGCAAAAGCCAAGTTGCCGAATTTACCGCCGCCCTCCTGACCGACGGCACCCAAGAGCTGGACGAAGAAGCCTTCAATGCCGAAGCCGACAACATCGGCGCACAAATCAGCAGCGACAGCAATGCCGAGAGCGCGTCCGCAGGCTTCCGCAGCCTCAGCAAAGCCGACATCCGCGACAAAGCCGCCAACTTGCTCAACCACTCGCTGACCCGTCCGCGCTTTGACGAAGCCGTTTTCCGCCGCCGTCAAACCCAATCCATCACCGGCTTGCAACAACAAGAAACCACCCCCGACTACACCGCCACGCGCGAACTGACCAAACTCATCTACCCGAAACACCCCTACGGCAGCGGCGCAAACATAACCGTTGACAGCCTCAAACGCGTCAACCTCGACGACATCCGCGCCTTCCACCGCACCCACTACGGCAAAGACAACGCCATCGTTGCCATCGTCGGCGACCTCAACCGCAAACAGGCAGAGCAACTGGTCGAACGCGTCCTCAAAGACCTGCCGGCCAAAGCCACCGCAACCCACGCCATCCCGCCCGTTCCCAAACAAACCGCCCAACGCCGCGACATCCCCTTTGCCGGCACACAGGCACAAGTCCTGCTCGGCACCTCCCTCATCAAACGCCACGACCCCGACTACTATGCCCTCGTTGCCGGAAACTACATCCTCGGTGGCGGCGGTTTCGACAGCCGGCTTATGAAAGTTTTGCGCGACCAACACGGCTACACCTACGGCGTATACAGCAGCCTCGCCCCGGCAACAGAAGAAGGCACGTTCGCCGTTTCCTACTCCACCCAAAAGAAAAACACCAAAGCCTCACTGGCCGACACACAAGCCGTCATCGAACAGTTTATCGCCGAAGGCCCGACCGAAGCCGAGCTGAAACAGGCCAAGGCCAACATCGTCGGCAGCTTCCCCCTGCGCTACGACTCCAACGACAAACTGCTCAACTACCTGAGCCTGATCGGCCTCTACGACCTGCCCAACGACTACTTGGAAGCCTACCCCAAAGCCATCAACAGCCTAACCGTCGAACAAGTCCGCGACGCATGGCAACGCCGCGTCAAATTCAAAGACCTCAACATCGTCGTTGTCGGCGCAGAATAAAACGCTTTAAAACAACAGACCGTCTGAAAGATTTTTCAGACGGCCTGTTTTCATTCTGTCGATTTGCTGATCTTGTCATCAGAGACCACTCTAATCAATAAAATATCGGTCACAATCAGCTGTTGTTGTACATTTATAATAAAAGCAAAGACATCATAAATAGCATTTCTATTACTGAAACCAACAAATAAAAAGGCCGTCTGAAACCTTGAAACAGGTTTCAGACGGCCTTTTTTAACCGGTTTATTGCTTATTCAACCGTTACCGATTTAGCCAAGTTGCGCGGTTTGTCCACGTCTGTGCCACGTGCGAGGGCGGCGTGGTAAGACAGGAGTTGCACAGGGATGGTGTGCACAATCGGCGAGAGTACGCCGACGTGGCGTGGGGCGCGGATGACGTGCACGCCTTCGGTGGCGCTGAAGTTGCTATCGAGGTCGGCGAAAACGAAGAGTTCGCCGCCGCGAGCGCCGACTTCCTGCATATTAGCTTTTACTTTGTCCAACAGGCTGTCGTTCGGGGCAATCACGACAACAGGCATGTTCTCATCCACCAAGGCCAACGGGCCGTGTTTCAACTCACCCGCAGGATACGCTTCGGCGTGGATATAGGTAATCTCTTTCAGCTTCAATGCGCCTTCAAGGGCGATTGGGAAGTGGATGCCGCGGCCGAGGAAGAGTGCGCTGGTTTTCTTGGCAAATTTTTGCGCCCAAGCGGCGATTTGCGGCTCCAGATTGAGAGCGTGCTGAATGCTGCCCGGCAGTTGGCGCAATTCTTCAACGTATTCACGCGCTTGTTCGTCAGAAACCAGGCCGCGCTGTTTGCCCAAGGTAACGGCCAAACCGAACAGGACAACCAGTTGGGTCGTGAACGCTTTGGTAGAGGCGACGCCGATTTCTGCGCCGGCGCGTGTGTACAGTACCAACTCGCTTTCACGCGGCAGGGCGGATTCCATCACGTTACAAATAGACAGGCTGTGTTTGTGTCCCAAGGATTGCGCGTATTTCAGGGCTTCCATGGTATCCAAGGTTTCGCCGGATTGGGAAATGGTGATGACCAGTTGTTTCGGATCGGCAATCACGTCGCGGTAGCGGTATTCGCTGGCGATTTCCACGTCGGTCGGCACTTTGGCGATGGATTCGAGCCAGTATTTGGCGGTCAGCGCGGCATAGTAGGACGTACCGCAGGCAAGGATTTTGATGCTGTGGATGTCGTCGAATACTTCGCGGGCGTTCGCGCCGAAGTTTTCAGGTTCGAAACCGCCATCCAAGAAGACTTCGGCGGTATCGGCGATGGCGCGGGGTTGTTCGTGGATTTCTTTTTGCATGAAGTGGCTGTATGGGCCCAACTCCAAAGAAGCCAGAGACAATTCGGATACTTTAACCGCGCGTTCGGTTTGCGCACCGGTTTTGTCAAGCAGTTTTTCGATACCGTTTGCATTCAACAGGGCGATGTCGCCGTCTTCCAAGTAAGCGATGCGGCGGGTAAAGGCAATCACTGCGGATACGTCGGAAGCGATGAAGGTTTCCTGGTCGCCCAAGGCCACCAACAACGGGCAGCCCATGCGCGCAACAACCATTTCTTCAGGGTTGTCTTGTGCGATAACGGCAATGGCGTATGCGCCGTGGAAACGGGCAGTCGCAGCTTGGACGGCTTCAAACAGTTTGCCGCCGTTTTGCGTGTATTCGTGGTTGACGCTGTGGGCGATGACTTCGGTATCGGTTTGCGATTCGAAGGTATAACCCAAAGCTTGCAGGCGTTCGCGTTCGGCTTCGAAGTTTTCGATGATGCCGTTGTGGACAACCGCGATCATGCCGCCGGAAATATGGGGGTGGGCGTTAGGCTCGGTTACACCGCCGTGGGTTGCCCAACGGGTATGGCCGATGCCGATATGGCCGAACACGCCATTTTCACGTGCTGCATCTTCCATCAGCTGAACACGGCCGACACGGCGGACGCGTTTGATTTTGCCGTCCATGTTGACGGCAATACCCGACGAATCGTAGCCTCGGTATTCAAGGCGTTTGAGACCGTCGGTCAGAAAATCGACTACATTGTGATTGGCGCGAATAGCACCTACGATACCGCACATATAAGTTCCTTAGTATCAAAAGTTTGAAAAAATGACTGCTGCTCCGGCTCCCGAAAGCGGCAGTCGGAAAACGCCGTTTTATTTTCATTGAAACGGCAAATCTAGGTTTCAGACGGCCTGTTGTTTCTCAAGGCCGTCTGAAAACAAATAAAAGATCAACCTTACTTCTTATCGCCTTTTTCCGGACGCACCCAGCCTTCGATGACGGTTTGGCGCGAACGGGCGAGAACGAGTTTGCCGTCTTCGCAGTTACGGGTAATCGCGCTGCCCGCGCCTGTCGTCACTTTATTACCGAGGGTGACAGGGGCAACCAGTACGCAGTTTGAACCGATGCGTACTTCGTCGCCGATGACGGTTTTGTGTTTGTTCACGCCGTCGTAGTTGGCAATAATCGTGCCGGCGCCGAAGTTGGTTTTGCTGCCGATCTCGGCATCACCGATGTAGGTGAGGTGGTTGGCTTTGGTGCCGTTGCCGATGGTGGCGTTTTTGACTTCGACGAAGTTGCCGATGTGTACGTCGTCGGCCAGTTTGGCTTGCGGACGCAGGCGGGCGTATGGGCCGATTTGGTTGTTTTCGCCGACTTCGCAATCTTCAAAATGAGAGAACGGGGCGATTTTGGTGTTGGCACCGATTTTGGCGTTTTTGATCACGCAGTTGGCACCGATTTCGACGTTGTCGCCGAGTTCGACTTCGCCTTCGATGACGACGTTGACGTCAATCACGGCATCTTGTCCGTGTTTCAGACGGCCTCGTAAATCGAAACGTGCCGGATCGCGCAGGGTGACGCCTGCTTTGAGCAATTCTTGCGCCTGTTCGGTTTGGAAGATGCGTTCGAGTTCGGCAAGCTGGAGTTTGTTGTTCACGCCGGCGGCCAGATGGGAGGCGCGCACTTGGACGGGATGAACTTTGATGCCGTCGGCAACGGCTTTGGCGATGAGGTCGGTCAGGTAGTATTCGCCTTGGGCATTGTTGCTGGAAAGGCTGTTCAACCAAGCTTCAAGTTTGGCGTTAGGCAGAACCAAAATGCCGGTATTGATTTCTTTTACGGCCTTTTGGGCGGCATCGGCGTCTTTTTCTTCGACAATGGCGGTTACGTTGCCGTTGCTGTCGCGGATGATGCGGCCCAAGCCTGTCGGGTCGTTGGGCACGTCGGTCAACAGGCCGACTTCGTTGCCTGCGGCTTCGAGCAGGGTTTCGAGGGTGGCTGCGTCAATCAGGGGGACGTCGCCGTACAACACCAGCGTGCGGCCTTCGGCAGACAGGTGCGGCAGGGCGGTTTTGACGGCGTGGCCGGTACCGAGCTGTTCGGTTTGTTCAACCCAAACGACATCGCGTTTGACGGTGTCCAAGACTTGCTCTTTGCCGTGGCCGATGACGACGCAGATGTTTTGGGGATTCAGGGAGGCGGCGGTGTCAATAACGCGCTCAACCATGGGAAGGCCGCCGATGCGGTGCAGCACTTTGGGCATTTTGGAGTACATGCGCGTGCCTTTGCCGGCGGCGAGGATGACGATATTTAAAGCTGTCTGAGCCATGATACGGTTTCCGTTGTCGTTGTTTGAGGCCGTCTGAAAAGTGTGGCAACAAGTGTTGATTGTTTTTCACTCCGTTTCAGACGGCCTTGGGGATATTGTTATTCGGTTGCTGGCTGTTGGTTGGCAAATTGCGGTTTTTGCCAATGTTGGCCGCGTTCGCCGTGTTCGGCATGATCCGCTTGATTGGATTGGACGGCGCGGCGCTCAGGGCGGAACTGGTTGTAATTCATGTTTTTAGAATAAGTACCGTCCTGATAAACGATAGGCGTGCCGGTAGCATATTTTTGGCGTACGGCGGTACGGCCGGATTCGTTGGTGTAGGTTTCCCAAGAGCAACCGGCCAAAACGGCGGCGGCGGTCAGAATTAAAGCGAGTTTACGCATGATGTTGTCCTTGTTTTAAATGTCGGCAATACCGCGTATTGTACTTGTTTTTGCAAAACTTCACGGCAGTTTTGTGCAAACTTCAAGCAAACCCTGCATATCTTTCGCTATGCCGTCGGCAAATGGCAGCGGATGGGCCTTTTCGCCATACCAAACGGTCTTCATGCCCAAGGCTTTGGCTTGGTGCAGATTGTCGGCGCTGTCGTCCACCATAATGCACTGTTCGGGTTTGACGCCCAACAGGCGGCAGACGTTGAGATAGGCCTGCGGATTAGGTTTGTAGAGCAGGCCGAAGTCGTCCGTGCCGAACAAGCCGTCAAAATGCGCTTCCAAGCCCAACGCCTCAACCAATGCGCGGACATAAAACGAAGGCCCGTTGGAAAATACGGCTTTTCGCCCTTTCAGACGGCCTAAAACATCATCAGTTCCATCCATACCCTCCACCTTTACCAAAATTTGCTTAAGTGGATGACTTTCAAGCAAAAATTCATCGATATCGACTTCGGGATGGTGGATTTGCAAACCGGCAAGCGTCGCGCCGTATCGGTGCCAATAATCTTGGCGCAGATGAGAGGCGGCTTCTTCGGAAAGCTTCAGACGGCCTGCCATGTATTCGGTCATGGCGCGGTTGATGATGTAGAAAATGCCGGCTTCGGCATTGTGCAAAGTATTGTCGAGGTCAAACAGCCAAACTGGGGAATGATTCATATCGTGCCTTGATATGCAGATTTTGTTATGATATTTCGTATTTTACCCGCACAAAGGAAAGAGAATGAAACTGAAATTGTCCGCAGTGGCTCTATTACTGGCCTCGGCAAACCTGTACGCCCAAACCGAAGTACGTTTGGCCGTGCACAAATCCTTCAGCCTGCCACAATCCGTCATCGCACAATTTGAAAAAGCCAACGATGCCAAAGTGTCCGTCATCAAGGCAGGCAGTGGCAACGAAATGCTCAACAAGCTGATTTTGAGCAAGGCCAACCCGATTGCCGATGCGGTTTACGGTTTGGACAACGCCAACATCGGCAAAGCCAAAGCCGCCGGCATCCTCGCCGCCAGTCAACCCAAATCCGCGCCCGTAACCGCCTCCCTGCCCGATGCGCTGGCTGTTGATTACGCCTATGTCGCCATCAACTACGACAAAAAATGGTTTGAACAGAAAAAACTGCCCCTGCCACAAACCCTGCAAGATCTGACCAAACCGGAGTATAAAAACCTTCTGGTGACCCCGTCTCCCGCCACGTCCTCGCCCGGCCTCTCCTTCCTCTTGGCCAACATCGGCGGCATGGGTGAAGAAGGCGCGTTCAAATGGTGGGCGCAAATGCGCCAAAACGGCGTGAAAGTTGCCAAAGGCTGGAGCGAAGCCTACTACACCGATTTCACCCAAAACGGCGGCGCCTATCCCCTCGTGGTCAGCTATGCCACCAGCCCGGCGGCCGAAGTCCACTACTCCAAAGGCAAATACAGCATCCCGCCCACCGGCAACCTCTTCCTCAAAGGCGGCACATTCCGCCAAGTTGAAGGCGCGGCCGTTTTGAAAGGTGCAAAACAACCCGAACTGGCGGCCAAACTGGTGAGCTGGCTGCAAAGCGGCGAAGTGCAAAAAGCCCTGCCTGCCGAAATGTGGGTCTATCCGGCAGTCAAAAACACGCCGCTGCCCAAAGTATTCGAGTTTGCCCAAACCCCGCAACACAGCGATTCCCCCAATCGCGCCGACATCAACACCAAGCAAAAACAATGGGTGAGCCGTTGGAGCAAAACCGTTTTACGTTAAACCGAAAAACTTAAAAACACATCAAGGCCGTCTGAAAAAACAAATCATTAGTTTTTCAGACGGCCTTGTTTTACAATGACCTTTTAAACAACTTCACACGCACACACAATTATGAATTTCGATCTTCAAGTCCTCTCTTCGTTCTCCGGCTGGGAACAACTCGCCCAAACCGGCATGTCTTTCGGTACCAACCTGCTGGCCGCTTTAGCCATCTTCTTTATCGGCCGCTGGATCGCCACGCGCTTGGTAACACTGATGAAAGCCGCGCTGACACGCGCCAAAGTCGATAAAACGCTGGTCAGCTTCCTCGGCAACGTCGCCAACATCGGCCTGCTGATCCTCGTCATCATCGCCGCACTGGGCAAACTCGGCATCCCGACCACTTCCGTTACCGCCTTGATCGGTGGCGCAGGCTTGGCCGTGGCTTTGTCTTTGAAAGACCAACTGTCCAACTTCGCCGCCGGCGCGCTGATTATCCTGTTCCGCCCGTTTAAAGTCGGCGACTTTATCCGTGTCAACGGTTTTGAAGGTATCGTCCGCGAAATCAAAATGGTGCAGACCTCTTTGAGTACGCCGGACAACGAAGAAGTCGTCCTGCCCAACAGCGTGGTCATGACCAACAGCATCACCAACCGCTCCTCCCTGCCCCTGTGCCGCGCCCAAGTCGTTGTCGGCGTCGACTACGCCTGCGACTTGAAAGCCGCCAAAGCCGCCGTATTGAGAGCGGCAACCGAGCATCCATTGTGTGTTCAAACCGAAGAACGACCTGCCGTCGTATACATTACCAACCTTGGCGACAGCGCCATCGAAATTACCCTTTGGGCGTGGACGCAAGAAGAAAATCTCGGCCCATTCCGATTCGCCCTGAACGAGCAAGTGGTTGAAAACCTGCGTGCCACCAACATCAACATCCCATTCCCACAATGTGATGTCCACCTCATTCAGCCGAAAGCCTGATTTCAGCTTTCAGGCCGTCTGAAACCCGGCGGGTCAAACGCCCGCCCCATTCCACCATTTCCATAAGGAGCCGTCATGTCCCATCTGCAAACCATCGCCGAACACCTGACCAGCCGCCGTCAAACCGTTACCTGCGCCGAGTCCTGCACCGGCGGCCTACTTGCAGGTGCGCTGACTTCCCTCTCCGGCAGCTCGCAATGGTTTCATCAAAGCTTCGTCACATACAGCAATCAAGCCAAACAGGAGCGTCTGGGCGTCATGCCCGATACCTTGCTGAAACACGGCGCGGTCAGCCGCGAGACCGTCTATGAAATGGCACGCGGCGCAAAAGCCGTGGCGCAGGCAGATTACGCCTTGAGTATTTCCGGCATTGCCGGCCCTAGCGGCGGCAGCGCGGCCAAACCGGTCGGCACAGTCTGGTTCGGCCTGGCCACGCCCGAAGGTTCGTTTGAACAAACCGCGCTTTTCACAGGCGACCGCGAAGCAGTAAGGGCGCAAGCCGTCGAATACGCATTGGCTTTCTTGGCGGAACATTTGGTTTAATAGAAAAAACACAGGCCGTCTGAAATCTGGAAATCAGGTTTCAGACGGCCTTTTTATCTATTCAAACCATCGGCGGATTTATACGCCCAAAAGCTCTTTGCCGAGGAAGCTGCCTTTTTCGACACCCGGCAGGACGAAGAAATAGCCGCCGCCAAACGGGCTGATGTATTCCTCCAGCGGCTCGCCGTTGAGCAGGTTTTGCACGAAGATGAAGCCGTCGGCAAGGTTGGCCTGATAGCAGATGAACACCAAGCCGACATCAAGTTGGCCGTTGGCGGCTAGGCCGCGCGAGTAGTTGAAGGCGCGGCGGTAGAGCAGGTGTTTTTTCATGAACTCAGGATCGCGCGGATTGGCAAGGCGCATATGGCTGTCTTTGGGCGTGATTTTGCCGTCGGCGTCTTTGGCGAAATCGGCGGTGTCGCCTTCTTTTTTACCGTCCATGGGCGCACCGCTGTATTTGCGCCGGCCGAAAATATCGGTTTGTTCCTGCATCGGGGTGCGGTCCCAAAATTCGACAAAGTGGCGGATGAGGCGGACGGCCTGATAGCTGCCGTTTTTCGCCCATGCCGGTTCGTCCAAGCTGTTGGCGGCAACGCCTGTCCACAGGACTTGATCGGCGACTTTGGGATCTTCGACTTTTGGATTACCGGAGCCGTCGCGGAAACCTAAAAGATTGCGCGCGGCAATGGCGCCGGGTTCGGCTTTAGGGAGCCAACCGTCTATGCTCCAGCGGATGACGGCAAACTGGGCGGTGTTTTTGATGATGTCGCGCAGGGCGGCTTGGCAGGTTTCGGGGGAAAACGCGCAAATTTGCAGGCTGAGGTCGCCGTCGCACCAAGATTTTTGGAGTTTGTCGTTAGGAAAGTCGCGCATTTCCTGCAGGTGTTTCGGCTTTTTGTCTTTGAGGCCGAAGCGATCGTCAAAGAGGCTGCTGCCGACGCCGACGGTAACCGTCAATCCGTCGGGGCGGAATTGTTTGCCGAGGATGCCGCTGCCCGCAGGCGGGAGCTTGTCGTCGCCGTCTTGGTATTCGCCGCCTTGGGTAAGGAATTCGATGCGGGCGGTCAGGGTGCGGAACAGGTTTTCAAGTTGTTTGGCGTCTTTGGCGGTAACGTCAAAGGCACACATGATGCCGAAGAGCTGGTGTGGCGTGACGATGCCTGCCTGATGCTCGCCGTAACACGGATAGGCCAGCTCGGAATGTTGGTTGTTTTGGGTATCGGCGGCGGCTTCGCCTTGTTTTTTACCGGCAAAATAACCGGCAACGCCGATAGCGCCGGCGGCAAGGGCAGTTTTGAAAAGGGTTCGTTTTTCGGGTTGTGCCGGTTGTTTGTTTTGGCTCATGGTCTGCTCCTTGGCAGGGAACGGAAAGATTGCAATCGTGTGAAGTAAGGTTGGTTTTCAAGCATATTTTGTGTGGGAGACAATAAGATTCAGACGGCCTTTCAATATCCAAAGGCCGCCTGAAAACGCGTTATCTTATTTCAAACCCAAAATGCCGCGCAGTTTGGCCAAATCTTCTGCCAAGGCATTAATCGGCGCCTGCAGGGCTTTGCGGTCTTCTTCGCTCAATTTGTCGTACAGCTCGAAACCGTTCGGGGTTTTGTATTTCGCCAAAATGTCTTCAACCTGTTTGAAGTTGGCATCGGTTTTTTCCAACAACGCTTTGTCTTTGGCTTCGATCAGCGGACGGAACAAATCAACGATTTTTTTGGAGCCTTCCACATTAGCTTGGAAGTCGCTCAAGTCGGTATGGCTGTAACGGTCTTCTTCGCCGCTGATTTTGCTGCCGGCCACTTCTTCAATCAGTTCGGACGCGCCGCCGACCACCTTACCCGGAGGAAACGCCAATGCGTCGATTTCTTTTTGCAGTGCTTCGACATCGGTCATCAGTTTCGCTGCAATTTCCTTCACGCCGGATACGTCTTTTTCTACCCAAAGGGCGTGTTCGATACGGTGGAACCCAGTAAACCCGGCATCTTTCGCACCGTCTTTGAAGTCGTCTTCACGCGCATCGATGACGGGGTCGAGTTCGCTGAAAAGCTCGGCAATCGGTTCGATGCGTTCGTAATGGACGCGGGTGGCGGCAAACAGGGATTTGGCCTTTTCAATGTCGCCGGCTTTAACGGCTTCGGTAAAGGTTTTGGTTTTCGCCACCAGCTCTTTAACCTCGCCTTGAACGTAAGCTTTATAGTCGGCCAAAGGTTGCGCCAGTTTTTCCAAATCGGCTTCGTTGGCAGTGTCTTTGAAGCCGCTGTCGGTAACAATCAGCTTACCGCGCGGATTGGTCAACAGGCCGCAAGTCATTTCGTATTCGCCCGGCAGCAGGGTAACGGTCATTTTGTCGGATAAACCCGGGGCGATGTTTTCACGCTCGTCCACCACCATCACGCCTTTCAGGATTTCCCATTCCAGCTTGCGGCCGCTGTCGTTTTTGATGTTGAACACGACTTGGCCGCTGGGGACGGTCAATTCCATCGGTTCGCAGGCAGTATCGTTCACACCGATATTGACCGAACCGTCGGCATTGGCGGCAGCGGATGCACCTGAAGCGGCAGGCGCGGCTTTTTCGGCTTCAGGCGGCTGACACGCAGTCAAACCCAGAGCCAGCATTACAGACAAAGCAGTCAGATTGAATTTTTTCATTTTACTTCCTTCTTATTTAGTTAATTTAGTTAACGTTTTTGCCGGAGCGCTGCCGCGCAAAAACCAAATCATGACGGGAACCAGATACAGCAGCCAAATCAGGACTTCGCCTTCGGTCGGATGGTCGGTATAGCCGAAGAAACCGCCGAGCAGCACGCCTAAAGGGCTGTCTTCATGCAAATATTTCGAGGTGTCGAAAGCGATGTCCTGCATCGCATTCCATACGCCAGCCTCATGCAGCGCACGAAACGAACCGGCCAACAGACCGGCCGCCACCACAATCAAAAACGCGCCCGTCCAACGGAAAAACTTCGCCAAGTTCAGGCGCATACCGCCCTGATAAATCAGCGTACCGATGACAACCGCCGCCAACAGCCCCAACACCGCGCCTATCGGCATAGACCACGTCGGGCTTTGCTGGAACACGGCCAGCAGGAAAAACACGCTCTCCAAACCTTCGCGCGCCACGGCCAAAAACGCCATGCCGACCAAGGCCCAACCCTGGCCGCTGCCGCGGTTCAGGGCCGTCTGAACCGAATCCTGCAGATGCTGTTTCATCGAACGCGCGGCCTTCTTCATCCACAAAATCATGTACGTCAGCATCGCCACGGCCACCAGGCCGATGACGCCGACCACCAATTCCTGTTCTTTTTGCGGAATCTCGCCCGTAACGGAATGAATGCCGTAACCGATACCCAAACACATGGCCGCAGCCAAAAACACGCCCAGCCAAACCTTCGGCATCAGCTCGCTGTGTCCCGACTGTTTTAAAAAACTGGCAACAATGCCGACGATCAGGGCGGCTTCGATGCCCTCGCGCAGCATAATCAAAAAAGCAATCAGCATAAAAAACTCTAAAGTGAAACGTTCATTTGTTAACGCATTTATAACGCTTTACGCTTAATAACGCAAATTATTTTCATTTTTTAATAATCCTATAATTATTAAGATTTTTTAAAATAAAATAACGAACGTAATCAATAAAAACTAAAAGGCCGTCTGAATTTTGTTTTTTCAGACGGCCTTAAAAACATTAACTAATTGTAAAAAAACAATAAAAAAGTTTCATAGTATAAAATTCTCTATCGTTTATATTTTCAAAATTTATCAAAATTAGAAGGTTGATTTACAGCAAGAATCAAAAGCAACTTATCTTATATAGTTCAAACACTGCTGTCATAACCAGCAAACCATTACATAACAAATGCATAACAAAGGAACCTCCTATGCCACGTTTGAAACTCCACCAAATCGTTCTGGCTTTGGCCGTTTCTGCCGCGTTGACCGCCTGCGGTGAGAAAACAGCACAAACTACTGAAACTCCTCAAGCTGCTTCTGCCGCGAGCGCTGCCGATGCTGCCGCAAGCACCGCCGCCGTTTCAGCCCCTCAAAATTCTGCCGATGTTTCTGACGAAGACAAAGCCCTGTTGGAACGCGCGCAAGCCACGTTCAAACCTTTGCCTGACGCAGCCGAAATGCAAAAAGTCCGTCCGTTTACCGAAGAACAGGTCAAACTCGGCCAACAACTTTGGTACGAAAACCGCCTGTCCAAAGGCAACACCGTCAGCTGTAACTCTTGCCACAACTTGGCAACTGCCGGCGTAGACAACATGCCGACCAGCGCGGGCCACAAAAGCCAATTCGGCGGCCGTAACTCCCCAACTGCTCTGAATGCCGCCTTGTTGGGCAGCCAATTCTGGGACGGCCGTGCAGCCGATGTGGAAGAACAAGCCGGCGGCCCATTGCTCAACCCTGTTGAAATGGCCAACGCGACCGAAGCCGATGCCGCCGCAAAAATCGCCGGTATTCCTGAATACCAAGAGAAATTCAAAGCCGCATTCCCTGAAGACGGCGCGGTTTCCTTCAAAAACATCACCACCGCATTGGGCGCGTTTGAACGTACCCTGCTGACCCCGACCCGTTGGGACGACTACCTGAAAGGCAACGTATCTGCCCTGAGCGAACAAGAACGCAAAGGTGTACGCGCATTTATGGACAACGGCTGTATCGCTTGTCACAGCGGCGTCAACTTGGGCGGTGCCATGTTCCAAAAATTCGGTTTGGTGGATGGTCCTTACTGGAAACACATCGACGATCCTAAACACGACAAAGGCCGTGCGGACGTAACCAAAAAAGCCGAAGACGAATTCTTCTTCCGTGTTCCCGGTTTGAGAAACGTTGAGCGCACCTATCCATACTTCCACAACGGCAGCGTTTGGGAATTGGATAAAGCCGTCAACATCATGGCGAAAGCCCAATTGGGTAAAACTCTGGCTCCGGAAGAAACTGAAAACATCGTTGCCTTCTTGAAAGCCCTCACCGGCAATGTTCCTGAATCTGCCCGAACCATGCCTGAGCTGCCTGTATCCATCGATGTCAAATCCCAACCTGACAACAAATAAGGTTTGGCACAAAATAAAGGCCGTCTGAAAATTCGTTTCAGACGGCCTTTTGTTGCCGGCCATATAGTCGGCTTTGTTTCACGATTCCACACAATATGGTAATCTTGAGCCGATTTTCACCATACATCCGAAAGGAACATCATGAGCCTGATTATTGAAGACTTGCAAGAAGGCCACGGCAAAGAAGCCGTCAAAGGCAAAGAAATCACCGTACATTACACCGGCTGGTTGGAAGACGGTACCAAATTCGACTCCAGCCTCGACCGCCGTCAACCGCTGACCATCACTCTGGGCGTCGGCGAAGTGATTAAAGGTTGGGACGAAGGCTTCGGCGGCATGAAAGAAGGCGGCAAACGCAAGCTGACCATTCCTTCCGAAATGGGCTACGGCGCACACGGTGCCAGCGGCGTGATTCCTCCGCACGCGACCTTGATTTTTGAAGTCGAGCTGCTGAAAGTGTACGAATAAGCATTTGACGCTTCAAAAAACCGAGGCCGTCTGAAACCCGAAATTTGGTTTTTCAGACGGCCTGTTTTTATCAAGATTCGGTATAATGCCCTCTTTTACAAGCAAACCATTTCCCAAGGAACCTCCATGCTTTTACCCGAACAAGTCAAAACCCTGATTGAAGGCGTTACCCCTTGCGAACACGTCGAAGTCGAAGGCGACGGCCATCACTTCTTCGCCGTCATCGTTTCCTCCTCATTTGAAGGCAAAGCCCGCCTCGCCCGCCACCGCCTGATTAAAGACGGCCTCAAGCCGCAACTCGAAAGCAACGAATTGCACGCACTGTCGATTTCCGTTGCCGCCACTCCGGCCGAATGGGCTGCCAAACAGGCTTAATTTGGAATCAAATAAAAGGCCGTCTGAAAACTTTTCAGACGGCCTTTTTCATACATATTAAACAGCGCAGGCAATCGATACAAACGCTAAACCGCATTCGACAACACGCAATCGCGGTGTCAACCCTACCGGCACAACCGCCAAACTAGCCCTGCCGTTTCGGGAAAAACTGCACCACGTTCTCCCCTTGCGGCAACACCAATTTCTTCACGGCATGGCCGTACACGGTTTCAAGCGTGATGTTCAGACGGCCTTCGTTTTCAAAAATCTTATCCACACATTCCTTGGCCGCTTGCGGATTACTGAACTTCAACGCATTCCACAATCCCAAGGTTTCCATGTCCTGCCAAAACGTCCCGGCTTTTTTATAGCTCAACTCAAGCTTGGCCGTGTCGGTTACCGGATCGTAAAAGCCGTTGTCGGCGAGCATATCGCCCAAGTCGTGCATATCAATCAGCGTGGGCGCTTCGCATTCGATGCCTTCATGGTTCAGACGGCCTGTCAGCTCGGTCAGGCTGTCGCGGCCAAAGTGCGTGAAAAACAATAATCCGTCGGTTTTCAAAGCAACGGCCCAGTTTTTCAATACCGGCAAAATATCGTCGGCGCGGCTGAGGCTGAGGTTGGCCCACAGCATATCGGCGGATGCTTCGGGCAGCGGCGCGGTCAGGGCTTGGCAATGTTGCGGAATGGTTTTGCCGGTCAGCTTCTGCCAGAAACCGCCTTTGCGCGCGGCGGCGGCGGTTTTCAAAAAGTCGGCATTCGGATCGTATTCTTCAAACACGGCGTCGGGATAACGCGCGGCCAGCAGGCTGCGGCTGATGTCGGCATCGGCACCAATCAGCATGATGCGTTTGGGTGCATTGCGGACTAGCTGCAGGCGCTCGTCGGTGTCTTGGGCGAGATGGCGGTGAATTTGCCAGCGTTTGTCTTGTTCGGTCATGGTGGGTCGTGTCAGCGGGCTTTGCCCGACAATGTTTTTATGGTTGAAGGCTGTTTCAGACGGCCTTTTCGACAAAATTGCGGTAGGTTTCGGCAAATTCGTCGGCATGGCTTAAAAAGGGCGCGTGTGCGGCTTTGTCGATAAGGACCAGCTCGCTGTTACTCAAATGGCGGTGTAAATATTCGCCCATACGCGGCGGCGTGATGGCGTCTTTCTGTCCAAACACCAGCAGTGACGGCGTTTGAATAAGCGGCAACAGCGGACGCGCGTCGGCATGGTTGACCGCTTCAAGTGCGGCTTGTAAGGCGGAAGGCGTGCCGCAGCACGCCAAATCGGGCAGCACCCGGTTTAAGATTTCGCCGGAATGGGGCGTGTGCAGCAGTTGCAGTTGTAGAAACTGTTTAATATGTTTGGCATAATCCAGCTGAAATGCGCCGACCATCTTGCCCAAGGCAGGTTGTGCCAAGCCTTCTGGATAATCCGTGTCGGCAGTCAATCGGGCAAAACTTGCCGTCAGGCATAGCGATTGGATTTTGTCGGGATAAAGCGCGGTCAAATACAGGGCAACCAATCCACCCAGCGACCAGCCAAGAATGTGTGCCGGCGTGTCGATTTGTCCGGCAAAGGTTTCGGCAACGGCGGCAATATCAAACGGTTCGGTAAAAGGCGCATCGCCGTGTCCGGGCAAATCAAGCGCGCGGACGTCCCAACCGGCAGGCAGGCGCGGTATCAAATCGTCGAATACATGGCGGTTCGCCGCCCAACCGTGTATCAGATAAACTTTTTTGGCGGAGTGTGGCATGAATGTTCTTTCTTGGTGGCGCAGTTTGAAACAGCTCAATGCGCGACGTTGCGTATTATGCCACGATTCCGTTTCAGACGGCCTTTGCCGAGGCTGCGCAAACGATTTGACGGAATATTTTATCGACGCGGCACAAAGCTGCCCTTTGTGTTTCCGCCATGTCGCAGGCGGGGCAGTGTGCGGCAGTTGTCAGAAAAAGCCGCCCGCATTTGATAGAATGTGGGCCTCGCTGTATTACGAACCACCCGTCAGCAGCATGATACGCGAGCTGAAACACTTGGCCGATTTGGGCATGAGCCGGCCGTTGGCGGATTTGATGGGCCAAAACGCACCGGACTGGCTAACGACGGAACACTTCGATTTCGTCCTGCCCATGCCTTTGAGCAAAGAGCGGCGGCTCAAGCGCGGATTCAACCAAAGCGAGGTGTTGACGGATATTTTGGCAAAACGCTACGGCTGGACGCTGCTGCCGCGCCACGCGGTTTTCAGACGGCACGGCGAGCCGCAAAGTACGCTGAAAAGCGACGAACGTCGGCGAAATATCAAGAATGCATTTAAAATCAAAACTGAATTGCCGAAGGCGTGTAATATTCTGTTAATTGATGATGTCTTTACCACCGGTTCGACTTTAAACGAATTGGCGAAAACACTGAAAAAATCAGGCGCAGGTAAGATTTTTTGCTGGAGCTTGGCGCGGCCGCCAATGAAAAAATAGCTTAAAGTTTTTGACACCCATGGAACATTTCGGCATTATGCCACTCTATAAGTGATTGATTTATATGTTTACCATAGTTTTGTACCAACCCGAAATCCCGCCCAATACGGGCAATATCATCCGCCTGTGCGCCAATACCGGTGCCGATTTGCACTTGGTCAAGCCGCTTGGGTTTCCGCTGGATTCGTCCAAAATGAAACGCGCGGGCTTGGATTATCACGAGTTTGCCAAACTGACGGTACATGAAAATTTCGATGATTGCCTCAAGGCCCTTGAAGGCCGTCGCATTTTCGCGCTGACCACCAAAGGTTCTACCCGACCCGACGAAGTTTCCTTCCGCGAAGGCGACGTGTTGCTGTTTGGTCCCGAAACGCGCGGCCTGCCTGCCGAAGTTCTCGACAGCCTGCCTGCCGGACAAAAAATCCGCCTGCCGATGATGCCCGACAGCAGGAGCATGAATCTTTCCAATACCGTCGCCGTTATTCTGTTTGAAGCATGGCGACAAAACGGTTTCGCAGGCGGCGTATAACAGGCCGTCTGAAACCGCTGCGTTATCAACTCAAGAACGGAACCCGTTTTGACTTTTACCAAAAAAACCCTCCTTTCCTTAGCCGCCGCCACCATCGGCGTCCTTTCCATCAATGCCGCCGTCGCCGACAGCGTGGTCCGAGTCGAAAAACTGCATCCTTCTGCCAACCGCAGTTACAAAGTTGCCGGCAAACGCTACACGCCGCTGACCAAAGTTTCCTCTTTCAGCCAAACCGGCAAAGCCTCATGGTACGGCAGCCAATTCCACGGCCGTAAAACTTCCAGCGGCGAGCGTTACAATATGAACGCCCTCTCCGCCGCCCACAAAACCCTCCCTATTCCCAGCTACGCACGTGTGACCAATATGCAAACCGGCAAAAGCGTCATCGTCCGTGTCAACGACCGCGGCCCTTTCCACGGCAACCGCGTCATCGATGTTTCCAAAGCCGCCGCCCAACAATTGGGTTTCATCAACCAAGGCACAGCCAACGTCAAAGTTGAACAAATCATCCCCGGCCAAACCGCCGCTCAAACCATTATTACCCCAAACAACAAAGAATTTTTTGTTGATTTGAAATCCTTCGGTACCGAACGCGAAGCGCAAGCCTATTTGAACCAAACCGCACAAAGCCTGCCATCCGACAGCAAAATCACGCTTGAAAAACGCAACTACGAATACGTTGTCAAAATGGGTCCGTTCAGCAGCCAAGAACGTGCCGCCGAAGCAGGCGAACGCGCCCGTCATCTGAACCTGGCATCCGCCATCTGATTTCGTCCGCGTTACCGCTGAAGTTTGATACAATACAAGGCCGTCTGAAACCCGATTGCAAGGTTTCAGACGGCCTTTTTTAATCACAGGGGAACACCATGATCAGCAGGCTTACAGGCAAATTGATTGAAAAAAATCCGCCGCAGGTCGTTATCGACGTCAACGGCGTCGGTTATGAAGCCGACGTTTCCATGCAGACTTTCTACAACCTGCCCCCCGTTGGCGAAACCGTCCATCTCTACACCCAGCTTGTCATCCGCGAAGACGCGCATTTGCTGTTTGGATTCGCCTCAGCCGAGGAACGCGCCACCTTCCGCCAACTGGTCAAAGTCAGCGGCATCGGTGCCAAAACCGCATTGGGTATCTTGTCGGCCATGAATGCCGACGAGCTGGCGCAAGCCGTCGCCGAAGAAGACGTCAAACGCCTCTCCTCCGCCCCCGGCATCGGCAAAAAAACCGCCGAACGCATGGTGTTGGAACTACGCGGCAAACTCGTATCCCATACCGTTTCAGACGGCCTGTTTGCCCCTGATGCCGTTGCCGACGAAAGCCAAGACATCATCAACACCCTGCTTGCCCTCGGCTACAACGAACGCGAAGCCAAAGCCGCCACCAAAGGCATTCCCAAAGGCACGGAAGTCGGCGAAGGCGTACGCCTGGCCTTGAAAAACCTGCTCAAATAAGGCCGTCTGAAACATGAAAACTGCCGTCCTGAGTACCGCCTTGCTTCTAAGCGCGTGCGTTTATACCGAGACTCCGTACGGGCGCACCGCCGTCTTGGACCTGCCCGTCCACTCGCAAACCACCGTCAACAAAACCGTGACCATCAACGCCCCGCCCGGGACGACCGTTATCTATCAAGACAGCGAACCCGTCCGCAATTACCCGGCCTATCCCGTTTATCCCCGCCGGGTTTATCGTTATCGATAAACAATGCTGACCGTTTGAAACCATAGATTCAGACGGCCTGTTGAGAGACCAGCCATGAAATACATCCTTCCCCTGCTTTTACTCCTGAGCGCCTGCACACCGGACACCAAGACCACGGATGCCGCATCCGCCCCCAAAACACACGGCTTCGCACACCGCCTGACCGAAGGCGAAAAACTGCTGACCCAAGCCCTCATCAAACAAGACCTCGCCGCCTACTTCAAACACGAAACCGGCGGCGCATTTGCCGAACAAGCCCCCTTATTCTCGGCCCAGCAACTTGCCGAACAGAAAAACATCCCCAAAAACGATGCCATCGGCGTTTACGGCAAAATCATCAAAACCCAAGGCCGCACCGCCTGGCTGCAAACCGACAAGCAAACCCTCAAACTCGATTTGGCCGAACCGCTGCAAGAAGCGCAAGGCGAAGTTACCCTTGTCTGCCAATATGAAAACACCGCATTCCAAGACTGCCAAACAGAAGAAAACTTCGCCCGACGCTTTACCGAACAAATCTTCTCGGCGGTCGAGTCCGGACGCGTATCCGCCCAAACAGACGCACCGGCCGAAGAAATCATGGCCGGCCGCCTCATCCCGTTTTTGAGTGCCGCCAGCGACTTTACCGGCAACTTCAAAGCCTGCGCCACCACCATGACCGAATACTGCACCAGCCGCCTAGCACGCGAAATGCCCGAATCCGCAGTCCGCAAAAAAGCACAGGAATTGGGTTTGACCGAAATAGCATTTAAAAAGAAAAAATAAATATTTAGGCCGTCTGAACCTTATGGCGGCTGTGTTATAATCTGCACCTCATACAGGTTGGACAGACAGTCGCCGCGTATCGCGTAAGGCATACGGGGAGGAAAGTCCGGGCTCCACAGAGCAGAATGCCGGCTAACGGCCGGGCGCGGCAACGCGACGGAAAGTGGAACAGAAAGCAATACCGCCGATGATTGCCTTAGGGCAAAACAGGTAAGGGTGAAAAGGTGCGGTAAGAGCGCACCGTGCATTTGGTAACAAAGCGCAGCAGGCTAAACCCCATTCGGAGCAAGACCAAACAGAACGCGATGACGCTGCTCGCCGAGCGTTCGGGTAGGTTGCTTGAGCACACCAGCAATGATGTGCCTAGAGGAATGACTGTCCGCGACAGAACCCGGCTTACCGTCCGAGCTGTATGTCCCCATACCGCGGCAGGTTTTAAAAACCTGCCGCATTTTTATAGAAATAAAAAGGCCGTCTGAAACCTCAATCTTGGTTTCAGACGGCCTTTTTAAACCGCTGTTTATGGGCGGTATTCCGGTTTCATGCCGTTGGGCAGGAGCTGCCATACATAGCCGGTGGTTTTCATTTTGCCGGCCACTTCGCCTGCTTCGTCACCATAGCCCCAGAAATAATCCACACGGACCGCGCCTTTAATCGCGCTGCCGGTGTCTTGCGCCATAATTAAGCGGTTGAGGGCTTTTTTGGTGATCGGATGGGCAGTGGCGACAAACAGCGGTGCGCCAAGCGTGATGTAGTGGCGGTCGATGGCACCGGCGTATTCGCCCATCAACGGCGTACCTAATGCGCCCACCGGGCCTGAATCACTGCTGCCGGTCAGCTCGCGGAAAAAGACGTAGCTTGGGTTTTGTCCCAAAACTTCGGCAAGGCGGCCGGGGTTTTGCTTCATATAGGCCTTGATGCCCTGCATGCTGGTCTGACCCAGCGGCAGATAGCCTTTATCCGCCATATAGCGGCCGATGGAAACATACGGATGTTCGTTTTTATCGGAAAATCCGACACGGATGTATTTTCCGGACGGTGTTTTCAGACGGCCTGAACCTTGAATGTGCATAAAGAAAAGTTCGACCGGATCATCTGCATAACCCAAAATCGGCGCTTTGCCGTTAAGCGCGCCGCCGTTGATTTGGCTGCGGGTGTAGTAAGGAACAAAACGGCTGCCTTCAAAACGGCCTTTCAGCGCAGTGCTGCGTGCTGTAATCGGGAATCTGGACAAGTCGGCCGTGTATGTACCGCTGTTGTCGATGACACCGCTGTTTGGGCCGGTTTGGCGGATGCGGACAGTGGCTTTGCTGCCCCTCAAGTTTGCAGCCAGCGGAACGGAAACGAAATCGTTCGGAATGCCGTAAATAGGGAAACGGGATTGGCTTGTGGATTTGTCGTCGCCGTGCAGGACCGGTTCGTAATAGCCGGTAATGGTGCCGGCAGGATTGCCGCCGTTATCGACGCGCCATGCGGTGAAATAGCGCTCGAAAAAGTGCTTGGCTTGGAAATGGTGCACCGGCGTTTGCATGGCTTGGATACAAACGTCCTGCCAGCCTTGGCGGTTTTTAAGTTTTTCACAGCCTAAACGGAAAGACTGCAGGCTTTTGGTAAAGTGTTGGAGGTCCCAGTGCGGCAATTCGTTGTAGGAAACTACGGTGTAGTTTGCTCCTCCCCCGCTCACTGTCGTACCGACGGGATCAGGCGTACCGGTGGGGCGGTCAGGACCTTTGATAACGCTGGTGTCGGTTTCGGGAAGATTTTTAATGCTTTTGCTCGGGCAGGCGGCAAGAATGGCTGCGGCAATACTGACGAGCGTAATGCGGTACAGATGTTTTTTCATGGAATCAATAGCGTGTCGAAAGGCCGTCTGAAAGCTATTTTTCAGACGGCCTATGTTGGAAAGTGCTGATTTTAACACAAAAAAGCGATTTATCGGCGCGGCGGCAATTTGACGACAACCGTATCGGCCAGCATATCGTAGAGCGTGCGACGGTTGCGTTTGACGGAGAAGAGCATGATGAAGTTGATGAAAGTCATAAGCAGAGAAACCAAATCTCCACCTGTTTCATTTACTGCCAACATTACCGCAATGACTATAATACCGACAATGAATGACCAAGCCACTTCGCGTATCAAAACCGTACCACCAAAACCCGGATTGCTACCGTCACTTTTTAACACCCGGATGCCCATAATTTTTTTACCTAAAGACTGACCGTCTCGGCTCATGTAATACAGTTGGAAGATACCAAAAACCAAATAGACAGCCAAAGAAATAAAAAATGTTATGACTGCATAGTCAGGAGTATTAGAAAGAGAAGACTCCGAAACTAATTCTTTGCTTTCATCAAAAGTGAAAACTACCATCACAATGAATGGTACCCATATCAAAAAAGTAAACAGATTATTCAACAAATATGCCACAACCCTCGCCCCCGGCGAAGCAATATGGACATCTACTATTTCTGTTTTAGGCAAATCCGACAAATTGATTTCGCTCATTTAATCTTCCTCTGTGCAATTAATGAAATGTAGTTTCATTGTTATCTTAACCTATTTTCCCATCATTCTAAAAATTTTTGATAAAAACCTTTACATTTTCCGCAGACGGCGTTAAAACACTCGTTTTCCCCTTTTTTATAGTGGGTTAACAAAAGTCTGAACAAAGCGGCAGGCGATGCCGTTCCGATTTTTGTTAATGCACTATAAACTTATCCGGATTTTCTTTGTAAGGAGTAACACATGAAAGTAGGTTTCGTCGGCTGGCGCGGTATGGTTGGCTCTGTTTTGATGCAGCGTATGAAAGAAGAAAACGACTTCGCCCACATTCCCGAAGCGTTTTTCTTTACCACTTCCAACGTCGGCGGCGCTGCCCCTGATTTCGGTCAGGCAGCCAAAACATTGTTGGATGCCAATGATGTTGCCGAATTGGCAAAAATGGACATCATCGTTACCTGTCAGGGTGGCGATTACACCAAATCCGTCTTCCAACCCCTGCGCGACAGCGGCTGGAACGGCTACTGGGTTGACGCGGCTTCTTCCCTGCGCATGAAAGACGATGCGATTATCGTCCTCGACCCTGTCAATCGCAACGTCATCGACAACGGTCTCAAAAACGGCGTGAAAAACTACATCGGCGGCAACTGTACCGTTTCCCTGATGTTGATGGCTTTGGGCGGCCTGTTCCAAAACGATTTGGTCGAATGGGCAACCAGCATGACCTACCAAGCCGCTTCCGGCGCGGGTGCGAAAAACATGCGCGAACTCATCAGCGGCATGGGCGCGATTCACGCTAAAGTGGCGGACGAGCTTGCCGATCCTTCCAGCGCGATTCTCGACATCGACCGCAAAGTGTCCGATTTCCTGCGCAGCGAAGACTATCCGAAAGCCAACTTCGGCGTACCGCTCGCCGGCAGCCTGATTCCGTGGATTGACGTGGACTTGGGCAACGGCCAGTCAAAAGAAGAATGGAAGGGCGGCGTAGAAACCAACAAAATCCTCGGTCGCAGCGACAATCCGACCGTAATCGACGGCTTGTGCGTACGCATCGGCTCTATGCGCTGCCACAGCCAAGCCCTCACCCTGAAGCTGAAAAAAGACCTGCCTGTTTCCGAAATCGAAGCGATTTTGGCAGGCGCGAACGACTGGGTGAAAGTTATCCCCAACGAAAAAGAAGCCAGCATCCACGAGCTGACGCCCGCCAAAGTTACCGGCACGCTGTCTGTTCCTGTCGGCCGTATCCGCAAACTGGAGATGGGTGGCGAATACATCAGCGCATTCACTGTCGGCGACCAACTCTTGTGGGGTGCTGCCGAGCCGTTGCGCCGCGTATTGCGCATTATCTTGGGCAGCCTGTAATTTAGGTTGGCATGAAAAAAGCAACGGTTTGAGCCGTTGCTTTTTTTGTCACAAAAAGGCCGTCTGAACATTTCAGACGGCCTTGTTTCCTATTCTTTTTTACCGGCTAAACCGATTTCTTTGGTGGAGTCGCCAACTTTGATTTGCGCTTTACCGGCAATTTCTTCAGCCTGCGGGCCGAAGAGTTTCAAATCGTAACGGCCGTTTTCTACGCCATTCAAACTGGTTTTACCGCTGATGGCGGCTTTGCCATTGTTATTGGCAATGCCTGCGGCAAGCAGGTCGACATTATTGTGGGAAGCCATGCTGCTGATTTTGCCGTAACCTTGTTTTTTATCGAAATCGACGGTGTATTTCAGACGGCCGCTGCGGTCGTCGCCATTAAACGCGATACCTGAATACTGATAGCTGCCTTGTTTGGGCAAATTGCGATACGCTGTTTCATCGCCTTGGACTTCGCCGACGATGAATGTGTATGTATCGAGGTTTTGCAGCTTGCCTGCGTCATCGGCTTTTTGTTTGGCGTAACGCGCGGCAACAGTGGAATAATTTTGTTTATACACTTGGAAGTCGCCCGTTTCCAAAGTGATGACTTGGCCGTTTACCTTAATTTTTTGGGCGTAGTCGTAAGAAGATACTTTATCGGTTTTCAAAAAGCCGGTATCGAGTTTGTCGCCTTTTTTCAGGTTTTGCGGTTTACCGTTGGCCATCAGCTCCAACGTACCGTTTTCAGGGACGGATTCGTTCAATTCAACGGACAACACGCCTTTCGGATGCGGATTGAGCGGCTCGGTCACGGCATTCGACAAGCCGCTTGTTGCGCCACCGCAGGCAGCCAACATCAAAGACAGGGAAGCAGTCAAAGCAGAAATACGGAGGGTTCGCATCATTTTTTCCTTTCCTTTTTATTTGGTATGATATTCATCATATACCTAAAAAAATGAACAATAAATGATTTTTGTCAAAATTAAGTATTTTGAATATTAATTTTATAAATATTGAAACATTTTAAAAATATCGGGCATTCAGTCCATCCAGCCTCCCTTCCGCTATAATCATTTTATTTTGCAAACGGACTTCATCATGCCGAAAATCACCCTTATCGCCGCCTACGCCGCCCGCCGCTGTATCGGCATCAACAACACTATGCCTTGGCATTTGCCCGAGGATTTTGCCTTTTTCAAATCCTACACCACCGGCAAACCCGTCATTATGGGCCGCAAAACATGGGAATCTCTGCCGCGCAAACCGCTGCCCGGCCGTCAAAATATCGTCATCACCCGCCAAGATTATCAGGCCGAAGGTGCGCAAACGGCGGCTTCTTTGGAAGATGCGCTGGCTTTGTGTCAGGGGGCTGAAGAAGTCATCATCATGGGCGGCGCTCAAATTTATGCACAAGCCCTGCCGATTGCCACGGATTTGCGTTTGACCGAAGTCGGTTTGGATGTGGACGGCGATGCGTTTTTTCCTGAGTTTTCCACAGAAACATGGCAAGAAGCCTCTCGGGAAAACCATGTTTCCGCCAAAGGCATCGAATACGCGTTTGTGCATTATGTGAAGGCATAATCCGACAACGCAAAGGCCGTCTGAAACCCTGTTTTTCAGGTTTCAGACGGCCTTTTTATTTCGTTTGTTTACGGCATACCGTTTAAGCCGTTTTGTTTTTTAAAGGCAGCTTGATATGCGGTTTGGCCGGCTTGGGTGCTTCTTTCAGTCCAAGTTCGATTTGCTGCTCTTCGCTCAACAAATTGCTCCAGTCGCCTTTTTTATACCAGTCGCGGCCGTCCAATTCGATGGGATGTTGGATGCGCTCGCAACCGTTGCCGCATTGCAGATCGTCTTCTTTGCAGTATTTGTCGCAACCCCAGCAGATACGCTCGGGATTTTTCGGGAAAATGGGAAATTTCTTGGCCATGGTGTTCTTCTTTTGTTTGTGTGCGGTATGGGCAGAATTATAAGTGATTTGAATGGGGCTGGCGGCGGGTTTATCGTGTTTTACGCTGATTTTTTAAGATGTGTTAACCTTTCAGACGGCCTATACTGTGAAAATAATCCCTACGCGGTACAACAAGAGGACCCGATATGAACATATGCCGTCTGAAGCCTGAATTTGTCGAGCCTTTATCACTCACGCTATTTGAGGAATGGCACGATTTTGCGCCGTGGTCGTCTCTGGACAAAATCCGTGTGTATTACGCACAGTGCCTTAATGGGGATGACTTGCCGCTGGCGTTTGCGGCTGTCGATAACGAAGGGCGGCTGATGGGTTCGGCGGCATTAAAGCGGTTTGATATGGCGTGTTTTCCCGAATACGAATATTGGCTGGGTGATGTGTTCGTTTTGCCGCAATTTCGCGGTTTGGGCGTAGGCAGGCAGCTGGTTTCGTTTTGTCTGGATAAAGCACGCGAACTGGGTTTGCCGCATCTGTATCTCTATCCAGCCGCTGCTTTTGTTGTTGCTGCGTTCGCTGCTGCTTTGTTCGGCGGATTGGAGTGTGATGTCGTTATCGGCAATCAGGCCGGTTCCTGCTTTACCTGAAACATCCGATCCTGTGATGTTGATATTGGATTGTTCGCCTGCACCTCCGGCAATAAGGGTAGTTTTACCGCCTGCTTGAATTTGGCTGGCTTGGGCTTGATTTACTTGAACTTGGGTGGTTTGTCGGTTTTGCTGTTCGCCGTAGGTTATGGAAATGCTGACTTCTGCTGCTGCAACCGCTGCTTCTAAATACCGCTTGGGCAAGGATATACACGGTTTTTTGTCATGTGCTTAATTCTTCTTGCTTGTTTTTTTCGGTGAGTTGATTTTCTTTTTTTACACAGGCAATAGGCACTTGGCGGTGCATGGGATTAATACCACAACCAAGTGATAGCACCGGGTGCTTCGCTTTCGTTATATGGCTCACTGGGATAGAGCTTGGGTGAGAGAATGTTTAGGGGGGAGTGGGCATAGTTTAGAGTTACGATTAGTTAAAGTAAAAAGGAAAGGTAAGTGGTTTTAAGGCAGCCTGAAACGGAGTTCAGCGAAACCAAAACCGCGTGTGCATGAATGCACATCCTACCATTTCACTTTTTTGGTTGGTTACACAGGCTATGCTGGTTAGTAGTGCCAGTTAATCTACATCTTGATAAAGTTTATCTATAAAACTATCAAAATCAGGTGTGATGGGAACTGTAATCATCTTGGTATTACCTAGTTCATCTTCGTAAAATTCATCATGATACATAAGTACGATGGATGGATTACTTGAATTCTTACGGTAATCAAAACAAATATAATCGCCATTTGCACTTATTCCAAATGCAACAACTTGGTTTCCATAGCCATATTCATTATCAATGCATGAATAGGTATAGATATTTTCATGACAGGAGGCATCTTTTTTATATCCTAAAAATAAAATATTTCTGTCATCTGTATTCTTATTATTATCAATAAAAATAAAACAATCTTCTTCGGGATATAAATAATCATGTTCACTTATCAAATATATATACGATCTAGGGAATGTTACACCTAAATTTTCTGCAAATTTTTCAATGATTGAAGCAGAAACTTTTCCTTCATCTCTCCAGATATTTAATTTTTTCATTATTCATTTCCTTGATTAACGTCCTTTTTTTAATGCATTTTGACCAGTATGTCTAACTGCATCATGTATTTCCAATGGTACTAGCTGCATGTTATTTGGTGCACTTTGTGCATTATGATGCCAAATATATCCATTAATAGTCCGTTTTCCAGCCATAATATCTTCTAACTGTGTGCTAGTAAAATTTGATTTAGGAATTACCCCACGCCGGATGTGCAGGCCGTGTATGAAAAGTTCGGCTAGAAAGAAATCACGCAGACTTGGCACAACGGGGAAACCGTATCCGTCATGAAATTGGATTTATAGCTTGAAATGAATAAAAGGCCGTCTGAACATTTGATTTCAGACGGCCTCTGCCTTTGAATTATCCACAACTACCCTATCCGTTTAAACGGCGGCAAACAGGCCAATAATTGCTGGCCGTAGCGTTGCGTTTTGACGCGGTTGTCGAGGATGGTCACACGGCCGTAATCCTGTTCGGTACGGATAAGGCGGCCGACGGCTTGGATCAGTTTGATGCTGGCTTCAGGCACCGTAATTTCGATAAAAGGATTGCCGCCGCGTTGTTCAATCCAACGGTTTTGGGTTTTCTCGATGGGGTTGTCCGGCATGGCAAACGGCAGCTTGGCAATAATGACTTGAACGCAGGCCGTGCCGGGCAGGTCGAGGCCTTCGGCAAAACTGTCGAGGCCGAAAATAATGCTGGCTTTACCTTCGGCAATGGCTTGATGGTGCCTTTGCAACAGGACAGCCTTGGGCAACTCTCCTTGTACAAGCAGAAGCGGCAAGTATTCGTCAGGCAGTCGTAAGGCGACATCCTGCATTTGCTTGCGCGAGGAAAACAACACCAGCGTGCCGATGGCTTCAACCGGCGAAACCAGCTTCGGCAACCATTCGACAATGGCGGCCGTGTGCGCATCAGGGTCTTTGGGGCTGGCGTGTACGGGCGGAATATACAGCTCGCCTTGCGTATCGAAATTAAACGGGCTTTCCAATGCAAGCGTGGTGGTTTCGGGCAGCCACAGCAGGCCGGTTTGGCGCAAAATCAGGTTGAAGCTGCCGAGCGATTGCAGGGTGGCCGAAGTCAACACCGCACCTGCCGCGCGCCGCCACAGGCTGTTGGCAAGGTGGGATGCGCTGCTGATGGGGCTGGCGTTGAAAATATAGTCGTTTTTGTCGTCGGCACGGCGGGTTATCCATTTCGCCAACGGCTCTTCGCCTTCAATGGGAACGGTAGAGAGCAAATCCCAAACTGCGCTGATTTGTTCGATACGGGCGATAAAAAGGCCGAACTCGCTGGTCAGGCGGTCGATGAGCGCGCCGTCCTGTTCTTTTTCGCGGCGGGCGGCGGAAAGCGCATCGTTCAGCCCGACGACGTGTTTGAGCAGGCTGCGTGCAGCAATGGCCGTATTGGAAACTGTGGTTTCCAGGCCTTCGGGGATTTTGCCGTCTTCCCACAGCCAAGTCGGTTCGTTGTGTTTCCGCCTGTCGTTTTCAGACGACCCCAGACTTAAAGACGGCTCTTCCGCCAAGTGAAACTGCCATTCGTGCAGGCTGTCGAGCAAGGATGTGGCAGCTTCGTCAGCAAGGTTGGCAAGTTCGGCTTTATCGGTCAGCGTGGCAATTTTGCCGGTAAGCTGCGGCAGTTTTTCCAGCGTCCAAACGGCAATATTCCATGAATGTTCGGCGGCAAAACGGCTGAGGGCTTTTTTGGGCAGATGGTGCGCTTCGTCTATGCAATAGAAACTGTTTTCGGGTGCAGGCAGAATCACGCCGCCGCCCATGCTGATGTCGGCAAGCAGAAGGTCATGGTTGGCAACGACGACATCGACGGTTTCCAAAACATCGCGCGCCAGGTAAAACGGGCATTCCGGACGGTTAGGACAGGCGGATTTCAGGCAACCGTGGCGGTCGTTGGTAACTTTGAGCCAAATCGCGTCATCGATTTTTTCCGGCCAAGTGTCGCGGTCGCCATTAAAGCGGCGGGCGGAAAATTCATCGGCAATGTCGCGCAGCAGGTTCAATTCTTCCGGCTTGGGTTTGCTGTCCCACAACACTTCCGGCGCTTCAAAACCAAGCAGGTTTTGCTGGGCGTTGTTTTGCGTCAGTTGATAGAGTTTGTAAGGGCAAAGATAACGGCCGCGCCCCTTGGCAAGCGTAAAGGTCAGCTCCAAACCGCTTTTTTCGACCAGAAACGGTAAATCGCGGTCAACCAACTGCTCCTGCAAGGCCACCGTCGCGCTGCTGACAATCAGCCGTTTGCCGCGCGTTTGCGCCATGATGCCGCCGGCCAAAAGATAGGCCAACGATTTACCCACGCCGGTCGGCCCTTCGATCACGGCAATGCTCTCGCCCTCGCGTTTGGGCGCTTCTTCGCCTTCTTCACGCGTCAACGTCCGCGAAAAAGCGTTGGCAATCGCCGCAATCATTTCCCGCTGCGAAGCGCGCGGACGGAAACCGGGCAGGTTTTTGCCGATGTTTTGGTAATGGTCGCGGATGGCGTTTTTTTCTAAATCGGTGAGCATTGAGGCCGTCTGAATGGGTTTGCAAGAATAGCGTATTTTAGCATTTTTACCTTCATGAAGCCTTCGTAAAGTCTTACCCTATTTTAGGGTTTGGCATTTTGATGGCGATGGACGAACTGCAAAGGCATAATCGTTTTTAATCAAGCAAAGGGCCGTCTGAAACTTTAGCCGCACTGATGCAGAGGCACCCACAATTTTTGTTTTTCGGATTTGTTTTTCTCGTAGCGGTTCCACGCTTTTTCGTGAAAATAAAAGACGACGGTATTGGCGATGGGTTCGACCAAGGCCACCGCGCTGGAAACGCCGATACTGCCGGTCAGAATATAGGCGACACTAAATGCGACGCTGAAATGCAAAATAGCAAATGTAATGGTTTTAATCATTCTGTTTTCCTGATACATTGGTGTTTTAATCGCTACATAATAATTATTATCAACTAACGCGTATATTTTAAATCCTTTATCCTAATTTAGATTTTATAAATCGATATTTTATTTTTGATAGGAATTTTATGAACCCGCTCCATATTGTCGTCCTCGACCGCGATACTCTCGTCAACCGCCCGTTTGATTTTGATTTTCCACATACATTGAGCAGCTACGGCACAACCGAAGCGCACGAAACCTTAGAGCGTATCCGCGGCGCGGACATTGTGATTACCAACAAAGTCGTGATTTCCGCCCAAGCATTTGCCGAAAATCCACAATTCAAGCTGGTTGCCGTTACCGCGACAGGCGTCAACAATGTGGACGTTGAGGCTGCCAAACAAAACGGTACGGCAGTGTGCAATATCCGCGCTTACGGCAATGAATCCGTGGCGGAACACGCGTTTATGATGATGATTACCCTGATGCGCAACCTGCCTGCCTATCAGCGTGACGTTGCGGCAGGCTTGTGGGAAAACTCACCGTTTTTCTGCCACCTCGGCGCACCGATGCGCGATTTGAACGGTAAAACGCTGGCGATTTTCGGTCGCGGCAATATCGGGAAAACGCTGGCAACTTATGCTCAGGCTTTCAAAATGAATGTCGTGTTCGCCGAACATAAAAATGCCCAAAGCGTCCGCGACGGTTATGTTTCCTTTGACGAAGCCATCCGCTCCGCCGATGTCGTATCGCTTAATTGTCCGCTCACGCCGCAAACGGCCAATATGATAGGCGAAGCTGAATTGCAGCAAATGAAACCCGGCGCCATCCTCATCAACTGCGGACGCGGCGGCTTGGTTGATGAAGCCGCTTTGGTTGCGGCGTTGAAATACGGCCAAATCGGCGGAGCAGGTTTTGACGTATTGACACAAGAGCCGCCGCGCGACGGCAACCCTCTGCTGAAAGCCCGACTGCCCAACCTCATCGTCACGCCACACATTGCATGGGCAAGCCAAGAGGCCGCCAACCGCCTGTTTGACATCCTTTTAGACAATATCAACCACTTTGTGGCCGGTAATCCGCAAAATCTGGTTTAATCTATGGAAAACCTGTTGATAAGGTTGTGAACAATTTTAAAGGCCGTCTGAAATATTCAGACGGCCTTTATTAATTCTTATTTATTTCATAAAGTTATCTATAAAATAGGTTAAATCGTTTCATTCTTCATTGTGGATAACCCTATAAAAAGGCCGTCTGAAATACTCAGACGGCCTTTTGTTTGCTCAGGCAAATTAAATATCGTATGTGGTTGAAGCGGTATCGCCGCCCTTGCCTGTCCAGTTGGTATGGAAGAACTCGCCGCGCGGTTTGTCGGTACGCTCGTAAGTGTGCGCGCCGAAGTAGTCGCGTTGCGCTTGCAGCAGGTTGGCCGGCAGACGCTCGGAAGTGTAGCCGTCAAGGAAGGTAATGGCGGAAGCCATGCAAGGCATCGGAATACCGTACTCAATCGCTTTGGCCACCACTTTACGCCATGCAGGCAGACAGGTTTCCAACACGCCTTTGAAATAAGGATCGGAACCCAAGAATACCAAATCAGGATTGGCTTCGTATGCGTCACGGATGTTGCCCAAGAACGCGCTGCGGATGATGCAGCCTTCGCGCCACAAGAGGGCAGTATTGCCGTAATTCAATGCCCAATCGTTGTTTTCGCTGGCTTCGCGGATCAGCATAAAGCCTTGTGCATAAGAAATGATTTTGGATGCCAACAGGGCTTGGCGCAAAGCATCCACCCATGTGGCTTTGTCGCCTTCGACGGGGCTGATGGTTTTGCCAAACAGGCTGTTTGCTTGGGCGCGTTGGTCTTTAAACGCGGACACGCAACGTGCAAACACGGCTTCGGAAATCAGGGTCAACGGGATACCCAAATCGAGGGCATTGATACCGGTCCATTTGCCTGTGCCTTTTTGACCTGCGGTATCAAGGATTTTTTCGACCAAAGGTTCGCCGTTTTCATCTCTGTAACCCAAAATCGCGGCAGTAATTTCAATCAGATAAGAATCCAGTTCGGTTTTGTTCCACTTGTTGAAGATTTGGTGCATTTCATCATAAGACAGGCCCAAACCGTCTTTCATGAATTGGTACGCTTCGCAAATCAACTGCATATCACCGTATTCGATGCCGTTGTGCACCATTTTGACGAAATGGCCTGCGCCGTCGCGGCCGACCCAGTCGCAGCAGGGTTCGCCTTGCGGGGTTTTGGCGGCAATGGCTTGGAAGATAGGTTTGACGGCGGGCCATGCGGCTTCGTCGCCGCCGGGCATGATGGACGGGCCGTGACGCGCGCCTTCTTCGCCACCGGATACGCCCGCGCCGATAAAGCGGATGCCTTTCGCGGCCAGCTCGTGTGTACGGCGGGTGGAATCAGGATAGTTGGCATTACCGCCGTCAATAATGATGTCGCCTTCGTCCAAAAGCGGAACGAGTTGTTCGATAAAATCGTCAACAACAGAGCCAGCGCGAACCATCATCATGATTTTGCGCGGTTTTTCCAGTTTATCCACTAAATCTTGCAATGAATAGGCACCGATAATGTTGGTACCTTTAGCTGCGCCGTTGAGAAAATCGTCTACTTTAGCGGTGGTCCGGTTGTACGCCACGACTTTGAAACCGCGATCGTTCATATTCAAAATCAAATTTTGACCCATAACGGCCAAGCCGATGACGCCGATATCGCCTTTCATTGATGGAAGCTCCATTATTAATTTAATTTATCAACCGTAACTCTAGCTGATTTACAACTTTTTAACAATCCTTAACTTTTTAATTTTTTGAAAAGATGCCTTTACGTTTCAGACGGCCTTTGGGAAAACAAACTATAAATAAGATTTTAAATAATAAATAGAAGATGATATTGAGTGCAGACACAGCTTGTTGATAACTTTGATTACAAAAATTTTTCAAATACTTAGCTGATATTTTTTGATGAGGATAAAGTATTGTCGGCCTTGTTTGCAGATGTGGATAAAAATTTCCTACTGCTTTATTCTGTGGGTAACTTTTTGCCTGTGCACAATCTTAGCCTGTTTTATACTTCTCCAATTGGAACTGATTGACTAGAGAAATAGTCAAATGGTTTTTTATTTCAAGTTATTTTCATATTTCCTTTTATTTAAGCTGGGAAAAGGCCGTCTGAAAATATTTCAATAAGGGTGTGCATATGAAGTTTTCCTTTAGTATTAACCTGTTATCCGTTTTGATTTTGGCCGCTTGTGCGCAACAGCCGGTTCAAAAGCCTCAAGTTTCCCTGCCCTCTGTATCTGTGGATAACCATGCGCCGGAGCAAGGAACAGGGCTGACGGAGCAGAAATTAATCCGCGCCAAGCATTATATGGCGGCGTCTGCCAATCCGCTGGCAACTGAAGCCGGTTATGAAATTTTGAAGCGCGGCGGCAGTGCGATAGATGCGATGATTGCCATGCAGACAACTTTGGGACTGGTTGAGCCGCAGTCTTCCGGATTGGGCGGCGGTGCGTTTTTGGTGTATTGGGACAATAAGGCGAAAAAGCTGACGACGTTTGATGCCCGAGAAACGGCGCCGAAAGCGGCAACGCCGGAACTTTTCTTGGATGAAAACGGCAAACCGATGGGCTTTATGAAAGCAGTGGTCGGCGGCCGTTCGGTCGGTGTGCCGGGAATTCCGAAGCTGCTGGAAGATGTCCACAAGCGTTACGGCAAATTGCCCTGGGCAAGTTTGTTTGAGAAACCGATTACTTTGGCGGAACAAGGTTTTGCCGTTTCTCCGCGTATGGCGAAATCCATCGAACAAAATTTGGAACCCTTGCAACGTTATCCGCAAACCGCCGCTTACTTCCTGCCTGACGGCAAACCTTTGGCTTCGGGAACGGTTTTGAAAAACCCTGAATTTGCGCGTTCCGTACGCCTGTTGGCGGAAAAAGGCAGTGCGCCGTTTTATCAGGGAATGCAGGCGCAGAATATTGTTCGTGCCGTTACCGGTGCTGTGGATAATCCTGGCAAAATCAGCATGGCGGATTTGAAAAACTATCAAGTTATCGAGCGTAAGCCGGTTTGCGCGCCGTATCGTGAATATGAAGTTTGCGGCATGGGCGCGCCAAGTTCGGGCGCGATTGCTTTGGGTGAGATTTTGGGCGTCTTACAAAATCAGGATATGAGGGCGTTGGGATCGGAAAATATTCACAGTTGGCGCTGGATAGGCGATGCGTCGCGGATTGCTTTTGCCGACCGTGATTATTATGTCGGCGATCCTGCGTTTGTGAACGTTCCGACCCGCGCCATGATTTCTCAGGCTTATTTGAAACCGCGTGCCGAAGAAATCCGCAAAGCTGACAAGGCATTGGAAACTATTCAGGCAGGTCAGTTCGGCAAGGTATACGCGCAGGGCATGGCGGTCGAGCTACCGTCTACTAGCCATTTGGTGGTTGTGGATAAAGACGGCAATGTCGTGTCGATGACGACTTCGATTGAAAACGCGTTCGGTTCGGGGCTGATGGCAAACGGTTATCTGCTCAACAACGAATTAACCGATTTTGCCTTCAATCCTGTCGGAGAGGACGGTAAAACGGTGGCAAACAGCGTTGCCGGTGGAAAACGTCCGCGTTCTTCGATGGCGCCGACCATTGTGATGAAAGACGGAAAACCTTATATGGCGGTCGGTTCGCCGGGTGGCAGCCGCATTATCGGTTTTGTCGCTAAAACGCTGGTGGCGCATATCGATTGGGGTATGGACATTCAGACGGCAATTTCACTGCCGAATATGCTCAATCGCGGCAGCCAGTATGAAATCGAGGATAAAACAGCGGCTGCGGATAAAGCGGCTGCGTTGGAAAAATTGGGCTACAAAGTCCAAATCCGCGATTTGAATTCCGGCGTGCAAGGCATTGTGATCGGCAAAGACAGTTTGCTCGGCGGCGCCGACCCGCGCCGTGAAGGCAAGGTCATGGGCGATTGATATTGTCGGTTTGACATGCAAAGGCCGTCTGAAACCTAGTTGTTCAGACGGCCTTTTAGTTTAGGAAAAAATATGGATAAGATGTGTATAAGAATAACGCTAAATTTTAATGTTTTTATTTTTCAATAAGATAAAAAGGATGAATATGTGGATAATTACTTGTGGAAAATGACATGATTTAGGCCGTCTGAAAGGTTCAGACGGCCTTTTCATTGGACTGCTTTATCTATTTTCTATCAGGCTGCCGGCAACTCGTGAAAAGCGGTGGGCAAATCTTCGTCATCGGCAAACTCAACCCATTCGTAAGCGGTTTCATCTGCCAAAACGGCACGCAACAGCGCATTATTGATGGCATGGCCTGATTTGTAACCTTCAAATGCGCCGATAATCGGATGGCCGACAATGTATAAATCGCCAATCGCATCAAGGATTTTGTGGCGGACAAATTCATCGGGATAGCGCAAACCTTCCGGATTCAAAACATCCATGTCGTCAATCACGATGGCGTTGTTCAAATTGCCGCCCAGTCCGAGATTGTGGGCGCGCATCATTTCCACTTCGTGCATAAAGCCGAAGGTACGGGCACGGGCAATCTCATCGATATAGGATTTTCCTGCAAAATCAATCTCGAAAGTAGGTGCGCTTCGGTTGAATACGGGATGATCAAATTCGATGGTTAAAGTAACTTTAAAGCCGTCATAAGGCGTAAAGCGCACCCATTTTCCGGTTTCTTTGATTTCAACGGGTTTGAGGATTTTTAGAAAACGTTTTTGGGCTTTTTGATCGACAACGCCTGCATCTTGTAATAGGTAAATAAACGGCAGGCTGGAGCCGTCCATAATCGGAATTTCAGGCGCGTTCAATTCAATCAAGGCATTGTCGATGCCATAGGCAGACAGAGCCGACATAATGTGTTCAATCGTGCCGATGCGTACGCCTTTATCGGTAACGATGGTTGAAGAGAGGCGGGTATCGTTGATCAAATAAGGATTCAATTTGATTATTTCGCCCATTTCCCCACTTAAATCGGTACGGCGGAACGAAATACCGCTGTTTTCTTCGGCAGGATGCAAAGTCAGAGCGACCCTTTCGCCCGAATGCAGGCCAACGCCGGTAACGCTTACTGATTTGGCTAAAGTCCGTTGCAGCATAATTGCTTCCTTTTAAAAAGTCTGATGGGCAAATGATACGTTAAAAAGGAAAAAACAAGCCATCATTTTTAATAGTATTTGCCAATATGGATGTTTTGCGGGTGTGAATTTCAAAATTTTAATTATCCACAATAGCATGTGAAATTGAAGTGGGTAATTTGGGTTTTATCCACAGAAAAATAGAAGAACTAAGATTCTATCCTTTTTTATTCCGGCATTCAGTTGGGGTTGGCCTCAAAGATAAAAAGCGACTATCAAATTGGTTTTAAAGAAAGTTATTCCGTTATCCACAGATGGTTTGGTTCTTCATCAAAATCATCATTTTAAAAATTAAAATATTATAATTTGAAGAAAACACTGAATTATCAACACAAAAATGGCAAAATACGGAGGAAATAGAACTAAGTTTATGATTTCCATAAACTTATGAAACTTTTAAGATTGGAAAAAGGTTTTTATGAAATAAAATATCAAAATTAAGGACTGATTCGATTTACCTGATATTTTCCTACAAACAAGAATTTCATGTTTTCTTTATTTAAATCAAACAACTTAAAAGTAATTATCTTTAATCCTAGAAAGTAATTTTATTTCAGGATACAATGGCCTTACTGAAAAATTTTTCCCATTCCATCTAATTAGGAGTAGCAAAATGAGTATTAAAGTAGCGATTAATGGTTTTGGCCGTATCGGTCGTCTGGCATTACGTCAAATTGAAAAAGCCCAAGGTATCGAAGTCGTTGCTGTTAACGACTTGACTCCTGCCGATATGCTGCTGCACCTCTTTAAATACGACAGTACTCAAGGCCGCTTTGAAGGCTCTGCCGAATTGAAAGATGATGCGATTGTTGTGAACGGCAAAGAAATCAAAGTATTTGCCAATCCTAATCCTGAAGAATTGCCTTGGGGCGAGCTGGGTGTGGACGTTGTCCTCGAATGTACTGGTTTCTTTACCAATAAAACCAAAGCGGAAGCCCATATCCGTGCCGGTGCGCGCAAAGTTGTAATTTCGGCTCCTGGCGGCAATGATGTGAAAACTGTCGTATACGGCGTAAACCAAGATATTTTGGACGGCAGCGAAACCGTTATCTCCGCCGCTTCTTGTACGACTAACTGTCTGGCCCCTATGGCTGCGGTATTGCAAAAAGAATTCGGTATTGTTGAAGGCCTGATGACCACTATCCACGCTTATACCGGCGACCAAAACACCCTTGACGCGCCACACCGCAAAGGCGACTTCCGCCGCGCCCGTGCCGCTGCCTTGAATATCGTACCGAACAGCACCGGTGCCGCTAAAGCCATCGGCTTGGTTATCCCTGAATTGAACGGCAAACTTGATGGTTCTGCCCAACGCGTTCCTGTAGCCACCGGCTCTTTGACTGAACTGGTTTCTGTTCTCGAACGCCCTGTTACCAAAGAAGAAATCAATGCAGCCATGAAAGCTGCCGCCAACGATGCTTTAGGCTACACTGAAGATCAAATTGTTTCTTCCGACGTCATCGGTATCGAATACGGCTCACTTTTCGATGCGACTCAAACCCGCGTGATGACAGTTGGCGACAAACAATTGGTAAAAACCGTTGCTTGGTACGACAATGAAATGTCTTACACTTGCCAATTGGTTCGTACCTTGGAATTTTTTGCCAGCAAAATCTAAAAAATAACGGGCTGAATCAATCAGTCTGTGGATAATTAAAAGGCCGTCTGAACATTTCAGACGGCCTTTTGTGTGTAGATAGATTCAATTTGCAATCAGATTGTGGATAGTTTAATCACTGTGGCACATTTGTTTTCTATCCTAAACTGCACTTCATAATCCGCAATATTCATTACATAAACCCGTTCGGGAATATCTTGATAGGCAGGGCGAGGATCTTGGGCGATGCTTTGCTCAATGAGATGTTTTTCTTCTGTGGATAAATGTTCTGCAAGCGTACTTTCTGCCCAGACAACGTTCAATTCTTCAGGTTTGCCGCTGACAAAGCCTGATGATGCGTCAGGTTTGGATTCGACAAACGGGATGTAGGGTTTGATATCCACTACCGGAGTACCGTCTAATAGGTCTGCGCCGCTGCAATAGATGCGGACAGGTTTGCCTGTTTCGATGCGTTCGAGTTTCAGCAGGGATAAACCGAGATGATTGGGGCGGTGCGGGCTGCGCGTGGCAAATACGCCCATTTTTTGTTTGCCTCCAAGCCGTGGCGGACGCACCATTTGCGCCCAACCTTCATCCAATACGCCGTGGAAAATAAAACTTATCCACACGTAGTCGAAATCTTCCAAGCCCCGAACGCTGTCTGTGGTAAATTCAGGATTGAATTCAATGCAAATTTCTGCCGCAGGAACCAAACCGGGTTGGCGGGCAATGCCGAATTTTTGTTTGTAGGGGGAATGAACGGTTGCAATAGGCGTAATCGAATAGGACATAATTTATGGATAAAAATTCTGTGCAAACTGTCATCATATCACAGATGTTTTCCCACATTTTGCGGTAGTAATTTGTTATAATACAAAGCATTTATTCCAAATGTCCGTACATTGGTAATAAATGCTCAATTCAAATTATATAAATAAAATCAATAGGTTATATTAATCCATGATTGTTTCCATCGATGTAGATGCACAAAAAACGTTTACGCCTTTGTGCCCGAAAGAATTGCCCGTTGCCGAAGGTCATCTGATTGCGGATGAACTCAATGCTCAAGCTGCATTGGCGGATTTACGCGTAATGACGAAAGATGCGCATCATGCCGCGGCAAAATGGCTTGTGGATAATCCTGTTGATATGTTGAAACCGACGGGTTTACCCGATGCGGATTTGACTTGGGTATCGCATGCGATGGTTGGAACATATGGCTATGATTTGTTGGATGGCCTGCCTTCAGCCAAAGAATACAATTATTGCGTTTGGAAAGGCGTCGATCCTGAGTTACATCCTTACGGCGCATGTTTTCACGATATTGAAGAAAAGCTCAGTACAGGTTTGATCGAATGGTTGCGCTGTCAAAATGCAGATACAGTCATTGTCGGCGGTTTGGCAACGGATTATTGTGTGAAAACGACAGTTTTACAGTTGCTTAAAGGCGGGGCTTGGAAAGTCATCGTCAATCAGGCGGCTTGCCGTGGCATTGCTCCGGAAACGGTTGAATCTGCATGGCGGGAAATGCGTTCTGCCGGAGCTATTATTTTAGAAAACGCCGAAGAAATAAAAAAATACATTAATAATCAATAAAGTATATTTAAAATTCTGTTGTTTCACGTGAAACATTTTTCAAAATATGAAGATTTTACTTGTCCGCTTGTCCAGTATGGGCGATTTAATTCACACGTTACCCGCAGTTGAAGATTTGGCGCGACAATGTCCTGAGGTAGAGCTCCATTGGCTGTGTGAGGCAGGGTTTGCAGATATTGTCCGCTTGCATCCTTTTGTCAAAAAGGTTCATGTAATGAAATGGCGGCAATGGCGCAAACAGCTTTTTCAGGCTGAAACTTGGCGTGAAATAGGCCGTCTGAAAACAGATTTACAGGTTGAATCTTTTGATTTTGTTTTAGATAGTCAAGGACTGATTAAAAGCGCATGCTTTGCCAAAATGGCGAAATCCCCTATTTACGGTTTAGATAAACACAGCACGCGTGAAAGTTTGGCTGCCTTTGCATACAGTAAAACATTTGCCGTGCCGAAAGGCAAAAATGCGGTCTGGCGAAACCGTGAATTATTCGCCCAAGTATTTGGTTATACAATGCCTGAAACGCAGGTATTTGGTTTGTCGGTTCCTGAATCAGGCCGTCTGAAAAATTTGCAATCCCCTTATTACGTTGCTTTGCATGCAACCAGTCGAGACAGTAAATTATGGCCGGTAGAACACTGGCGTGCATTATTGAAAAAGTTGAATGAAGAACAACAATGCAATGTATATTTGCCGTGGGGAAATGAAACCGAAAAAATGCGTGCCGAACAGATTGCAAGCGATTTACCGTCTGCTTCGGTTTGCGACAAAATGAATTTATTACAGGCTGCATTTTTATTGAAAAACGCAGAGGGTATTATTGGCGTAGATACCGGACTACTGCATCTTGCCAATGCACTGGAAAAGCCTGTTGTAGGAATTTATACAGATACAGATCCGGCCAAGACCGGCGTTCAAGTTTCGGCTTATGCAAAAAATTTAGGCGGTATTGCTCAAATTCCCAATGTTGACGAGGTTTATCAAACCTTGATGGATTGTGTTGCAGCATATGGTAAATAATTGCAGGGGAGTTGGATTTATTTTCTGAGTAAATGCTTTAGAAATGATATAATTCCGCTCTATTTACCAAGATTTATACAAATTTGGTTTTATCATGTTGGTGAAAACCGAATTGGATTTTATATAAAGAATGTATCAAAAGCAGTATGCTAGATTTGATGGACATTCTTTTTAGGAGAATTGAATGAAAGCACTGGTCGCAGTAAAGCGCGTAGTGGACTATAACGTCAAAGTTCGTGTGAAAGCCGATGGTTCCGATGTGGATATCGGTAATGTCAAAATGTCGATGAACCCGTTTGATGAAATCGCGGTAGAAGAAGCTGTCCGTTTGAAAGAAGCCGGAAAAGTAAGCGAGATTGTTGCTGTTTCTCTTGGCGAGAAAAAATGCGAAGAGACGTTGCGTACTGCTTTGGCGATGGGTGCCGACCGTGCGGTTCATGTTGAGACTGATGCGAAGTTGGAGCCTTTGGCCGTTGCAAAATTGCTGAAAGCTGTTGCGGATAAAGAAAATCCGCAAATTTTATTGCTGGGCAAACAGGCAATTGACGATGACGCCAACCAAGTTGCCCAAATGCTGGCTGCGTTGTTGAATGCGGCTCAAGGTACTTTTGCATCAAAAGTGCAAATTGAAGGCGAAGAAGCATTGGTAACCCGTGAAATTGACGGCGGCGAAGAGACTGTTGCATTGAAGCTGCCTGCGGTCATTAGTGCAGATTTGCGTTTGAACGAACCACGCTTTGTCAAACTTCCTAATATCATGGCGGCAAAGAAAAAACCTTTGGAAAAATTAAGTCCTGCCGATTTGGCTGTGGATATTTCTCCGCGTTTGAATACCGTGAAATTTGCCGAACCTAAAGCACGTCAAGCTGGTGTGAAAGTGGCTGATGTTGCCGAGTTGGTTGAAAAGCTGAAAAACGAAGCCAAAGTGATCTAAGGAGTATGAAATGAGCGTATTGATTATTGCAGAACATAATAACCAACATTTGAATCCTGCCACTTTGCATGCGGTAACGGCTGCCGCCAAATTGGGTAATGTAGATTTATTGGTTGCCGGCAGCAATGCTGCTGCGGTGGTTGAAGAGGCAAAACAGGTTGCAGGCGTGGCGAAAGTTTTGGTAGCCGATGCGCCCTATTACGCTGAAGGCTTGGCAGAAGAATTATCGCCTTTGGTTGTTAAATTGGCTGCGGATTACCGCTATGTGGCTGCGACTGCAACTGCGTTTGGTAAAAATCTTCTGCCCCGGGTCGCTGCCCTGTTGGATGTGCCACAAGTTTCGGACTTAACTGAAGTTGTGGATAACTCGACATTTGTCCGTCCGATTTATGCCGGTAATGCATTTGAAACCGTTCAATCCAATTCTGAAAAACTGGTGCTGACTTTCCGTGCAACCGCATTTGATGCTGCCGGACAAGGCGGTAATGCAGAAGTGGTCAATGTTGAGGCAACGCCTGCTCAAAACCTGAGCCGTTTCGTAAACCGTCAACTTTCCCAGTCTGACCGCCCTGAATTGACTCAGGCAAAAGTGATTGTTTCCGGTGGCCGTGCGTTGGGCAGCGCTGAAAAATTCAATGAAGTATTGACTCCTTTGGCTGATGTTTTGGGTGCGGCGATTGGTGCATCCCGTGCAGCAGTGGATGCCGAGTATGCGCCAAACGATGCCCAAGTCGGACAAACCGGTAAAGTGGTTGCGCCGCAACTGTACTTTGCTATCGGTATTTCCGGTGCTATCCAACACGTTGCCGGTATGCAGGACAGTAAAGTAATTGTTGCCATCAACAAAGATGCTGACGCTCCGATTTTCAATGTGGCAGATTACGGCTTGGTTGGTGATTTGTTTGAAGTTGTGCCTCAACTAACTGAAGCACTGAAAAACTAATGTTTCACGTGAAACGTTCAGACGGCCTTTTACAACAAAGGCCGTCTGAAAATATTTTGGCATGATTACGACCTATAAAACCATTACCACACCGACACAGGCTGAATTTAAAGATAAAGGCAGCCGCTTCATTGCATACGCCTATCCGATTCGCACTTTGGCCGATGTGAAGAAGTATTTAGACCCATTAAAGGAAGAACATCACAAGGCACGACATTGGTGCTATGCCTATCGATTGGGTGTGGATGGAATGCAGTTTCGCGCAAACGATGATGGAGAACCGTCCGGAAGCGCAGGCCGCCCTATTCTGGGACAGATTGATTCTGTCGGCGTAACGGATGTGTTGGTTGTGGTTGTGCGTTATTTTGGCGGTACGCTATTGGGCGTTCCCGGTTTGATTCATGCTTATAAGGAATCAACGACTCAGGCATTGGCGATAGCTGAAGTTGTTGAAAAGAATGTCGAAAAGACAGTTTGGTTGAAATGTGAATATCCTGTTTTGAATGAGGCTATACGGATTGCCAAACAATATCAGGTCGATATTGTGGAACAGGATTTGCAGCTGGATTGTAAGTTGACAGTGAAAATAGCGTTGGCCGATTATGAAGCTTGTATTGCTGCTTGGAAAAATACGCGCCAAATTGAAATAGATACTGAAAAGCCGTTTGAATAAAAGGTCGTCTGAACATATTTGAGAAATCAAAAGTTTCAGACGGCCTTTGAAGTTTTAGCCTTGGTATCTGTCTAAAGCATTTACACTTGAGCGCAGGTGTTCCCAAGCCAGTTGATGAAATTCCCCTAGTGCGTTCCATAGGGCATCTTCGCTCATAATGCTGTATTCGCCCTGTGTTCGCAAATCAACATCTGCCCCTTCTTCAATGGCTTGATGGCATGCTTGGTATTCGTTGGTATAGAAGTCATCCATGTCTTGCATGAGGCTTGCAGCATGTTTCCAACGGGCGATATCTGCTTCCAGTTGCGGCAGTAATTCGCACCATTCGCGGTATTTGCTTTGAATTTCGTCAATACGTTTTTGCATGATTTTCCTTTCGTTGTTTGAAATTAGAGTATGGTTGTCTTGGTGCAATATTATTCTTAATTTGAAACAGCTATGCAAGATGGAACAATATTCCATCGATTGAATTTTATTTACAACATCTATTCTTCAAGGAGATGGTATGAAATTGCTCGTTATTGGTAATGGTGGACGTGAACACGCACTGGCTTGGAAATTGGCGCAGTCGGCTAAAGTAGAAATTGTCTTTGTTGCACCTGGTAATGCCGGAACGGCAATTGAGCCTAAACTGCAGAATGTGGCGTTGACGGCACATCAAGATTTGATTGATTTTTGCCGTAATGAAAATATTGCCTTTACCGTAGTCGGCCCTGAAGCGCCTTTGGCTGCGGGTGTGGTGAATGACTTCCGTGCTGCCGGATTGAAGATTTTTGGCCCGACTCAATACGCGGCCCAGCTGGAGAGCTCAAAGGATTTTGCTAAAGCGTTTATGGCAAAATATAACATTCCAACCGCGCAATACCAAACCTTTGAAAATGCCGATGCGGCACATGATTACGTCAATCAAAAAGGTGCGCCAATTGTTATTAAGGCGGATGGTTTGGCTGCCGGTAAAGGCGTGATTGTCGCCATGACTTTGGATGAAGCCCATGCCGCTATTGACGATATGTTGTTGGGCAACAAAATGGGCAATGCAGGCGCGCGTGTCGTGATTGAAGATTTCCTGCAAGGCGAGGAAGCAAGCTTTATCGTTATGGTGGACGGCAATCATGTTTTGCCGATGGCAACCAGTCAAGACCATAAACGCCTGTTGGATGACGACAAAGGCCCTAATACCGGCGGTATGGGCGCATACAGCCCTGCTCCGGTGGTAACGCCTGATGTGTACGAGCGCGCGATGAATGAAATTATTTTGCCGACCGTGGCAGGTATGAAAGCAGAAGGTCATGAGTTTACCGGCTTTTTATACGCGGGCTTGATGATTGATAAAACCGGTGCGCCTTATACCATTGAATTCAACTGCCGTTTCGGCGACCCTGAAACCCAGCCGATTATGAGCCGTTTGGATAGCGATTTGGTGGACTTGGTTGAAGCGGCAATCGACGGCAAACTGGATAGTGTTGCTGCCAAATGGAATCCGCAAACTGCAGTAGGCGTGGTGTTGGCCGCACAAAATTATCCTGACTCCCCGAAAAAAGGCGATGTGATCTTCGGCTTGGATAAGGCCAATCAAATCGGTAAAGTTTTCCATGCCGGTACTGCAACGAATGAAAAAGGAGAAGTTGTAACCAACGGCGGCCGTGTATTGTGTGTAGTCGGTTTGGGCGATGATGTTGCCCAAGCTAAAAGCAAGGCTTATGAGGCATTGGAAACAATCCGTTTTGACGGTATGCAATACCGTAAAGACATTGCCGATAAAGCCATCAACCGTTAATAATGAATAGAAATAGGCCGTCTGAACACAGATTGTCCGACAATCTCAGTTTCAGACGGCCTTGGTATGATGATGATGTTTCCCAGAATTTTATCGGCTGCAGCCCAATGCAGGCTGCAGGCGCATCTTAAAAAAGGCGGTTTGGTCGCCTATCCTACCGAGTCTTGCTATGGCTTGGGCTGTGTCCCTACTTTGCCTAAAGCACTCAATCAACTGATTCATCTGAAAAAACGACCGCAACACAAAGGCATGATTGTCATTGGCCATAGCTTGGAACAGTTGCAACCTTTGCTGCAAAGGCCGTCTGAAAATATCCAAACTATGCTGCATGAAGCATGGCCTGCTCCGAAAACTTTTTTATTGCCGGTCGGCAAAAAAGTATTGCCATCATTGCGTGGAAAAGGACGCAGTAAATTGGCTGTCAGAGTTCCTGCGCATGTAGGTGCAAGGCGTTTGTGTCAGGTTTTGGAAATGCCTTTAGTCTCTACTTCATGCAATCGTGCAGGAAAACGGGCATGCAAAACGGAAAGGGAAGTCAGAAGACAGTTTGGCAGGAAAGTCTGGGTTGTAGGCGGATTGATAGGTAAGCAGAAAACGCCCAGCCAGATTATTGACGGAGAAACAGGGGCAAGGCTGCGTTAAAGAAGAATTGTATTTTCAAAGGAAAGGTATTTATTTGGAGAAGCAAATTTTTTCCAAAAGATTGGAATACCTGTGTGAAAAGCATTTAGCGCAGATCCAGTTTGATGCATAGCAGTCTAGAGGATAAAGCAGTATTTTGTGAAAGAATGAAGCAAATTTTGAGCGTAAATGAATCGCTTTAATAAATTATTTTTGAATAAACAAATTTTGTGGATAAATTTGAAGATAAATTTCCATAAAAACATAAAAATGCCGTCTGAAACTTGATATTCAAAGCATTCAGACGGCCTTTTAAATATTTAAACTGTGGATAACTTTGTGAATAAGTGTGGATTAAAGCTTATGTCCGCACACAGTTTCGTATTGTTTTTCAGTAATCGTACCGCTCATGACGCTCATTGGGCGGATGCTGGTCGGAGTATAGCTTTGGTTGGAAATTACCCGGCCGTGTTCGTCCATCAGTTGCAGCGCTGCCAGGCGATAGGTTTTGTTTGAGCAATGAATTTCCCAGCTGCCGATGGCTGTTTTATAGGCCGGCGTGTTGACGAAACGTTCCTCTTTCAGTTTGGAAACGGTTTTTTTATCGCGGAAAGTAACCAGTGCGCCATTTCTTTTAATGCTGCTTCTATCAATAGCCACTTTGATATTGCCTTCAGAGATGGTGCCGATGTTGGTCCAGCTGCCGCCGCCGCTCGATGTGGTGGTTGTTTCACAGGCACTCAACATCAAAGCCGCAAATACGGTTGCAGCTAGGGAAAAACGTTTGATATTCATAAAACCTCATTATTTACAGAAAGTCAGCCGATATTATCCGTGAAGATGGCATATATCGTAAATCGATTTTGCAAAGTTGAACCTCTGAAAAGAATTTTATGAAAAATACGCTGAAAAGGCCGTCTGAAACCTGTCTTTCAGACGGCCTTGGAGTGTAAAATCATGTATAATTGCAAACAATTTGGTTTTCATCCCATAGGAAGATCCGACATGATTAACCCTATCGCTGCACTTTCCCCATTAGATGGCCGCTACGCCAAATCCGTTGAAGCATTGCGTCCGATTTTCTCCGAATACGGCCTGATGCGTGCGCGTGTCAAAGTTGAATTAAACTGGCTCAAAGTCCTTGCCGCCGAACCTAAGATTGTAGAAGTTCCTGCTTTCAGCGATTTTACGCTTGCCGAAATCGACAAAGTGATCGAAAACTTCTCGCTTGAAGATGCTGCCGCCGTCAAAGCTATTGAGGCGACCACCAATCATGATGTCAAAGCCATCGAATATTGGCTTAAAGAACGCTTCTCCGGCGTGCCTGAAGTGGCTGCTGCCAGCGAGTTCATCCACTTTGCCTGCACCAGCGAAGACATCAATAACCTGTCCCACGCTTTAATGCTGCAAGAAGCGCGTGAGACTGTTTTGCTGCCGAAACTGGCCGAAATCATCAAAAAACTGACCGGCATGGCGCATGAGTTGGCTGCCGTCCCTATGATGAGCCGCACGCATGGCCAGCCTGCGACACCAAGCACATTGGGTAAAGAAATCGCCAATGTCGTGTACCGCCTGCAACGCCAGTTCAAAAACCTGCAAGCGCAAGAGTTCCTCGGCAAAATCAACGGCGCAGTCGGCAACTACAATGCCCATATGGTCGCTTATCCCGATGTGGATTGGGAAACCCATTGCCGCAACTTCGTTGAAATCAGCCTCGGCCTGACCTTCAACCCCTACACCATTCAAATCGAGCCGCATGACTATATGGCGGAATTCTTCCAAGCCATCAGCCGTGTCAACACGATTCTGATCGACTTCAACCGCGATGTTTGGGGCTATATTTCTTTGGGTTACTTCAAACAAAAAGTTAAAGCAGGCGAAGTCGGTTCTTCCACCATGCCGCACAAAGTCAATCCGATTGACTTTGAAAACTCCGAAGGCAACCTCGGTATGGCCAATGCCGTATTGGGCTTTTTGTCTGAAAAACTGCCGATTTCCCGTTGGCAGCGCGACCTGACCGACAGCACCGTATTGCGCAATATGGGCGTAGGCGTGGGCTATACCATATTGGGCTTTGCCGCCCATCTGCGCGGTCTGAACAAGCTTGAGCCGAATCCTGCCGCCCTTGCTGCCGATTTGGACGCTACTTGGGAGCTGCTGGCCGAGCCGATTCAAACCGTAATGCGTCGTTACGGCGTAGCCAATCCTTACGAGAAGCTGAAAGACCTGACACGCGGTAAAGACGGCATTACGCCTGAAGTGTTGAAACTCTTTATCGAATCGTTGGAAATTCCGGCAGAAGCCAAAGCCAAATTGCTTGAGCTGACCCCTGCGTTGTATGTGGGTAAGGCCGAAGAGTTGGCAAAACGAATTTGATTTATAAAAAAGCCATTTGAATCTTCAAATGGCTTTTTTTGAATTAAATATATAGTATGAAAATAATGAAGAAAGTTTTAGATGTTTAAATATTTTCCAAGTAAGGAAAATTTGATTATATGGTTACCAATCGGCTTGTTAGTCAGTATATTACATTTTCATGGAAAAATTCCTTTTAAAAATATATTTGATACTTTTATGGGTTTGACTCCAATATATGTATTATTGGCATATCTTCATTTTCTTAGGTTTCTACAATTATGTAATTTTCCGTATCTTGTTTCTATTCAAATAGAGGCAAGAATTATTGATGTTTTAAATAGTATTGTCTCTTTTCTAATTGGATTTTCGATATGTACAAGTTTTTTTATACCCTTTTGGAAAGAAAGTTCTAAAGGATATCTCTTTCTTTTATGTTTTAATATTGCGGTTCTAGTGTTTACGATGCTTCCTATATGCTTGCATTTATGGAAAGAAATTAGAGATAAAAAAATTAAATATATTTTGATATCAGTAATGTATTTAATACTTTCTGTTGCATCATTTTATGACATGACCAAATAAATTATAAATTTAAGGCCGTCTGAAATCTTTTTCAGACGGCCTTTTTCGATTCAATCCGTTATTTCACTTTGTCTTTCAATGCACCGTAGCCGGCTGCGTCCATTTCTTCCAAAGGAATGAATTTCAAACTTGCGCCGTTGATGCAATAGCGCAGGCCGCCTTTGTCTTTCGGGCCGTCGGGGAAGACGTGTCCCAAGTGTGAGTCGGCGGCGTGGCTGCGCACTTCGGTGCGGCGCATGTTATAGCTGAAATCGTCGTGTTCGGTAACGGCGGAGGCATTAATTGGATGGGTAAAACTCGGCCAGCCGCAGCCGGAATCAAATTTGTCGGCAGAGCTGAACAGGGGTTCGCCGCTGACGATGTCCACATAAATGCCGGGTTTGAACAAGTGGTCGTATTCGTGGCTGAAGGCGTATTCGGTCTCGCTGTTTTGGGTAACCTGGTATTGCTCTTCGGTCAGAATGCGTTTGAGTTCAGCAGCGCTGGGTTTTTTATACGTTGCCGCGTCAAAGCCTTTGCCTTGAGGGACGGCTTTGGTTTTGCTCGGCAGCGGTTCGTCGGCTTTGCGGATGTCGATGTGGCAGTAGCCGTTGGGGTTTTTAATCAGGTAGTCCTGATGGTATTCCTCGGCGTCGTAGAAGTTTTTCAGCGGCTCGTTTTCGACGACGAGGGGAAGTTTGTATTTTTGCTGCTCGCGTTTGAGTGCGGCGGCGATGACGGCTTTTTCGGCGGGGTCGGTGTAGTACACGCCGCTGCGGTATTGCGTGCCGATGTCGTTACCCTGTTTGTTGAGGCTGGTCGGGTCAACGACGCGGAAATAGTATTGCAGGATGTCGTCGAGGCTGAGTTTGTCGGCATCATAGGTGACTTTGACGGTTTCGGCATGGCCCGTATCGCGGTAGGAAACGTCTTCGTAGCTTGGGTTTTGCGTTTTGCCGTTGGCGTAGCCGGATACTGCGTCAACCACGCCGTCTATGCGTTGGAAATAGGCTTCCAAGCCCCAGAAGCAGCCGCCGGCAAGGTAGATGGTGCGCGTATTCATGATTGCTGAATCCTTTTTCTGTGTGTTGGGTTTGTAGAACGAATTTTTCAGACGGCCTATATCGGCATTCGGGTCGCGGATTAACGCCAATGCCTGCGCTTCGTTGATACTGCCTTTGACGATGCGCTGCACGTCGCCGTCTTTGCCGATTAATGCCCATGAAGGGTAAACACTGATATTCAGGCTTTGGGCGATGGTGCCGCCGTTGTCGGTAACGACGGGCAGCTTAGGATAATTCAAACCGGCATACCATTTTTGAAAGTCGCCGTCTTTTTTCTCGTGTAGAAAACCGGGCGAGGCAACGGTAATTAGGTTGGCAGAACCGAATTGTGCATCTTGCACCCATTTTTCGGTTTGTCCCAATTCGGACAAACACAAAGGACACCAACTTGCCCAAAATTTAATCAGGGTGGGTTTGTCTTTTTTCAGAAAAACACTGGCAGGGCGGTTGTCAGGGGTTTTCAACGAGGACAAAGCCTGCGGTATGGTTGCGGCTTCGGTATCCATCATTTTGGATGAGCAGGCACCAAGCGCAAGCAGGCAGCCGAACTTGGTGCAAAGTGAAAATAATGTGCGGGGATTCATCTCTATGTTTCCTGTATGGATAGTTTCTCTCGTTAGACGTTGGAAATGCCAAAATCTTACAACCTTGATTTTCAGACGACCTTGCCACGTAAAATACGCTACAATACTCCCTATTTCAAGTTTCTAAAATTAAAAGGAAAATTTAATGTTCAGCTTCTTCCGTCGCAAGAAAAAACAGGAAACTCCGGCTCCTAAGGAGGCTCAAGTTCAGGAAACCGCAGCAAAAGCAGAATCTGAAGTTGCTCAAGTAGTTGAAAATATTAAAGAAGATGCCGAATCTTTAGCAGAAAGCGTCAAAGGGCAGGTCGAATCAGTTGTCGAATCGGCTGTTGAAACTGTCAGCGAAACCGTCGAGCAGGTTTGGGAAGCTTTGACCGAAACGCCGTCTGAAACAGTCGAAAAAGTAGAAGAACACGTTGAAGTGGCAAAAGAAGCGGCCGTTGAAACCGTCAGCGAGGCTGTTGAACAGGTTCAAAAAACCGTTTCCGAGATGCCGTCTGAAGTGGCTGAGGCCGCTGAGGAAGTAGCGGAACAGGCTGAAGCAGTTAAAGAAGCAGCTGTTGAAACCGTCAGCGAGGCTGTTGAACAGGTTCAAGAAACTGTTTCCGAGATGCCGTCTGAAGTGGCTGAAGCTGCTGAGAAAGCAGCAGAACAGGCCGAAGCGGTAAAAGAAGAAGCTGTTGAGGCAGTTAGCGAAGCTGTCGAGCAAGTTCAAGAAGCCGTTGTGGAAACACCGGCTGAAGCCCCTGCTCCGGTAGAAGAACAAAAGCTCAGTTGGGCTGCGCGTTTGAAACAAGGCTTGACCAAATCGCGCGACAAAATGGCAAAATCGTTGGCAGGCGTGTTCGGCGGCGGACAAATCGACGAGGATTTGTACGAAGAGCTGGAAACCGTGCTGATTACCAGCGATATGGGCATGGAAGCCACCGAATACTTGATGAAAGACGTGCGCGACCGTGTCAGCCTCAAAGGCCTCAAAGACGGCAACGAATTGCGCGGCGCGCTGAAAGATGCGCTGTACGACTTGATTAAGCCTTTGGAAAAACCTTTGGTCTTGCCGGAAACCAAGGAGCCTTTCGTGATTATGCTTGCCGGTATCAACGGCGCAGGCAAAACCACGTCTATCGGCAAATTGGCCAAATACTTCCAATCTCAGGGTAAATCTGTGCTGCTGGCGGCAGGCGATACTTTCCGTGCCGCCGCGCGTGAGCAGCTTCAAGCTTGGGGCGAGCGCAATAATGTGACTGTGATTTCGCAAACCACAGGCGATTCCGCAGCAGTTTGCTTCGATGCCGTCCAAGCTGCGAAAGCGCGCGGGATTGACATCGTGCTTGCCGACACCGCCGGACGCCTGCCAACGCAGCTTCATTTGATGGAAGAAATCAAAAAAGTGAAACGCGTGCTGCAAAAAGCCATGCCTGATGCGCCACATGAAATCATCGTTGTTTTGGATGCGAACATCGGTCAAAACGCCGTCAATCAAGTAAAAGCCTTTGACGAAGCTCTGGGTCTGACCGGCCTTATTGTGACCAAGCTCGACGGTACGGCCAAAGGCGGCATCCTTGCCGCCCTTGCCTCCGACCGCCCTGTTCCTGTCCGCTACATCGGCGTAGGCGAAGGTATCGACGATTTGCGTCCGTTTAATGCCAGAGCATTCGTGGATGCCCTATTGGATTAAACAGACAGGCTGAGGTTTGTAAACGCAGTTTGCGGGGGATTTCTGAGCCGTATTTTGAAAGACTCCGTATTCGGGTGATACAAGCCAAACAGGTTGTTAAAAAGGCCGTCTGAAACCTAAAATCAGGTTTCAGACGGCCTTTATTTATTTGCGTTTAGTTTTTCCGTGAGGTAACAAACTCGGCCAGTTGGCGCAGACGCAAGGCTTTGTCGCCGAATGGCTCGATCAGTGCAACGGCTTCTGCAATCAGCGTTTCTGCGTAAGTGCGCGCGGCGTACAGGCCCATCAGTTTGACGTAGGTCGGTTTGTCGTTGTCCGAGTCTTTGCCGGCGGTTTTGCCCAAGGTGGCGGTATCGGCTTCGCAGTCCAATACATCGTCGATCACTTGGAAAGCCAGGCCCAATTTGGCGGCGTAGCGGTCTAAGGTTTGGATTTGCGCCGGTGTTAAGTCTGGGCAGGAAAGTGCGCCTAAGGCCACGGCCGCGCGGATGAGTGCGCCGGTTTTGAGGCTGTGCATCTGTTCCAATTCGGCCTGATTCATGGCTTTGCCGACATTGGCAAGGTCGATGGCTTGTCCGCCCGCCATGCCGAGGCTGCCGGATGCTTGGGCCAGCGTGGACAACATGGCAAGCTGGCGTTCAGCAGACAGGCCTGTCGGACGGCTCAATACATCAAAGGCTTGGGTTTGCAGCGCATCGCCGACCAAAAGGGCGGTTGCTTCATCGTATTGCACATGGCAGGTCGGTTTGCCGCGGCGCAGGCTGTCGTTGTCCATCGCCGGCATATCGTCGTGAACCAACGAATAGACGTGCACCATTTCGATGGCTGCCATCGCCTGCTCGACGGCATTTTGGTTTGCTTCGCCCAATTCGGACGCGGCAAGCACCAAGAGCGGGCGCAGCCGTTTGCCGCCACCGAGGGTAACGTAACGCATGGCTTCATGCAGCGTGTGCGGCACTTGGCTTTCAGACGGCAAGAAATGCGCCAGCAACAATTCGGTTTGCGCTTGGGCTTTTTGCTGCCATGTTTTGAGTTCATTCGCCGGGTTCAAGGTTCAACTCCTTCAGTTCGCCGGCATCCAAGACTTGAAGTTTCTGCTCGACTTCCGCCAATTTGGTTTGGCAGTATCTGACCAATTCGTTGCCTTCCTGATAGGCGGCCAAAGCGTCTTCCAGCGGCATTTCGCTGCTTTGCATGGCCTGGGTCAGGGTTTCGAGGCGGGATAAGGCTTCTTCAAAGGATTTTGGGGCGTTTTTTTTCATGGTTTGAAATGATGGGCAGAAAAGGGGAATTGTAGCATTTTTAGATGATTAAGGCCGTCTGAACAGGGATGAAAACGAAATCAAAGATTTCTGTTTCTTCGTTCAGACGGCCTTTTTTCAAACGGAATAACGTTATCAGCCCGGTAAAACGGCTTTTTGATAGTTGAGCGCGATAAACTGCTTCTCGGCATCCAATTCAGTGATTTTGAACAATGCCTGCGATTTGGGCAGCGCATCAAACGGAATACCGGTCGCGCGCGTTACCAGCGGCAGGCCTTCAATGCGGACGAGGTCTTCTTTGAGGATGGTGGCCGTCAGCTCGCTCGTGCCTTGCTGTTGCAGATACACGAGGCTCCAGTAGGCTTCCATTTGACGTTGGAAGTCGGCGTAGGCTGTATAGGCGGCATCAAAGTCGCGCAGCGCGGCGAAAAGCTCGGCATCGCTGTTTTGATACAGCGGCTCGGCCATGTCGTCGATCAGGCTGATCAGCTGCTTTTGGTTGATGTAGTCGGCGGCACGGCGCAGCGGCGAGGTAAACCAGCCGTAATGCTGCACACCCATGCCGATGTGCGGCTCGGATTTGGTGCTCATACGCACTTTGCCTGCCGGTTGGACGCGGAAAAGGCCGGGCAGCTCGTTTTCGTCCAGCATTTGCGCCCAAGTGCTGTTGGCAAGAATCATCATCTCGCTGACCAGCGTATCGATGGGCGAACCGCGTTCGCGGCGGACGACGGATACGTTGCCTTCCTCATCCAATTCGATGCTGTAATCGTATTGCGGCGCACGGTCGGGCTCGTATTTGCCACGCGCTTTTTGCAGGGCGATGGCAAATTGATAGAACCAAATCAGGTCTTGATGGTGGGCGAACATCATTTCGCCCGCTTCGTCCAAGCCGGTTTCGGCGTTGAAATGCGGCTCGATGGTTTGAATGCGCAGGTTTTCGGCGATGTTGACTGCTTCGATTTTGCAGGTCGGTGCGCCGACGTTGAACTCGTTGTCCACATCGAAATAAATGCTGATGGAAGGGCGGTATGCACCTGCGTCAAGGCTGAACGCGGCAATCCAGTTTTCGGGCAACATGGTGATTTTGCCGCCGGGGAAATAAACCGTGCTTAAGCGTTCCATGATGTTTTTTTCCATTTTGTCGCCTTGCTTAATGGCAAGCGACGGCGCGGCGATGTGGATGCCGACGCGTTTCATGCCATTGCCCAAGTCGGTCAGGCTCAAGGCATCATCGACTTCGGTGGTCGATTCGTCGTCAATGGAAAAGGCGGTAACGTCGGCTTTGGGCAAGTCGGGCATTTCAGGAAGCGGAAGGTCGGGGAAACCTGTTCCTTTGGGGAAGTATTTGATTTCAAACCCGTCTTGCAGGTATTGGGGAATGGACGTAATGCCGCCTGTTTTTTTCGCCAGTTCGTAGGCGGAGATTTTCAGCTCGTCGGCGGCTTTGGTAAAGGCTTTGTAGGTCAACGACTGCTTGTCGGGCGAGTGTAAGATGGTTTTCAAATCCGCCGCGATTTCAGACGGCATCTCGCCGCGTTTCAGGGCTTCCGCCCAAGCTTCGATTTGCGCGTCTTGTTGTTTTTTGCGTTCGATGGCGGCAAGCGCCTGTTTCAAAGTTTCTTCGGGCGCGGCTTTGAACACGCCTTTTGCTTTTTTGTAGAAATACATCGGTGCGGCGTAAAGCGCAATCAGAGTCGCCGCCAGCTCGGTTTTGGTCGGCGCATGGCCGTAATATTCTTCGGCGATGGCCTCGGCGGTAAATTCCTCTTCGCCGCATACTTCCCACAATAAATCGGTGTCGATGTCCGCCGCCTGCGCCTGCGCGTTCTCTAAAAACGCCGCCATATCGCCGTCAAACTCGGCAAAGACATTATTTGCCTTCACTTTGGTGCGTTTGCCGTGTTGGGTATCGACTTGGTAGGTGGCGTCGTTTTTTTGGACGATGGAGGCAACTTTGAATTGGCCGGACTCTTCGTAAAAGATATTCATTTTTTTTAGGATTTTATGATTTGTAGGAAACGCGTGATTTTAGCAGATTTGCACAAGAAAGGCCGTCTGAAAAACATACTTTCAGACGGCCTGTTCAAATGGCGGATACTTAATACTGATATGCCGCCAGTTTTCGTTTAATTTCAGGCAGGGCGGCGCGTGCGGCTTGTTCGCCCAATTGGATGGCGCGTTGTTTTTGGTCGAAACCGCCAATCGAGCCCAGCTCCAAAACCTGCGGTTTGATGACCACATTGGCTTGGCCCAATTCTTGGTGTAAGGCGGTTTGGCTCATCACGTTGAAGGTTTGGTCAAGATAGGAGAACATACCTTGGCTGACATTTTTGGCCGGACGGGCGGAAATATCGACGGCAATGATGAAGTTTGCCCCCAGTTTTTTCGCCGCGCTGACTGGTACGGGCTGCGACAGGCCGCCGTCCACATATTTGCGACTGCCGATAACGACAGGTTGGAACACGTTCGGAATCGAAGCAGAAGCGCGGACGGCCTGTCCGGCATTGCCTACGTTGAATACCACCGGTTTGCCGCTTTCAAAATCGGTCGCAACGGCGGCAAATTTGATGGGGAACTGCTGCATCGGGCGGTTGCCGACTTTGCGGTTGATGTAGTTTTGCAGTTTTTCGCCTTTGATGAAGCCGCTGGTGGACAAGGTCAAATCCACCAAATCGGTTTTACCCAAAATTTCCGCTTCCAATTCGAGGCGGTCGGGCGACATTCCCGAAGCGTACATACTGCCGACAATCGAGCCGGCAGATGTACCAGTAACGATTTTGACCGGAATATTGTTTTCTTTCAAAACCTTAATAATCCCGATATGGGCAAAGCCTTTGGACGCGCCGCCGCCCAAAGCCAGCGCAACCGTGGCTTTCGGTTTGGGTGCAGTATGCGAAACCGTATTTTGACCCTGCGTAGAAGGTTTGGATTGCGGCGCGTTGCCGCTCGGACAGGCAGCCAATACCAAGACGGACGAAGCGGCTAAAAACGTTTTGAATGTGGAAAAAAGTTTATTCATGTTCAGACAGCCTTTAATATGTCGAAGGGGTTATTTTACTCTGAAATTAAGTCGAAAGGCCGTCTGAAATCAAGTTTCAGACGGCCTTTTAAATCCAGCTCAAGCCAATTCGAGCTGTTTTTCCAAACTCTCGACCAGTTGGTCGTCCAAATTCAAAGCTTGGGACAAACGGCTCAGGAACACAATTTCCTTGCGCGACAAGTCCGCGCAGACCAATCGGGCCGCCAGATAAGTTTCGGCTGCCAAAGCCTCGTCATTGCCGACCGAAGCGGCAATTTGCTCGATGGAGGCCGGTTGCGCATATTCCGCCTGCAACCATGCCGCCGTTTCCGCATCGCTGCCGCTTTCACGCTCAATGGCCGCGCGTTCCGCATCGTCAATCAGGCCGTCTGAAGCCGCCGCCGCAATCATCGTTTGCAAAATCACACGGCTGTGGTTTTCACCAATCAGGCCGGCAGGTTGGAACGCACTTTGCGGCAATTCGTCCTGCTGGCGGTTTTGTTTCCAGTTTTGATAGCCTTTATAAGCCAGAAAACCCAAAGCGGCAACCGAGCCGGCCTTGACCAGCTTCTTTGCGTTTTTCTTTTTCAACAGCATCGATGCCAAAGCACCCGTCAGCGCGCCACCGCCGAAAGAATTGAGCGGGCTGTCCGCCACCGCTTTGCCGCCTTTTTGAGCCGCACCCAAAACCTGATTGAGCAACTGACTGAAATCCATAAAAAAATCTCCTGAAAACCAATACATTGCAAATATAGAGTAGAAACACCCAAAAACCAAGCCAAAGAAAGTTAAAAGGTGCAAACAAGTTTTCAGACGGCCATAGCCGACTTTCGGTACAATCACACCATTCCAAACAATAAACTCCATCATGACCGATACCGCCCAAATTATTACCAGCTATGGCCGCCGCTATATTGTCCGCACCCCCGACGGCCAAATATATGACGCCACCACCCGCAAAAAACGCGTCGATTTCGCCTGTGGCGACCAAGTCCGCATCAGCCCCATCAACGGCGAACAAGTCGTGATTGAAGACTACCTCCCGCGCGAAAGCCTGCTCTACCGCCAAGACGCATGGAAAACCAAACTGATTGCCGCCAACGTTACCCAACTGCTCATCGTAACCGCCGCCAGCCCCTCACCCAGCGAAGCCCTGTTACAACGCGCCCTCCTCGCAGCCGAAGCGGCCGGCATTAACGCCGTCATCGTCCTCAATAAAGCCGACCTCCCCAAAACCGCCCAATGGCGCGAGAAACTCAAATTCTACGAAACCCTCGGCTACCCCGTGGTCGAAACCAACGCATTGGAAAACGCCGACATCCTGCGTCCCATTTTAGAAGGGCAAACCAACATCCTGCTCGGACAAAGCGGCATGGGCAAGTCCACCCTGACCAACTCCCTACTCGGCAACCAAGCCGCCCGAACCGGCGACATTTCCACCGCGCTCGATTCCGGCAAACACACCACCACCCACGCCCAACTGTACGATTTAGACGCAGAAACCCGACTCATCGATTCCCCCGGCCTGCAAGAATTCGGCCTGCACCATCTCCAAGCTGCCGATTTATTACAATACTTCCCCGACCTGCGCCACCTTATCGGCCAGTGCCGTTTCCACAACTGCACCCACCGCGCTGAACCCGGCTGCGCCGTCAAAGCCGCTGCCGAATCAGGCGAAGCCAAACCCGAGCGCATCGAATTTCTGCAACGCGTTACCGACGAATTATTGAGATAAAGATTGAACGGAAACTAAGCGTTTGGATAAATAAAAAGGCCGTCTGAAACTTTCAGACGGCCTTTTTTTAAAGGGGTATACGGATTTAATGGTTGATGGGGCACCTTCACCCCATCAATCTGATACCACCCTCAGATGGTTGATAGATCGACTCCGTAGTTGAGTTCCTCTGCGAAGTCCGGCAGTCCGTAACCGATGGTTTTCTTGTAGAAAGGAGAGACCTTCGCAGTCGGTGCCTTCTTCTTGTGCTTCGTGGTGTAGAGCATTCGTGCCCGCATCACCTCGAAGGAGTAACCGCGCCCTTCACGGTTCTTGTCCTTGGCCAGTCGGTTGATGGACTCCGTGTAAGCGTTGGTGACGGGCATGTCCATCTCGAAGTAGGTCATGGTCTCTTCACGCCAGTTTCCCACTGCCCTGACCAGATCGCTCCAGACTTCCTTTTGGCCCTTCGGGATGGTGGC
>NZ_JBQCVH010000011.1:0-31416 GCF_051958545.1 Neisseria sp. P0009.S010
AGCAGCCTGAAAGCTGGCGGAGACATCAATATCCGCAGCCGCGAGGGCGACATTACCGTCCAAGGCAGCAACATTACCGCGGGCGACACCATCCGCCTCGATTCCGCACGCGATATCCGGCTGCAGTCGGCCCAAGACAGCCAACATCAGGACGGCAAAAACCGCAATGCCGGCGTACAGGTCGGCGTCGGGGTTTCCGTCGGTGCGCAAACCGGTGTCTATATCTACGCCGAAGCCGCCTACGGCAAAGGCAAAAACCGCACCGACAGCCAAACCCATCAAAACACCCTATTGCAGTCCGACAAACTGCAGCTCAGCAGCAAGGGCAATACCGTGCTGAACGGTGCCCAAGCCCATGCCAAACGCATCGACGCCGATGTCGGCGGCACATTGCACATCGAAAGCCCGCAGGACACTGTCGAACAGGAGAGCAAACAAAGCGGCGGCGGCATCCGCGCCCAAGTCGCCCTCGGTACCGCATGGAGCGTATCAGGCAACTACAACCAAAGCAAAGCCAACGGCCACAGCCGCAGCGTCGGCAGCCAAAGCGGTCTCTTTGCCGGCGAAGGCGGCTACCACATCACAGCCGACAGCGTCCGGCTTAAAGGCGGCGCCATCGCTTCTGCCGCAGATAAAGATCACAACGAGCTCACCGCCCGCAGTTTCAGCTTTGAAGACATCCGCAACGAAAGCAGCTACAGTGCCCAAAGCATGGGTATCGGTGCCGGTTACGGCGGCAGCCTGAAAGGCAGCGACGGCTTCAATCAAAGCGCCTTTGGTCGTGCGTCCCAAACCGCCGGCCAGAACATGAACAAAGGCCTCAACTACAGCCCCACCCTGCCCCAGCATGAAAGCGGCAACAGCCAAGGCTATACCCGCTCCGTACTCAGCGAAGGCAACATCACCATCGGCGGCAAAAAAACCAGTGCCCGCGCTCTCGGCATCCATACCGACCCGCAAAACGCCCACCGCAGCGCCGAAGCCGTCCCCGATCTGCAAAACCTACTCGACAAACAGCAAACCATTGCCCAATCGACTGCCGCCATCCACAGTGCCGTCGGCACCTATAGGGGCAACCGTGCCAAAGCCGCGACCCAAGAGCTGGAAAAACAACAGGCCGCTTACGAAGGCCGTCTGAAAGAACAAAACGACGGCAGCTACGAACACTACCTCAGCCTAAGCAACGCACAACGGCAGCAGGAGATGCTGGCCCATTCCCCCGCCTACGCCCAAGCCTACCAAGAAGCCCGAAGCTGGGGCATAGGTGGTAGCAAAAGCCGTGCGCTTAGCGCCGCCGAAACCCTGATTACCGGCGCCCTGGGCGGACAGGGTGATTTACAGCTGGCGGCCAATACGTTGGCGCCGTATGCTGCAGCCGCCATCGGTAAGCGCTTCGGCCACGGTGAACACAAAAACGAAGCCGCGCAAGCAATCGGCCACTTTATGCTCGGTGCCGCCTTGGCCTACGCCAACGGCGCCGACCCGCTGGCCGGCGGCAGCGCTGCCGTTGCTGCAGAACGTGCGGCCGGGTATCTGGCCAAACAATACGACGACGGCAAGACCGCGATTGACCCGACAACGGGGAAATTCAATCCCAACCTTTTACCCGAGCACATTAAGGAAGAGATCAAAGCGCAGACCGGGGCGATTGCTTCGGTGGTGGGTGCGGCGGGCGGCAGTCTGAACGGCAGCGGCAGCACCAACGGCAACAGCAATGCCCTGTTCAATGCACAGGTAGGGGGTGTGCTTGGACAGAATGCGGTGGAGAATAATCTGCTTAACAACGAAGACAGAAAAAAATACGATCTTTTAACAGAGAAAATTCTCAACCATACAGCAAGTAATGAGGAAAAGGCCGAATTTGAGCGGCTGGCTGCTAAAGACCAAGTAAGCAATGAGTTATATAGAAAATATTATTCAGACCTTCATCGAAAAGATGGAAAAAAAGACCTGACAACCCAAGAAGCAGCTAGTTTGCGATCCTATCTAGACATCATCTATGATGATCAGAAAATTCTTGATAGAAAAATTAAGAATGATCTCTATCAAGGTAAAGAAATCTTGAGAAATGGAGAACCTTATTATCCGTTTTGGCTAGCCAAAAGAGATAGAAAAGTCAGAGAACATTGGAATAACTCTTGGAAAGAAATCCAGGATGCCCGAGGAAAGTATAAAACCGGTTTGGCTACTGTTAAGCATTTCTTTTTATCGGAAGGTCGTCCGATAGGGAAATACGAGAAAGCTTGGAATATCCTTGAAAGGGATAAAGCTTATGCCGATAGTTTTGAAGGCAGAGCAGCAGCCTCCACCGCACAAGGCATTGCTTTAGGTTTGGAATTTACCACTCGAGGACGTTATCTGATGATGGCTATTGGTGGAGCACAAGCCAGTTACGGAACTTATCAAATCACACAGGGAAACCTTGAGCACGGGAAAGCCAATTTCTTTTTAGGTGCCGGAACAATGTTGGGTAGTGTCAGTCTTGGTGGGGCTTCGGTTAAGAAATCTCCGTTGGCAATCCACGAACCGATTCCGGCCGGATATAACCGACCGCCGACCAGCTTGGATGTTAATGCTGGGCGCATGGCTAATCAATTTTCAACTGCACATCAGAAAGTTACGGATTTAAATATCTTATTTGCCAAACCAAGTAAAACCGTTTCTAATTCAAAAGTAGGTATCCAATGGAATAATGGTATTGGAAAGCAAGGTATGCCATGGGAGAATTATGTTGGTAAAAACCTTCCCTCGGATGCTCGACTACCAAAGAATTTTAAAACTTTTGATTATTATGACTCCCGTGATGGCTTAGCCATTAGTGCTAAGACATTGGATACACAAACAGCATCAAGGATGCTCAAACCAAGACAAATTTATAGTACTTTAAAAAATTATATTGACAAAGCTGCCAATTTTAAAACTTACTCTCTTTCTAGTGTTAAGTTAAATGCTGATACAATTACTCGGAGAGAGATACATTTAGCTATTCCAGCCCAAACCACTAAAGAACAATGGCAGCAAATCAACAAAGCGATAGAATATGGAAAGACTCATGGTATTAATGTTAAAGTAACGGAGATTAAATAATGGAAGATAAGTGCGAAAATAAATATTTTGCAAGTTTGTATGCAAATGAAAAAGCGTTCATTGTGCAAACAGAATCCGGATTTAGGTTGTTAATGTTAGACACCTTATTCCCACCTCATATTTTGTTTCCGGATGTCGATAACAATCTGCTTGGTCAAGCTGTTTTCCAGGCATTAAAAAATAGTCGAACTTTTGAATATGGGAGTAAAGAATATAAAAATTTTTTCGATCCGGTACAAAGAGTTCAACGCTATAACCAATGGGTTGATCATATACGAGAAACACTGGGGTATAAAACCAAATTAGCTTTTTTTAGAAAGATGATGATGTGCAGCATTAAAATGGATAGCAAGGAAATCGTAATTTCCCCCAATAAACATATCAGATCGGATGCGTGGGAAGGCATTGATGGAAAAGATATAATCATACCCGTTGACAGAAACTACTCGGAAATTGGACAAGGAGCAAAACAAGCTCTAAGTTATTGTAAGTAAGTATATACGTAGTGCATAGGCCTGTTCCCACAACATACTTTTAGTGGCCGACGCCGTCAAAAACCAAACCGGACAGCAAGGCGCTGTCCTCTTGTCCGTTGAAGCCGGTTTCGGCTTTAAAACCGCCGGCAAAGAGCAAAACCAACACTACCGCCAAAGCCGGCAAAGCAGCCTGAAAGCCGGCGGCGACATCAATATCCGCAGCCGCGAGGGCGACATTACCGTCCAAGGCAGCAACATTACTGCGGACGACACCATCCGCCTCGATTCCGCGCGCGACATCCTGCTGCAGTCGGCCCAAGACAGCCAACATCAGGACGGCAAAAACCGCAATGCCGGCGTACAGGTCGGCGTCGGGGTTTCCGTCGGTGCGCAAACCGGTGTCTATATCTACGCCGAAGCCGCCTACGGCAAAGGCAAAAACCGCACCGACAGCCAAACCCATCAAAACACCCTGCTGCAGTCCGACAAACTGCAGCTCAGCAGCAAGGGCAATACCGTGCTGAACGGTGCCCAAGCCCATGCCCGACGCATCGACGCCGATGTCGGCGGCACCCTTTTTGAAGACCTCCGCAACGAAAGCAGCTACAGCGCCGGCAGCATGGGTATCGGTGCCGGCTACGGCGGCAGCCTGAAAGGCAGCGACGGCTTCAATCAAAGCGCCTTTGGTCGTGCGTCCCAAACCGCCGGCCAGAACATGAACAAAGGCCTCAACTACAGCCCCACCCTGCCGCAGCATGAAAGCGGCGGCAGCCAAGGCTATCCCTTCCAACAAAGGCGACAGGTGTTTGCACTCATGGGTATTGGCGGGAGTGATGTGCAGTTTCCTGATACAGCCTTCCTCATCGGTGCGGGTATGTTGTTTGTAACCAAGTTTGTAGAGGCCGTTTTTCTTTGTCCGGCGGGCATCTTTATCTTTGCTCGGTGTGGTTTGTCCACTGACTTGTCCTTCCTCGTCGACTTCTATGGCCTGGCGCTGTTTGCTGCCGGCGGTCTGAATAATGGTGGCGTCAATGACGGCGGTGGATGCTTTCTCTATTTTTAGGTTTTTTTCGGTCAGTTGGCAGTTAATCAGTTCCAGCAATTCGGACAGGGTGTTGTCTTGCGCCGCCGGTTGCGGTAGCGGCACAAGGTGCTGTAATCGGGGATGCTCAACTCGTCGAAACGGCAAAACAGGTTAAAGTCGATGCGGGTGATAAGGCTGTGTTCGAGTTTGGGATCGGAGAGACTGTGCCATTGGCCGAGCAGGACGGCTTTGAACATGGACAACAGGGGATAGGCGGGACGGCCGCGGTGGTCTCTAAGGTAACGGGTCCTTTGACGGTTCAGGTATTGTTCGATCGGCTGCCAATCAATCACTTGATCCAACTTCAATAGTGGGAAGCAGTCGATGTGTTTGGCAATCATGGCTTGTGCGGTTTGTTGGAAGAAGGTGCTCATGAGAAATCCCCTAAATGTCTTAGTAGGAATTTAGGGGATTTTTGGGGGATTTTGCAAAGGTTTCAGCCAGTATATCTACCTTTATAAGTTGATAATAATTACAGAATATACAATGCAACCAGGCAATAAGGTATGCGGAAATAAAAAGGCTCAACGAATATACTTCACTTTTAACAGATAAAATAGTTGTATAAGCAATCAAATAAATCATAACAATTTGTTTGATATGATATCTGTGATAATGCTGCTGGTAAAGGGGGAAGGATTGACGGGAAGAAGGCCGTCTGAGAGATTGAATTTGGGCAATTCAAAATCTTTGTCCGTCCTATTCCAGCCTGCTATCAGTGATAGAGTGACAGTCTGTGAGTTGAAGGTACTTGGTATCGTACTGGCTACTTGCTTCCTGCTCTCTACCCTATTCCACTAACCAATAATTAAGTGGTAGAGGTACAGCCAAATTTCTCTTAAAACCTATTGATTTCATACTAAAAATTGGAGTACTATGAGCACACTCTCTAGAGTATCATTGATTCTCATTTGACATATAGGAACAATAAGCGGAATTTGTAGAAGAATAGGAAAAAGGAAAATAATTTATATTATGTTAAATTTCCTATTAAAGATGATTTAAGCATATTCTTCGCGTCTTGAATTGCCTCTTCTCGCTGACGTTGTTCCTTGATTATACAAGGAAATATTATGTCCGCACCCGTAATATTGTCTGCGGCCGCTACCAAAGGCGGCGTAGGCAAAACAACACTCATTGCTAATGTCTCTGGCGTTCTCGCTGATATTGGACTCCGCGTCCTAATGATCGACTGCGACGTTCAGCCATCACTGTCTAAATACTACCCAATAAGCCACCGCGCTCCAAATGGTATTGTCGAATTGCTTCTCGGTGAAAATACCGAAGAAGTCATCCGCTCAACAATATCCAATACCGTTTTCCCAAATTTAGACATCGTTATTTCCAATAACATTTCTGCTTTTGTCGAGACTGAAGTAACTTCTCGTCCCGATCGTGCCTTTTTGCTGAGAAGCAAACTGCATTCACAATACATACAGAATAACTACGATGTGGTTTTGATCGATACTCAGGGTGCAGTCGGCCCTCTCTTGGATACAGCTGCCTTCGCTGCTACATGCTTGCTTTGCCCGATTATGCCTGAAGTTTTGAGTGCCCGTGAGTTTCTCACTGGTACCCAAGAACTTCTGAAGCGACTGCAAAAAGGCGAAGCAATGCGCATCCCCATGCCTCAATTACGAGCCATCATCTACGCGCAAGATCGTACCAATGATGCGAAATTCATCGCATCCTCTATCAAAGACTTCTTTAGTAATACCTTAGACGACAGACGTAAATTGCTGAGCGTAGCAGTTCCTGCTGCCAAAGCATATAAGGAAGCCACAACGTTACGAGTTCCTGTTCATTGCCATGAGCGTAAACAGCTTGGAAAGATGCTGCCCGCTTATGAAATCATGCACCGTATTGTTTATGAGATTTTCCCTGGTATCGAAAATAAAAAATTGCGTGGAAGCTGTTTCAACGACATGACCAGCCTGCTGCAAGAGGAGGTACAGTCATGAATCTGGGCCAAACCAAAGCAGCTTTGAGCCTACACATCGGTACACCTGCACAGACAAATATGAGTTTTGGCCTCGAGGATACTCCTTCTCAGGGCATGTTAATGTCGTTGCCAATCAGCGAGATCGATTTCTTTGACAAAAACCCACGCCGTTTACATGATGTTTCCAGCTATGAGGCCATCAAAGAGTCCATTCGTTCTTCAGGTATTCAACAACCGGTACACGTTACCCAGCGACCTGGTGAAAGTAAATATGTACTGGCACAGGGTGGTAATACCCGTCTCAAAATCTTGCGCGAACTCTTGGAAGAAACTGGCGATAACCGCTTCCGTATGATGCCGTGCATTTACATCCCCTACTCTGACGAAACTACATTGCAGGTTGCGCACCTTGTTGAAAACGAACTGCGTGCTGAAATGTGTTTTTGGGATAAAGCCTGCAAATACGCCGAAATTCGCGATATTTTCCAAGATAAATCTGACTCAGGGAAACTTTCTTTGCGCGAACTGGAGGTGATGTTTTCTGATAAAGGGCTTACGGTTTCTCATAAAACTCTAGGACTGTTCTTTTTTGCTTCTGATAACTTACAGGAGCTTCAAGAATACGCATTCAAACTTTCCCATGCAAAAGTTGAAGAAATTAAAAAACTTCACTCTACCCTGTTCTCAATTTCTAAATCAATTCAGTTGGACGACTCTTTCCAATATTTATGGTCAGATGTGCTGGATCAGTGGCATAACCAATATTCTGCAACAGAGTTAGACGTACATGAGCTTTGTCAGTTTGTACTCAACAAATTCAAATTTGAATATGGTACTGAAGCCTTTCCTGAAACAGAAAATTTATCTGATAAGAATAAATCTGAAACAGCTGTCAAACAAGATGTCAATTTGCATCAAAAAGAAGCATCTGAAAATAACACTGAGTCAGGGGATTCATCTATTGAATCTGTGCCAGCTAAAGAAGATAGCCCAGAGACTGATGCAGAGGATGAGCTGAAAGGAACTGAACAGACAGGGTTCGAAGCCCTGGATGTTCAGAATCATCAGGTTACTTTGGATCAAACTAGCAAAAAACTGTTTTCTGCGGTTCGCAAGTTGTTGGCCAAAGTGAACCTGTCTGATTGCTTTAAAACCCACAAAGACTTCGCATACGGTTGGTATGTCGAGTATCCAGCATTTGAGCATATTTCAGGATCCAGTGCCGAAAATGCAATCTATGCTATTGATGTTTTACATGAGGAAACCGGCAATGTTTTTACATTCCTGTAGAAGCTTTGCGGTATCGATACCTTCATGTTTGATGTTGGCGATAGCTCAAATCCCCTGCTTTCGCTGAAAAATGATTCAAAACTTCGTATTGCATACGAAGACCCCGACAAATACGACGAATATACAAACTGAGGCATTGGCAACAAAGAGAACATCATTGCCTCTGTGTTGAATTGGCAGACAAATAGAGACCTTTGCAAAATTCCCCAAAATCCCCTAAATTCCCACAAAGACATTTAGGGGATTTCCCATGAGCACCTTCTTCCAGCAAACCGCCCAAGCCATGATTGCCAAACACATCGACCGCTTCCCACTATTGAAGTTGGATCAGGTGATTGATTGGCAGCCGATCGAACAATACCTGAATCGTCAAAGAACCCGTTACCTTAGAGACCACCGAGGGCGTCCCGCCTATCCCCTGTTGTCCATGTTCAAAGCCGTCCTGCTCGGACAATGGCACAGCCTCTCCGATCCCGAGCTCGAACACAGCCTCATCACCCGCATCGACTTCAACCTGTTTTGCCGCTTTGACGAACTGAGCATCCCCGATTACAGCACCCTATGCCGCTACCGCAACTGGCTGGCGCAAGACGACACCCTGCCCGAATTGCTGGAATTGATTAACCGACAACTGACCGAAAAAGGCCTAAAAGTAGAGAAAGCATCCGCCGCCGTCATTGACACCACCATTATTCAGACCGCCGGCAGCAAACAGCGCCAGGCCATAGAAGTCGATGACGAAGGACAAGTCAGCGGCCAAACCACACCGAGTAAAGACAGCGATGCCCGTTGGATAAAGAAAAACGGGTTATACAGACTCGGTTACAAACAACATACCCGTACCGATGCGGAAGGCTATATTGAGAAACTGCACATTACCCCCGCCAATGCCCATGAGTGCAAACACCTGTCGCCTTTGTTGGAAGGACTGCCCAAAGGTACGACCGTCTATGCCGATAAAGGCTATGACAGTAAGGAAAACCGGCAACATCTGAAAGAGCGTCGACTGCAGGACGGCATTATGCGCAAAGCACACCGTAACCATCCGCTGACGGAAACGCAAACCAAACGTAACCGGTATTTGTCGAAGACCCGTTATGTGGTCGAACAGAGCTTCGGTACGCTGCACCGTAAATTCCGCTATGTGCGGGCAGCCTACTTCGGACTGAGCAAAGTGAGTGCACAAAGCCATCTGAAGGTGATGTGTTTGAACCTATTGAAAGCCGCCAACAGGCTAAGTGCGCCTGTTGCCGCCTAAAAGGCGGCCGGATGCCTGATTATCAGGTATCCAAGGGGGATTAAGGGGGTATTTGAGTAGAATCAGTGGATATTTGAAATGAAAACAGCCGAAAACCTGTGTTAGGTTTCGGCCGTCGGGTAAAAGGGAGTTTTTGCAAAGGTCTCAGTCTATGAATTGGGTTGTAATCGTAAACCTAAGAGATATCTAAAGACTTACAAGTGCTATTTTTTGAAAAAGAAAAAGTCAAGCAGACTCAGATGCTTGACCTTTTAATTCCTCAGAGTTAATCTGTATTGTGTAACGCTACACAGTATTGGCGTATCGTTAGTGTTACAAAATATACGCAGAAATGCATTTGATAAACCCTTAAATAAGGAACTAAAAATGATTGTAAAACATCCTGGCTTAAGAATCAAAGAAGAGTTATTACCTAAAGGAATGACGGTAACAGAAGCTGCAAAATTGCTAGCAATTGGTCGACCTGCACTATCTAATTTCTTGAATGGTAAAGCAATGTTGTCACCTAACATGGCTCAGCGGTTATCAAAGACCTTTAACTTCCCATTAGATCAATTAATGCAATGGCAGGCTGAGTATGAAGATGCTCTAATTCAACAAACTGAAGCTCCTGCAACTCATATTTATGCTCCTCCTTTTTTAGATATAAAAGCAAATGATATTGAAAATTGGGTCAATACTTGCGAAATTTCATCAAGATCACGTTTATCTGTTTTTTTGAGAACACTGATCCACTCAACGAGCGAAAAAATAACTCAAATTGATTTTCCTGGAAATGATGATTCACAACGACCTGGCTGGGATGGTTGGATTGAGTCAAATGAAGCAACTCCGTGGATTCCTGATGGTAATTCAGGCTGGGAATTTGGTGTTAATAAAGATATTAAGGCCAAAGCTGATAGTGATTTTGATAAAAGCCTTAAGGCTCACCTTTCAGATTCTAAAAATATAACATTTATTTTTGTAACACCTCGTCGCTGGCCTGGAAAAAATAAATGGGTTCAGCAAAAGAAAGCTCTTAATAAATGGAAAGATGTCAGAGCATATGATGCAAGCGATCTTGAACAGTGGCTAGCTCAGTCATTACCAGCACAAAGTTGGCTGGCAAATGAAGCAAAATTGCCTACACAAAATGTAGATTCCTTAGATAGTGTATGGCAAGAATGGGCAAATGTGTGTAATCCAAGTTTAAATACGTCTTTCTTTAACAAATTAATTAAAGTATATGAAGAAAAGATTTTGGATTATTTATCCAAACCGCCCCAAAAACCTTTTTACATTGCAGCTGATTCTAAAATCGAAGCAATGGCATTTTTGTCCGCCCTGTTTTCAGATAAAAAATTTATTTCTTATAGAGATAATTGTCTAGTATTTAAAGAAGAGAATGTCCTTTCTCGTCTTGCTCAAGGCTCTAAGAGTTTTATTGCAATTACTGATAATAAAAACGTCGAAAAAGAGCTGGCTCAATATTCGCAAAAGATTCATGCCTTTGTTGTTTACCCTAAAAATACTCTAATACAAAATATTGATCTAAAACTTGAAATTTTAGATTCAGTAACTTTTCTTCATTCATTAGAAGAAATGGGGTATTCCTATGATACAGCACAAGAATTGGCAAAAAAATCCGGTTATTCATTAACAGTCCTGCGACGACAGCTGTCAAAGAATGAGGCTATTCATAAGCCTGAATGGGTAGATAGTCATAATCAAGTTCTTATTCCATTTCTATTTGCTGGAGGATGGGACAGTTCTAATCAATATGACATTTCTATCCTAGAAGCTTTATCAAAAAATTTACCGTATGAGTCTTTAGAACAAGAGTTTCAAGTAAGCTTGCTTCTTAATGACTCTCCCGTTTGGGCAGTAGACTCACATAGAGGAGTAGTATCAAAAATCGATTTGTTATTTGCTATTGCACCCTACATTACTAAAGCAGATTTAGAGCGCTTCTTTGACAGCGCTAAATTAGTTTTAGGAGAAGATAATCCTGCCTTAGATTTGCCTAAAGATCAGCAATGGCAAGCTAATATATATGATAAAAAGCGTCAGCATTCTAAAGGCTTGAGAGATAGTATAGGGGAGATGCTTATTTTATTGGCTGTTCATGGTAATGAATTATTTAAAAATAGATTAGCTTTTAATTGTGAGGAAGCAGTAAATAAACTCGTGGAAGAATTATTCTCTCCACTTAACTTAAGAGTATTGCTTGCACAAGCATCTGATTTCTCAGTGTATGCAGAAGCGAGCCCAAAAGTATTTTTAAGTATTATAGAAAACGATTTGAAAACTGATAAGCAATTCTTAGAGCTAATGCAACCTGTTTCTACTGATATTTTCTCTTCACCTAAGTATACTGATTTGTTGTGGGCATTAGAGAAATTAGCTTGGGATAAATTAACAGTTGCTAGAGTGGTAAAAATTTTGGCTCAATTAAGTCAAGAGGAAATCACTGATAATTATAGCAACAAACCTTTTAATTCATTATCTGGAGTTTTTAGAGCTTGGTTACCTGCTACAAATATCAATACGCAAGAACGTATTCAATTATTAAAAGAGTTAGTTAGAAAATTTCCAGATATCGGTTGGCGAATTTGTATTAGCCAATTTCCAAGTACATCTGCTCAAACAGCATTTCCAGCTAGTAAATGTATTTGGAGGAATAATTGTGCTCAAAATACAGTAACTGAACAAGATGTTTATGATTTCTGGAATGCCTCAGTAGAAATAGCATTAACTTGGGCAAGTCATACATTTGAACAATTACTTGATTTAGTCAATCATATTCATGGTTTAACACCTAAACAGCAAAATAAAATTTGGTTTCTTATTAAAGATTGGGCATTAAACCAAGCTACAGAATCTGAGAAAATTACCATGCGAGAAAAACTTCGCACGACTATTTTATCTAAAAGAGCTAAAAGAGATTCTAATAGAATTATGTTTACGGAATTGGGCAAGCAGACATATGCAGCATTAGAACCCAAAGAACTAATAGATAAATATTTCTGGTTATTTAGATCTCATTGGGTAGATTACTCTACTGATGAGATAGAAGATGATCCAAATATGAATTTTGAAGAAAGAGAAGGAATTATTAACCAAAATCGTGTTGTCGCGTTAAAAGAAATTTTACAAGAAAAAGGACTTTCAGGAATTCTAGAATTATCTTTAAAAGGAGATTGCGCAAGTACGATAGGTTTTCTTCTAAGACGTTTTGTATTTTCATCAGATGAGGAGTCAGTACAATTAATTAAATTGGCTCTGGAGTCTTTTAAAAAAGATGCTCACATTAATTATAAGAACATTATTCGGGGATTGTTATCCGAAAGTGATGATAACACCTCTTTATTTGAAACCCTTTCTGGGTATTTAGATGATTCTGGTAAAGTACAAGTATACTTACAGGCACCTTTTGATTCACAGGTATGGAGCTTGGTTGAGTCTCTAGAGAAACATTACCAACAAGAATATTGGGAGCAAATTGTTCCATCATATTGTCAGAATATAAATGAAGCTGAAAATGCCGTAAGATGTCTGCTGTCAGCAAACAGACCTCAAACTGCTTTTTTATATATTAGTTTTAATCTAAAAAAAATATCTCCTAAAGTTATTTTTGAGATTTTAACAGCAATGCTTTTACCAACAGCAAAAAATGAAAATAATCCACCAGATAGTTATCGGTTAGGAGATGCATTTTCTCAAATTTCTGATTGTGAAACTTTGAGCTTAGAACAAAAGGCGAATTTAGAATTTTCCTACATAGTGGCTTTAGCACCTTATGGAAGAAAAAGTGAAAATTGTTCAATCAAAAGTTTAGAAAGATATTTAGAAGAACATCCTGAATTTTTCGTTCAACTTATCTCAAAACTTTATAAAAGAGATGATGGATTAGAAGATGAAAATGAGGCTGTTAACACGCAATTAGTTAAATATTACCGGTATACTTTAAATGCCTTAAGCCACATACCGGGCGAAGATAATTTAGGAAAAATTAATCCCGAAAAGCTTGAAGGATGGGTAAAACAAGCAATTAACCTTGCTGAAAAGCATGGACGTAGAAATATCGTTGAATATTTTATTGGTAAGTTATTAGGCCATTGCCAAAATGGAGAAGATGGGATTTGGCCTTGTGAAGGTGTACGTGATTTAGTTGAAGATATACATTCTAAAAATATGATTGAAGGAATGTATATAGAAAAACGTAATAGCAGGGGAGTTACAAGTCGTTCATTTGGTGATGGTGGTGCTCAAGAATGGAGAATATTCGAACAATATCAAGATTGGCGTAGACAATTAGCTATTACTCATCCGTTTGTGGCCGATGAGTTACTTGGTCAGTTGGCTAAGTCTTATAAAAATGAAGCTGAAATGTGGGATAATGAGCATCGATTAGATATGCATTTATGATGAATTAGGGATATCTAGGCGTTTGTGCAGCTAACTTTATATGGAAGGCCGTCTGAATACTAAATTTCAGATGGCTTTTTCGTGTAAAAGTGCGGTCAAAATTTTAGATATTTTTCATGATTGTTAATTTAATAAGATTCCTAAACCTATAAGACGATTATTTTCTATCTAATTGGAGATTGAATGATGAAAAAATTATTTACAGCAGTACTTTCTGCGGCAGCGATTGCTGTACCGTTTTTGGCTTCTGCGAATACTGCACCACAAACAGAACAAAGCGCAGTACAACCAGAAAAAGCAAAAAGTGTTTGGATTGATGTACGTTCAGCCGAGGAATTTAACGCAGGTCATTTACAAGATGCCGTGAATATTCCGCACGATCAAATCCTTGCACGTATTCAAGCGGTTAGCCCAGATAAAACTGCGCCCGTTAATCTCTATTGCCGCAGTGGTCGTCGTGTAGAAACCGCATTGACCGAGTTGAAAAATGCTGGCTACACCAATGTGACCAACCATGGTGGATATGAAGATTTGGTGAAAAAAGGATTGAAATAAATATCACATCTTTAAAAACAAAAATCCCCTCGCATAAAGCGTTAGGGGATTTTTTATGATAAAGAAATTATTTCTTCTCCATCGCCATTTGCGACATTTTTAGTACCAAATGGCGTGGTAGGAACGGAATGATCCAATCCAACATAAAACGCAGTTTTCCTTCGTTAAATGCCACCAATTCGCCGCGCATTATCGCCTTGTGGCCATACTGTGCCACGGATTGCGCAGATTTTGCGTTATCCCAGGCGGCCACGCCCTGCAAATTGCCTGCAGCCACAAAGCCCGTTGCCACTGCGCCCGGGCAAAGTGCCGTAACTGTCACACCACTTACAGACACTTCCTGTGCTACGGCTTGACTGAATGAAGTTACGAAAGCTTTGGTGGCGTAGTACACTGCCTGATTAGGGACGGGCATAAATGATGCGGTGGACGAAACATTCAAAATTCTGCCTGACTGTTGCGCTAACATGGACGGCAGATACAGTCGGGTTAACGACATCAGCGCGATAATATTCACTTGCACCATATGCATTTCATCTGCCAAATCCCGCTCGGCAAACTTGCCATGCCCGCCCAAACCTGCATTGTTGATCAGATAATCGACTTGAATACCTAACGCCTGGGTTTGCTCAAAAATGCGTTCGGCAGCATTAGATTCTGCTAAATCGATAGCAATAACGTACGCTTTAATACCGAATTGTGCGGTCAATTCTTCGGCAATTTTATTTAACTTGTCTTGGGAGCGTGCGACCAAAACCACATTGTCGCCTTGCTGTGCGTGAATTTTTGCCAATTCCAAACCAATGCCGCTCGATGCGCCTGTAATGAGTGCTGTTTTTACCATTTTGTTTACCTCTTGTTTAATTTATGGTGGTATTTTATGGTATAATTTTGTTGAATTAAAAGTAAAAAATGGCTTATTTATGGTAAAAAACAAACCTTTTATCCAAAATATCACATCGGAAGACGAAATCGGTCTGGAAATTTGCACTGCACAAGTGTTTTACCAAAGTGAAACAGCAGCAGATGCAGCCATTAAAACCCAACTTGAGCAACAACACCGCTTTGAATATTTTGTGTGGATTTGGGTGCAACAGGGAGAATGTCGGCACATTTTGGACTTTGCCGAGATGGTACAGCAAACAGGCGAATGGCTGCTGATTCGCCCTAAGCAAATTCACCATTTTACAGGTGTGGCAGACTGGGACGGATGGGGAATGTCCTTTGCGCCACAAATACTGACCTCCAATATTTCGGACAAGTTGAGACAACTGCCATCCCAAGGCAAGGTGGCGCCGCAACACGTGCCTTTGCTCACCCAGATGATGCATACCCTCTCTGATTTACGCTATGCGGACGATTTGGCGCAATCGGCAAAAGCCGAGCTGGTACAGCAGCAACTCGGTGTATTTTTAACTTGGCTGTCGTCGGTGTATTCGCCGCAAAACGCCCTGCCCGACCTCCCAAAGCAGCGTTGGCAGGCATTTTGTGCGTTGCTGGAAACGCATTTTTCCACACAGCACCAACTGGCGTTTTACGCTGATGCGCTTTCATGTCACGAAAAAACACTGAACCAAACCTGCCGACAATATGCGGGGCTAACAGCAAAACAGTTCATTAATCAAAGAATTTTATTGGAAAGCAAGCGATTGTTGGCTTATACGAAAGTGTCCGTCAAAGAAATCGCGTGGCAACTCGGCTTTGAAGAGGCTACGCATTTCGGCAAATTTTTTAAGAAAGAAATGCAGAAAACACCGTTGGCATTTCGCAAGGAATTTCAGCAGTCGTAGCCTAGTTTCAATAAAGCTGCCGTTGATATTCAATGTATTTAAAGTCAATGATGATTCAAATATAAAAGGCCGTCTGAAGAATTTCAGACGACCTTCTCTTTATCAATATCCATGAAACCAATTCAGACCACTGTTTTATTCTAAAGGCGTCACTTGGCCTACACATTTAATGCCCAAGATACGCGGAAACTGGACAGACAGCGATTTGCCTTCGCGTGTGAAAATCTCGGAATGGTTGATGCCGAAGCCTTTGATTTTTACCAGTGACCAACTCTCTTTGATATCAGGTGTTGGCACGTCTTGATAAATCAGTTGCTCTGGACCGCCGGCTTGATAGATTTTTACGGCTTTCATAATACCTCCCTAAGAATCTGATGCTTTCAGGTAGCCTACTGCCAATTTTACTTTCCTAACAACCCATTTTTCTCCAAATACTCCCGCGCTACGTTTTCCGCGCTTTCGCCTTGCACTTTCACGCGGTAGTTCATCTCACTCATTTCCTCTTCGCTAATTTTTCCCGCCAGTCGGTTAAGTGCGGTCACAATTTGAGGATTTTTTTCAGCAAATTCTGCTTTCATCAATGGCGCACCCTGATAAGCAGGAAACAGGGAAATATCATCTTTCAGTAGGCGCAATTGATATTGTTTCAATTCTGCATCGGTGGAAAAGGCTTCCACTAGGTCGATTTTGTCATTCAACAATGCCGTATAGCGTAAGGCAGGTTCCAAGCTAACAATATGTTTTAGCGTGATACCGGCTGCCTGCATGCCTTTATAGCCATCCGCTCGGTCGATAAATTCCAGTGAGAAACCTGCTCGGATATTGGGCGCTACCTGCTTCAAGTCGCTGATTGTCTTCAGTTGGTGCGATGCACCGTAGCTTTCTTTGACCGCCAACGCGTAAGTGTTCTGATAAGACATTGGTGGCAGAAACTCTAGCTGATATTGTTCCGCCAATAATTGTTTGCCCCGTTGATAGGTTTCATCTGGCGACAGATGGCGGTTCTTCTGTTCAGTTGGTACTTGTACTAAGGCTTCCAGCACTGTGCCGGTGAATTCAGGATAAATATCGATTTCGCCACTATTCAGTGCGCTAAACAGGAAAGTAGTTTTGCCAAAATTAGGTTTGACTGTGACTTTCACGTTCGAATTCTCACGTTCAATCAATAATTTATACATGTTAATCAGAATATCCGGCTCACTCCCCATTTTGCCGGCAACCACCACGTTTTTTGTAGCAGGTGTAAATGAAATCTGAGACAGACCGAGTGCGCCGAAGCCCACCACCAATGCAAGAATAATCGGCAACTTGCGTCGTGATTTCTGCAACAGCCCGATAATGCCGCTTACACCGACAGCCAATAATGCGGAGAGCAATGCGCCGGTAAACGTCATTGTCATGTTGTTGCGATCGATACCGAGCAGAATCAGGTTGCCCAAACCGCCTGCTCCGATTAACGCCGCCAGAGTTGCCGTGCCGACAATCAGCACTGCCGCCGTGCGAATGCCCGAAATCATGGCAGGCAAAGCCATCGGCAGTTCAATCCGCCACAATGATTGCCAGCGCGATAGTCCGAATGCGGTGTACGCATCTTGAATCGATTGGTCGATTTGGGTCAGCCCCAAATAGGTATTTTGAAAAATAGGCAACAGCGCGTATAGCGTGAGCGCAATCAAGACGGGCGGCGAACCGATACCGACAAACGGAATCAGCAAACCCAGCAGCGCCAAAGACGGAATGGTTTGCAATATATTGGTAAACTGCAATACCGCTTCCGCTGCCCGCTGTCTGCGCGCAAACAACACGGCGGCAGGCACCGCAATTGCCACTGCCGCGAGCAAAGCCAGGCCGGAAAGCCATAAATGCGTAAGCAGCATTTGCCAGAGTTCTGCCAGGGTAACGTTTAGGGATGAGAACATAGTTTTAAATTTTATGTTTAGTACGTTGAATAATAGATGTTTATGTTTGCTTTACAGCAAGGTATTAGCGCCTTGAAAGAGGTTTCAGACGGCCTTCACCATCATAACACTGCCCTTCTCACAGCTTCCTGTCCCTGTTTATCCAACCGTAAGAATTGGTGGATGATGCGTTCGGCATCGGGTGCATCGGCGGTGGAAAACAGCGATTGCACATAATCATTTGCCGGCTGCTTTTTGATTTCTTCAGGTGTGTCGATTTGTACCAGTTTGCCATTATGCATTACACCGATACGGCAAGCGAGTTTGGCGGCTTCCTGCATATCATGGGTAACGAAAACGATAGTGGTGCCAAATTTTTGGTGAATCATAGCAATTTGGTCTTGCAGCACGGTGCGTACCAGCGGGTCAAGTGCTGAAAACGGTTCGTCCATCAGCAGAACTTGAGGCTTGGCTGCAATGGCTCGCAAAATACCGATGCGCTGCTGTTCACCGCCGGAAAGTTCGTGCGGATAGCGGTCGCGGTAGTGCGCAGGGTCAAGTTCCACCAGCTCCAATAATTCATTCACACGCGTTTTGCGTTCGGCTTTCGGCCAGCCCAGTACGTCAGGCATGAGTTCGATATTTTCCGCGACGGTCATGGTGGGGAAAAGTGCGATTTGCTGCAATACGTAACCAATTTGGTGGCGGAGCTGGCGGATGTCGTAGTCTTTAATCCGTTTCCCGTGCAGATAAACGTTGCCATCGGTCGGTTCAATTAGCGCGTTAATCATGCGTAAAGTGGTGGATTTGCCGCTGCCCGAGCTACCTACCAACACGAAAAATTCACCCTGATAAATGGTCAAATCCAAATCGCGCACAGCATATTTGCCGTCATAATGCTTGCCTGTGCCACGAAACTCGATAAATGGGACAAGATTATTTTGCATATTGTGCCTTTACTACGTCTTCAAAACTAATCGGTGCGCGTCCCAACAACTGCGGCAGGTCGTCTGAAACGGTAGCAAGCTCGCCTTTGGCAATGGCAGTGTAGGTAGAAACCCAGGCTTCAATCTGCCAATCGGGCGTGTCAGGATACTCAGCTTTGCGGCTGGCGAAGGCTTCTTCCACAGTTTCATTGTGGTAGCAGTGCGGTTTGCCGGTGATTTCGGTTAAGACGGCGGCTATTTCAACAAAACTTAATGATTGGGAACCGGTCAGCGTGTAGGTCTGATTGTCGTGGCGGTGGTTGCCGTATGCGATGTCGGCGATAACGTTTGCCGCTGCTTGGGCGACATCGCGCTGTGAAATGCAGGTAACGCGCCCGTCGTCGGCTGGGCCTGCGATGATGCCGTCTGCATTAGCAATTGTTGCCATCATCTCACTGTAAAAATTGTCGCGCAGAAAGGTGTAGCGCATATTTGTTTGCCGGATTGCATTTTCGGTAACCGCATGAGTACGCGCCAGCGTGAAGGTGCTGTCCAACGCCGCTTGAGCAAAAGAGAGATAGACAATATGCTTCACGCCCGCTTCCGAAGCAGCCTGCACCAAAGTCAAATGCTCCTGTTCGCGCATCGGACTTTCGGCGGCGGACACCATAAACAGCACGTCCACCCCATTTAAAGCCTGCTTAGCAAGCTCCAAATCGCCATAGGCAAACCGTCGCGCCTCGCAGTTCGTGAGATTGGGCGCTTTGGCGGGGTTACGCAGCGGCAGGATAAGCGGCAGGCCGCATGTGCTCAGATGACGGGCGACCATACCGCCGATGTTGCCGCTGGAGCCAGTGATGGCTAGATTCATGTTGTTTTCCTTATGCGTTTTCTAAAGAGATAGCTTTGCTGTTTACAGGGTTTCTGTAAAACCATGTGCATGCTGCTTTTTGAGTTTCAGGTAGACTGAATAGATTCAAGGGATGGTTTATTGATGGTTATTATTGTAGCAGTTTTCCTACATACGATAAGCCGCAAAAGACTTACTTGATTATTAAGCTGAATAATACCGCAGGGCGATTTTTCAGGTATATTACGACCAAGCAGGTAATGGAAAACAGGCAGACCCCGACTATATGCGCTGGCAGCCTGTTGCAGTATGGGATGCCTACCTGCGCTACAAAATCGGCAAAAACCTGACTGCCGAGCTGGTGGGCAGCAACCTGACCAACCGCTACTACCTCGACCCGATGAGTCGCTCTTACCTGCCTGCACCAGGTAGGACAATCCGTATTGGGATAACTGGAAAATGGTAATGATCAATTAATCATTTTGGGAGTAAAAAGCCGTCTGAACATTGGGTTTCAGACGGCTTTTTACATGATGGCTTAGTTATGCCCTACTCTTTCATGTTATATGAAGGTTGAAGCTACCCTGCATAATTTTTATATCTTCTGCTTTGGAAGCAAAAAGGCTGCTTGAAAATGAAACGTCTATATTTCAGACGGCCTTTGCTTTATAGCAAACTCGAAATTTAAGCCACGAAATCCAAACCTATATCCAACGAATGGCTGCTGTGGGTCAGATAGCCGAGGGCGATGCCGTCCACGCCGGTTTGCGCCACGCGCTTCAGTCGGTCGAAGCCGATGCCGCCCGATGCTTCGCAATAGACGGTGTGGGGGTGGGCAGTTTGCGTGTGGCAGCGGTTTGCCGCTTTTTTCAGGGTTTCGTCGTCCATGTTGTCCAGCAAAATCCGTTCTGCGCCCGCCACGATAGCTTTGTCCAGTTGTGCCAACGTGTCCACTTCGATTTCCACGCAGGTCAACGGTCCGACTGCTTGCTTTGCCTGCCGTACGGCTTGGGCGATGCTGTCACAATAGGCAAGATGGTTGTCTTTGATGAGGATGGCGTCGTCCAAGCCCATGCGGTGGTTCACACCCCCACCTGCTCTGACGGCGTATTTTTGCAGGACGCGAAGCAGTGGGATGGTTTTGCGGCTGCACACGATGTCCACATTGTAACCGGCAACTTCGGCTACTGCGCGAGCGGTAGCGGTGGCGATGCCGCTTAAGTGCGTGAGGTAGTTGAGCGCGGTGCGTTCGGCGGCGAGCAGCGCGCGGGCGTTGCCTTCGATGGCAGCCAGCGTCTGACCTGCGCGGACGGCTTGTCCGTCTCGGATTTCGGCTTGGAAGCGGACGGACGGATCCATCGTCTGAAAGGCGAGGCGCGCCAAGTCCATGCCGGCGATAACGCCGTTTTCGCGGCTGACGAGGAAAAGTTTGGCGGTTTTATCGGGGGCGATGACGGCGGCGGACGTAATGTCGCCGCGCCTGCCCAAATCTTCGCTCAAGGCTTGTTCTACCATGGGGCGCAATAGGGTATCGGGCAGGGGGAAGAGGGTGTTTTCAGACGACATGGGGTTTCCTTTGTTGAAAAATATTGATGTTGTACCGATGGGGCAAAACTTCATTTTATAGTGGATTAACAAAAACCAGTACGGCTTTGCCTCGCCTTAGCTCAAAGAGAACAATTCTCTCCGGCGTCATCTGATTATTTTGAAATTGCCATTTCAATGACTTGCTCAACATAGTTGTTTTCCAAATCAATTACGTCTCCTTTTCTTTGTTTTGATATTTTTAATTCGTCATACGCGTAAAAAATAGCAATTTTTTTCCCTTCACAAAATAAATGTCTGTCGGATTTATTCATCATATACATACTTTCATTCCTTACGATGCCTTCACCATCTATAAAACTAAAACTATTCGGTATATTTCTTCGTTCCATTCCCGCTTCATATATTGACGATATCACTCCGGAAACGCTTCTGGTGATAATCTGTCCGGAATCAATATTACTCCACCATTCCTCTGATGCAAATAAGCCTTTGTCTTTTTTGATGCCAAAGATACTTTCGTCATTTAATGATAATAATCTTGTCTTTTCAATAAATTCTTTTTCTCTTTTCATGACTTTTTTAAAATCATAGATTAAATACATATCATCATCCAAAATCAAATAACTCATTTTACGTCTCCAATTTTTTCAAAATAAATAATCTGTTTCTCAAAAGTTTCTTTACCGCCAGATTTCCCCAGCCCTGTATTGACTACCCCTTTTCCTTTATTCACATGTGGTTTTCCTTGGCCTTCAAGCTTGAATTGCACTTGTGTTTTTTCAGTCCATCCCTTATTTGTGCGAGGTAAATCTGGAAAAAGTTTGCCTGTGGCTGAGTTGCCTGTGGTGCCAATCTTTTTTAAAACTTCCATAGTTCCTGGTAAGGTGTTCAAGCACCAAGTGAATCGGTTCCGTACTATCTGTACTGTCTGCGGCTTCGTCGCCTTGTCCTGATTTTTGTTAATCCACTATAGGTCGTCTGAAAACGGGCTAACGGCTGCCCAGCGGCAGTCCGATATCAGAAATCAGCTGTTCGGGCAGAACGTCATCTCGGAAGCGGTAAAGCTGTGCAGGACGGCCTTTACTACCTGATACGCTGGTATCTGACGGCTCGATAAGGTTCTGCTGCTGAATCTGGCGGCGGAAGTTTTGCTTGTGCAGCAATCTGCCGCTGATGGCTTCGACGCTGTTTTGCAGTTGCAGCAATGTAAATTCGGGCGGCATCAGTTCAAAAATCACGGGGCGGTATTTGATTTTGGCGCGCAGGCGGGACAGGGCGGTCGCCAGTACGCGGCGGTGGTCGTGGCGCATGGGCTGCCCCGTGAGTGCGAAGTCGAAGTTTGCCTGCGGCTCGGCGGCTTCCACTATCAGGCCGCTTTCATACAGCATTTCATAGCGTTGCAAAACGTATTCTTCCGACCAATTTTCAGGTTCTACCCCCCAGCACAAATGAATGCGCTTGAGCCGCTTCTGTCGCACTTCCTCCGTATCCGCCGAGTTTGCCCAAATGCGCAGGCGGCTGACGATGGTATCGCGTAGCCCGCCGTCGGTGCGCAAATCTTCCCACGGAAAATAGCAGTAGCAGTCCTGCCATTTAGCATCCGGGTGCAGGATGCTGTCGGCGGCCTCGCGCACCAGCCCCAGATAGCTGACGTACAAGACAGGCAGGCCTTGCTCGTTTTGACGGCGCGTATCGACAAAGGTGTAAAGCTGTTCTACATAACCCATAGGCTGAGATGTCTGCTTGGCGACCCACATCCTGACCCCTGCCTGCAAGGAGTGGCGAAGCGGAGCAAGCAGGCCGTTGGGCAGCAGCGCTCCTTGGGCAACGGTCAAAACCCTCAAGCTGCCGTTTGTAATGGCGATCAGTACAGGAACCAGTTCGACGATACTTTGCGTATTGGCCGCTGTTTCAGGATAGGCATCCATGCGTGGCTTTCATTCAAGAGAAAACCTTATTGTAAACCAAAGCGGTTTTCAGACGACCTTGCATATTATACTCAATTTGAGCATAATATAAAACTATTTCAAAATATAAACGGCAAACCTTCATGCCGTCTGAAAACCAGCTACAAGGAAACATCATGCAAACCGCCGCCCGCCGCTCGTTCGATTACGATATGCCACTCATCCAAACGCCGACTTCCGCCTGCCAAATCCGTCAGGCATGGGCGAAGGTTGCCGACACGCCCGACCGAGAAACAGCAGGCCGTCTGAAAGACGAAATCAAGGCTTTGTTGAAGGAGAAAAATGCGGTCTTGGTGGCGCATTATTACGTCGATCCGCTGATTCAGGATTTGGCTTTGGAAACAGGCGGATGCGTGGGCGATTCGTTGGAGATGGCGCGTTTTGGTGCGGAACATGAAGCCGATACGCTGGTGGTGGCGGGCGTACGCTTCATGGGCGAGAGTGCGAAAATCCTCTGCCCTGAAAAAACGGTGCTGATGCCTGATTTGGAAGCAGAATGTTCTTTGGATTTGGGTTGCCCGGAAGAGGCGTTTTCAGCGTTTTGCGACCAACACCCCGACCGTACGGTCGTAGTGTACGCCAACACTTCCGCTGCCGTAAAAGCGCGTGCCGACTGGGTGGTAACGTCTTCGGTGGCGTTGGAAATCGTGTCGTATTTGAAATCACGTGGCGAGAAGCTGATTTGGGGGCCCGACCGCCACCTCGGTGACTACATCCGCCGCGAAACGGGTGCGGATATGCTGTTGTGGCAGGGTTCATGCATCGTCCATAACGAATTCAAAGGGCAGGAGCTGGCGGCGTTGAAAGCGGAACATCCCGACGCCGTGGTGCTGGTTCATCCCGAATCGCCGCAAAGCGTCATCGAACTGGGCGATGTGGTCGGCTCGACCAGCAAACTACTGAAAGCCGCCGTATCGCGCCCCGAAAAAAAATTCATCGTGGCGACCGATTTGGGCATCCTGCACGAAATGCAAAAGCAGGCGCCCGACAAAGAATTTATCGCCGCACCGACGGCGGGCAACGGCGGAAGCTGCAAAAGCTGCGCGTTCTGCCCGTGGATGGCGATGAATTCGCTGGGCGGCATCAAATATGCCCTGACAAGCGGGTGCAACGAAATCCTGTTGGATAGAAAGCTGGGCAAAGCCGCCAAACTGCCTTTGCAGCGTATGCTCGACTTCGCGGCAGGGCTGAAGAAAAAAGATGTGTTCAACGGCATGGGCCCCGCTTGATTTGCCGTCAATATTGCTGTTTCAGACGACCCCTTAAACAAGGACAACACCATGCAAACCGATTGCGACGTATTGATTGCCGGAAACGGGCTGGCGGCACTGACGCTCGCCCTGTCGCTGCCTGAATCGTTCCGCATCGTCATTTTGTGCAAAAACCAGCTGGACGACACTGCCAGCCGTCATGCCCAAGGCGGGATTGCGGCGGCGTGGTCGGGAGAGGACGACATTGAAAAACACGTTGCCGATACTTTAGAAGCGGGCGCGAGTTTGTGCGACGAAGCCGCCGTCCGCACCATCCTGTCGCAGGGCAAACCGGCAATCGAATGGCTGCTGGCGCAGGGCGTGGCGTTCGACCGGAATCATAACGACCTGCACCTGACGCGCGAAGGCGGGCATACCTGCCGCCGAATCGCCCACGTTGCCGACTACACGGGCGAAGCCGTCATGCAGAGCCTGATTGCCCAAATACGCTGCCACCCGAACATCCGCGTTTACGAGCGGCAGATGGCGTTGGACGTTCAAACCGAATCAGGCGCAGCGTGCGGACTGACCGTCCTCGACTGCCGAACGCAAGAAACCTACCGCATCCGTGCCCGCCACACCGTACTCGCAGGCGGCGGCTTGGGACAGATTTACGTCGCCACCACCACGCCGCCCGAATGCACGGGCGACGCCATCGCTATGGCGATACGCGCAGGCTGCGCAGTCGAAAACCTCGAATTTATCCAATTCCACCCCACAGGCTTGGCAAGGCCGTCTGAAAACGGCCGCACCTTCCTAATTTCCGAAGCCGTGCGCGGCGAAGGCGGCATCCTGACCAACCAAGCGGGCGAACGGTTTATGCCGCATTACGACCGCCGCGCCGAACTTGCGCCGCGCGACATCGTTGCCCGCACCATCGCCGCCGAAATCGCCAAACAAACGCAAGACTTCGTCTCACTCGACATCAGCCATCAACCCGCAGAGTTCGTCCGCCGGCATTTTCCGTCCATCCATCGGCACTGCCTGTCCCAACACGGCTTGGACATCACGCGCCAAGCCATCCCCGTCCGCCCCGTGCAACACTACACCTGCGGCGGCATCCAAACCGACCCCTGCGGCAGAACCTCCCTGCCGCAGCTCTACGCCTTAGGCGAAACCGCCTGTACCGGACTGCACGGAGCCAACCGCCTTGCCAGCAACTCCCTGCTCGAATGTGTCGTTACCGCCAGACTTGCCGCCCAAACCATCGCGGACAGACAAGCGTTCCAAACCGAACCATTCCAAAGGCCGTCTGAAAGCCCCTCCGCCGAAACAGACATCTTTTCAGACGGCCTCCAAAACGTATTCAGCCGACCCACCCTGCAAGCTTTCAACCAACGCCATCTGGGCATCATACGCAACGATACCGACCTGCGCCGCGCCATCGCCCAACTGCAGTTTTGGAAGCAAAACCAAGCCGAGCCATACACCGCGTCCGAATACGAAAACCGCAACCTACTCGAATGCAGCCTCGCCCTTGCCCAAGCCGCATACAGGCGGAGAGAGAACATCGGAGCACATTTTAATAGTGATTGTTGAGGCTGATAGAGACCTTTGCAAATGTTTCTAAATATTCTTTTGAATGATATGGGAAAACCACCTAGTCATCATTTTCTCATACATGAGATTCAACTATTAACAATGAAATTCCCATTTCTTGCTCTATTTGACTGAAAAAAGATACTGCGATTTTCTTTGCTTCTTGATAATTAATTATCATGGCAATACTCCAAATTGAAAATGTTTGAAGGTAGTAAAATTGACTTCGCCTCCTTTTTGTATTTGCCTATTAATATACCTTTTTGGACAACTGCGCTTTATAGCCCGCGCAAGATCGGCACATTAAATAAAGGCCGTCTGAAACGGTTTTTCTGTTTGCAGACGGCCTCTTGGCTCAAACCGTGAGAACCGCATGCGTGCGTTCCGCACACATCCTACTTGTTGAGTTTAGGTTTCATATGGGCCACGGCTTGCTTTCCAAATATGCTTTTATTTCATAAATTAGATTATTTATATTAGGGGAAACTACATTTCCTGTTTTTTCGATTACAAGTAGACAATTATATTTTATTGCCCAGTCAATGGTTTTCTGAATAAATTTAGTATAATCAAATCTTAAATCAAGTTCACACTCTATATCATCTGGCCAAACGGTAAGACTATTACCAAAATTATCACAAAACATGATTGCATCTTTATCCCAAGACTCTTTCGATTTAAGCTTTTTTTTTTGCTTCATTTATTATTGATAATAATATAAAATCATTATCGATAAAGTAATTTTCAAAACTTTTATTCTCATTAAAATTCTGAAAACCATTAGATCGATACTCATCAAGTATGATATCTTTATTTGCATTAAATTTATTTCTGATAGCAGCTGATGGGATAAGGTAGTACCGATAATTCCAAATTGCCATTTTTATTTACTCCTATAACGTGGTCTATTAACATTACCTGATTCATTCAAGACATCAATAGAATTTTTCCAATTAGTATTAGGAACGGGAAAGTCAACTTTTTTAAATTTTAATTCACATATCCTTCCAAGCAAGCCGTAGCCCGCATTAAACCTATGCAGGTAAGGTGTGTGCGGTACGCACGCTGGCCTTGAGTGTGATAAAAAAGTCGTCTGAAACATTTTTCCGGCTTTCAGACGACTTTTGCCAAATATTATCGGCAGCGGCTCAATGCCAACTTTAAACCTGCTCCGATTTCTTCAGGACTGTTATCCAATGATAAAATTACATTGTCTGCATCAATGGCATCCCACGCTTCCAGCTTGACATGGCGGCTTGGGCTGATTTTCAGGCAGCCGTTGTGCAGCCAAATATCCACGCTCATCATGTTTTTAAATAGGGCGCGTCTGGTTTTATAGCCCAAGTTCCCGCATAGGTTGGCAACCCAATCCTCATAACGTGGTTTAAAACTTTCCTGTTTTAAAAAATCAATACGTTCAGCTTCGTTGTCTAACGTCCTGCTGTTCGCCAATGCTTGTAAGACTGTCGTGCCTAAAGTTCCATTGTCGGTATCCAATGGCAGGATATGGGGAGGATATAGGTGGTCTATTGCCGTTAACCCCAAACCTGAACATGTTTGAACAATCAGAGCTTCTTCATTAGCATAAAAAACTGCCCAATAATTTTGATCCTGTTTAAAAATCATTATTTGATCTCCGTAATTTTGACTGTAATGTTTTGACTCTTGCCATACTCTACCACACGTTGTAACTGCAATCTTTACTCCTTATTAGTTTGTGCGGGTATGGCCAGATGGATTTCGCGCTGTTTGATCATGTCGGCCCTTAATGTCATACCCGAAAGGCTATGACGTTCAAAATTTGTCGTCTTAGAGTTGTCTCTACACCGCTTCGGATAATGATTTTGCTAGCCGTGCTACCGATATGGGTGTGGCGGCGAACTGCTTTTGTCTGATGGCTGTGGTGGCTTGTTGAAAGAAAGGCCGTCTGAAACCGTATTTATTGTTTCAGACGGCCTCTTAGCTCAAACCTTGAGAACCGCATATGTGCGTTCCGCACACATTCGCGTTGCCGATAAGCTGCGCACCCTTGAGGGTGGTATCCCCGCCGCTGCGGATGGTGGTTGTGCCGACCATACTGCCAACATGGGTGTGGCGGTGGACTGCTTTTGTCTGATTGCTGTGGCTACTTGTTGAAAGAAAGGTCGTCTGAAACCGTATTTGTTGTTTCAGATGACCTCTTGGCTCAAACCTTGAGAACCGCATGCGTGCGTTCCGCACACATCCTACTTGTTGAGTTTAGGTTTCATATGGGCTACGGCTTGCTCTTGCCAAATAGAGCTGGATTTCGCGGGAGAGCTATCCTTACCTATGGCGCATCAGGCATATTGCTCCATTAGGGCAATAACCGGTTTCAAACTTTGGTCATCGGAAAAATAAGTCTTCATAAAATCCAATAGCGACATGTTTGCATTCTTGACCGGGTGATGCACATCTGCACCTTTGTCCAGCATGGCTTTTAAAACGTCCAGTCTGTCGGGGATGCCGCCTATCATGGCCAAAGGAATTCCTTGGTCGGTATAGGTTTCAATGTTCGGATCCGCTCCGGCCTCCAACAGTACCATGGCCGCATCTCCGTTTTCTGCCCGCATCGCGTAATGCAGCGGTGTCATGCCGTAGATGTCTTGGGCGTTTACAGGGACACCTTTGTCTATGTAAAACCGTATAGTTTCAGGTGATGATGGATTCCAAATATTAGCCCTATGCAGGCTATTCCATTTTTCATTAGGAGAAATACGGAATGGATCTAATTTCCCCTCGCTTTCCGCCTTTTGAAGGAAAGCAATATCACCTAGCTCTTCAGCTTCCGCAATTTTTTCTTCAAAACTGGGAGGTGTTAAATTATTTACCATTTAAAAAGTTCCTCATATCTTGTTTAATTGTACCCAAATCACCCCGCCCCGGTTTTTCAAACCTGGGGTCGTGAGATTCGTTTTCCGCCTTGTTCTGCAGAGCAAACAATTTTTTCGTCCTTTTCGGGTCGTTCACATACTCATTCAACTGGCTCTGCGTCATGCCTAATTCATCTGCCGCCTTTATCAAACGGCGGTTTTCCCAACCGTATCTGTGTCCGATGTGGACGGGTGGTTTGATAATATTAGAGATATTTCCTTTTTCTGCATAGCTGCCGTCAGGCAGTTTGATATACCGGTCATACACACTGTCCCTTATCGGTTTGCGCAAATTCGGCCGTTTTAAAGCAGTGGCAGCTCTCCCCGGATCGGGCATAAAACGTCCGAGTTCGTCGTGATAACGCCCATTTGCATCACGTTTGGGGTATGTTTCCTGTGGTTGCGGATCTGCCGGTGGATCTGTTTTTTTGTCAAAGTTGGGTTTCGGCGGATCGTCTTTTTTAGCTGCTTCTCCCCGGGCGTCTTTGTCCAGCATGCGCTTAAAGCTGTTAACGCCTGGTTTGACAACCTGCTTCAATACCTTGCCCGCTCCGACGGCCGTAGTCAAATTTTCTACCGATTGAAGTCCGATCAGTGCGGCTTGCGCACCTCGGACGTCTTGTCCGTAAATCGGTTGCAAGTCATTTAAGATTAAGGAAGCAGTACCTGCTCCAGGTGACTGGAAGGCCTCGGTGACATTGTCCCAGCATCGTCCAAAGTCGTTTGCACAGTTTTGGACATCTTTAAAGGTATCCACCGCCTTTGAACCTACAATGTATACAGGTAAAGAGTTGAGTACTCCTCTAGTAATAGTTTTTCGTGGATTTTGTATTTTTTCCTTCCAGGATTTTTTTGCAAATTCCGAAGCCAAATCCTTCGCGCCTTGGGTAATGCTGCTATTTTTGGATGAGTGTAAATTGTTTCGGTAGAACACAAGGTCTGATTGGGCCTCCGGTGCAAAAACCTCCGGTCGGACAAATTGTTTGCCTTCCGTAGTGAAGAATCGCTGTTGCCTGCCATCTTCATTGAGAAAGGTCTGCCTGGCTTTTTTAAGAAAGTCTTTTGCAGGTAAATCAGTTACCTTTTCTAAAGTCAGCATCCAAAATAAATCGGTTTCTTTGACTGCTTGATGCACTAAGCGTTTTTGAGCATCGGCAACTTGTTGGGCGGTAGGTTCCTTCCCGCCATTTTCTTGTTTTGCAAATGCTTTGGCATTTTGTTTTATCCAAGCCCTTTCATCAGGATGCAGCTGCCGGTTGTTCCAATCGACATTCGCCCCTACTGCCGCCGTACCTGCATTCCCGCCCGCCGCATAGCCGATGGCCGCCCCACCCAGTGCGTTGACCGCCGCTTTGCCCGCCGGGCCGAGGTTTTCCGCCGCTTTGTCCAAATACGGTGCGGCAAGGGAAGTGCCGCCGCCGGCCAGTATGCCGCCGAGGTTGCCCGTCGTCAGTCCGCCTGCCGCTCCGTGCAGGATACTCCTGCCTATGCCGCCTTCTTTCCAGGTGTCGTAGCGGCTTTGGTTTTCGGCAAGGTAGGCGTTTACTTGACCGAGGGATGTGCGGATAGCGGCTTTTTCGGCTTCGCTGTCCGTATTTTGCAGTTTGGCCTCCAGCAGGGTTTTGGCTGCCTGATACCGTTCGTAACTTTGGGTATTGCCGAGTTTGTCGGAAACGGCTGCTGTGGTTTGGGCGGCGTTTTTGCCGAACTCCTGTGTTACTTCCCTTTGCAGGTTGATTTCTTTGGCCACCGCGTCTTTGTCGAAGCTGTTTTTCAGACGGCCTGAGTGTTGATCCGCAGTTTCGGTGTCGATGCCGGTGTAGATACGCGCTTCGGTTTCTTTGGTAGTCCTGCCTGTTCGGGCAAGTTGTCCCGCTTTGTCGGTGATGTGTATGTTGCGGGTGTTGATGCCGCTGCGGGTGGTGCTGTTTTTGCTGTCTCCGTCGCTGCCGTAGCCTACTGATGAACTTGCGCCGTTTTTATCGGCTACGCTTGTCAGGTGTTTGTCTTGAGGCTTATTTTGTGCGCTCTGCCCCAGTGTTTTGCCGCTTACGGCAACGTTGGCACCCAATCCAAAACTTTCGCCTTCGTATCGGCTGTAGTTTTGAATGTCGCTATGGGTGAGGGTGGCCGTCTGAAAGCGGTTTTTGCCTTCGTCTTCTGCGCTTTGGCCAGACGTGATGATGCCGCCTGAGACCTTGGCAAAAAAGCCCTTCCCACAACAGTCGAAACCCCAACACAGGTTTTCGGCTGTTTCCGCCACCAATCACTCCCTAACTCTACCCAAATACCCCCTTAATCCTCCCCGGACACCCGATAATCAGGCATCCGGGCCGCCTTTTAGGCGGCAACAGACACACTTAGCCTGTTAGCCGCCTTCAACAGGTTTAGACACATCGCCTTCAGATGGCTTTGCGCACTCACTTTAATCAGCCCGAAATAGGCTGCCCGGGCATAGCGGAACTTACGGTGCAGTGTACCGAAGCTTTGTTCGACCACATAACGGGTCTTCGACAAATATCGGTTACGTTTGGTTTGCGCTTCCGACAGCGGACGATTACGGTGTGCTTTGCGCATAATGCCGTCCTGCAGCCGATGCTCTTTCAGATGTTGCCGGTTTTCCTCACTGTCATAGCCTTTGTCGGCATAGACGGTCGT
>NZ_JBQCVH010000012.1:0-23365 GCF_051958545.1 Neisseria sp. P0009.S010
ATTTACACGCTAATTGTTTGTTTTATTTTGATGTTTATATGTTATTGCAAGTTGGGTAGCCCAGGCCGTCTGAAACAAGGCTTCCTGAAACATAGTGCCGCATTCGCATACAAATCTAGGGCTGTCGGCAAGAAACTGTTACAATGGCAACGTTTTTATCAAAAAGAAAAAAACGCACGCCATGACCACTATTCGCCAAACGCCCCAAACATCGAGTGCAACGCTGGAAGGCCTCCTCGCATGGTTCGACGGCTATGTTGCCGCGCTGCCTGATCCCGATAAAAACCTAATTCAGACGGCCTTTGACCTGTCTAAAGAACATTATCCTGCCGATGCCCTAACGACTTACGGCGAGCCTTTAATGGAACATTTTCTCGGCTCGATGCAAATCGTCAGCGAACTCGACTTATTGCCCGATGCCGTGGCCGCTACGATTTTGTCCGACATCGGCAAATACGTTCCCACTTGGCGCGAATTGGTTACCGAACGCTGCAACAGTACCGTTTGCGAGCTGGTCAAAGGCGTGGACGAAGTACAGAAACTGACCCAATTCGCCCGCGTAGACAGCCTTGCCACGCCGGAAGAGCGCGCCCAACAAGCCGAAACCATGCGTAAAATGCTGTTGGCGATGGTTACCGACATCCGCGTCGTCCTGATCAAACTGGCCATGCGTACGCGCACCCTGCAATTTTTAAGCAACGTTCCTGACAACCCTGAAAAGCGCGCCGTTGCCAAAGAAACCCTCGACATTTTTGCCCCGCTCGCCAACCGCTTGGGCGTGTGGCAACTCAAATGGCAGCTCGAAGATTTGGGCTTCCGCCATCAAGAGCCGGAAAAATACCGCGAAATCGCCCTGCTTTTGGACGAAAAGCGCACCGAGCGCCTCGAATACATCGAAAACTTCCTCAATATCCTGCGTACGGAACTGAAAAAATACAATATTCATTTTGAAGTTGCCGGAAGACCGAAGCACATCTACTCCATTTACAAAAAAATGGTGAAGAAAAAGCTCACTTTCGACGGCCTGTTCGACATCCGCGCTGTGCGGATTTTGGTGGACACCATTCCCGAGTGTTACACCACGCTGGGTATTGTCCACAGCCTCTGGCAGCCGATTCCGGGCGAGTTTGACGACTATATCGCCAACCCGAAAGGCAACGGCTATAAAAGTTTGCACACCGTTATCGTCGGCCCGGAAGACAAAGGTGTGGAAGTCCAAATCCGCACCTTCGACATGCACCAATTCAATGAATTCGGTGTTGCCGCCCACTGGCGTTATAAAGAAGGCGGCAAAGGCGATTCCGCCTACGAACAAAAAATCGCTTGGTTGCGCCAACTCCTAGACTGGCGCGAAAACATGGCTGAAAGCGGCAAAGAAGACCTTGCCGCCGCCTTTAAAACCGAGCTGTTCAACGATACGATTTATGTTTTGACCCCGCACGGCAAAGTCCTCTCCCTGCCTACGGGCGCCACCCCCATCGACTTTGCCTATGCCCTGCACAGCAGCGTAGGCGACCGTTGCCGCGGCGCAAAAGTCGAAGGACAAATCGTGCCGCTGTCCACACCATTGGAAAACGGCCAACGCGTTGAAATCATTACCGCCAAAGAAGGAAATCCTTCCGTCAACTGGCTCTACGAAGGCTGGGTCAAATCCAACCGCGCCATCAGCAAAATCCGTGCCTATATCCGCCAGCAAAATGCGGATACCGTGCGCGAAGAAGGCCGCGCCCAGCTGGACAAACAGTTGTCAAAAATCTTCCCCAAACCCAATCTGCAAGCATTGGCGGAAAAACTCGGCTTCAAAAAAACCGATGAACTCTATACGGCCATCGGTCAGGGCGAAGTTTCCAACCGCGCCATCCACAAAGCCTGCGGTGCGCTGAATGAGCCGCCTCCTGTGCCGATTGATGAAACCAATATCGTCAAGCAGTCCAAAATCAAAAAAGGCGGCAAAAACGGCATTTTGATTGACGGCGAAGACGGCTTAATGACCACACTTGCCAAATGCTGCAAACCGGCACCTCCTGACGATATTGTGGGCTTTGTTACCCGCGACCGCGGTATTTCCGTCCACCGCAATACCTGCCCTTCTTTCCGCCACCTTGCCGAACAGGCTCCGGAAAAAGTGTTGAACGCAAGCTGGGCAGCCTTGCAAGAAGGACAAGTGTTTGCCGTCGATGTTGAAATCCGCGCCCAAGACCGCTCCGGTTTGCTTCGCGATGTTTCGGATGCGCTGGCGCGTCATAAACTCAACGTTACCGCAGTGCAAACCCAATCGCGTGATTTGGAAGCCAGTATGCGCTTTACCCTTGAAGTCCGCCAAGTCAATGACCTGCCGCGCGTATTAGCCAGCTTAGGCGACATCAAAGGCGTTTTAAGCGTAACGCGCTTGTAGTTCTAACGCACCAAGCAAATCTAAAGGCCGTCTGAAAGCAACTTTTTCAGACGGCCTTTTAAGTTTTTAACACACCAATATCTCAACGCTTCAACTTATCTTTCTTAAAAAGTCAGCCGCAGCCTTAGTCACCTCAATATATAACCCCCTCTTCTATTCTTACAACCAGTTGTTATTTCCTACCGGCATCATTCTCAGGCAAACTTATTATCCTCATGATAAACAAGATATTTCCAATTTAAGAGAGCCTCATGAATACACGAGATTTGTACCCTCACGAGATTTTGCAGGAAGCCATCGGCAAGAGCTGCGCCAAGTCTGAGTTCAGCATCAAAATGTTGGTGATTTTGAGTTTTTTAGGCGGCGGCTATGTCGGCTTCGGCTATCTTGCCTGCCTGCGCGTCATCAGTGGCATTCCGGCCGAATGGAACGGCCTGGCCGCCCTTTTGGGTGCGTCTGTGTTCCCGATTGCGCTGATTTGCATCTTAATCGGCGGCGGTGAGCTGGCAACAGGCAATATGATGATTATGGCTTTGGGCAGATTAACCGGCCGCGTCAGCACCTACAAACTGGTACGCAACTGGCTCATTGTCAGCTTGGGCAATCTGGCAGGCGCTGTTGCCATGGCCTATTTCCTCGGCCACTATGTCGGCTTGGCAGAGGGAGCGGCTGCGGCTAAAACCATTGCCATTGCCGAAGCCAAAGTTAATATGGACTTTGGCCGTGCCTTCGTTTCCGCTATCGCATGTAACTGGATGGTGTGCATGGGTATTTGGTTCTATTTCGGCTCACGTCATACTTCAGGCCGCATTTTGGCAACTTGGTTTCCGGTCATGATCTTCGTGTTAATCGGTTTCCAACACTTTGTCGCCAATATGTTCATCATTCCGGCCGGTATTTGGGCAGGCGCAAATGTCAGCTGGGGTCAATTTTTCTACAATATGATTCCCGTCTTCTTAGGCAATGTCCTCGGCGGATCGTCTTTTGTTGCCGCTTTCTATCTCTTCGCTTATAAACATTTGTTAAAAGAAGATTTTTCTATTTAGTTTAAACTGACTCACTACCCCGTATTCATCAGAAATACGGGGTAGTGCCGTTATCAGGCCGTCTGAACAGCTCCTTTCGTGTCGCATAATTACGCTTTTTCTCTGCATAACGTTTCATTTATAGGAAAGATAGTTTCATTGTCTTTCCTTTTCTCCAATTTAAGATAATTTTTGCAATCTTTTGTTTTCAAATAACTTCCCCTCAAAAGCGCTACGATTTTTCATAAAGCCCGTGTTCCGTGCTTTGCAAAACAAAAAATTTACTGTATTCTGAATTTAATTATTTACAATTTAATATGGATTGGTTACATATCCTATTGTATTTGAAAATAATTTATCCTGACTCTCTCGTGAAAAACAGGATTTTTAAGCTGTATTTTTATTAGAAAAAAGTTTGGGTACGAATTGTTTGCAATTTCAAAACCCGTATTTATAAGTTAGATGAGGAATAAATACATGAATCCCATGTATATCACTTTCGCGATTTATCTGATCGCCGTATTACTGATCGGCCTCGCCGCCTATTTTTCAACACGAAACTTCGACGACTACATCCTCGGCGGCCGTAGCTTGGGTCCGTTCGTTACTGCGATGTCTGCCGGTGCTTCCGATATGTCAGGTTGGCTTTTGATGGGTTTGCCCGGTGCCATTTACCTGAGCGGTTTGAATGAAGCTTGGATTGCCATTGGTCTGATTGTGGGTGCATACCTCAACTGGCTTTTGGTCGCAGGCCGTCTGCGCGTACATACCGAATACGCCAACAACGCGCTGACGCTCCCTGATTACTTCTTCCACCGCTTTGGTGCCGGCGGTCACTTGATGAAAGTGGTTTCTGCACTGATTATCTTGTTCTTCTTCACTATTTACTGTGCTTCAGGCATCGTAGCCGGTGCTACCCTGTTCCAAAGCCTGTTCCACGATCTGTCTTACACTCAAGCCATGTGGCTGGGTGCCGGCGCAACCATCGCCTACACTTTCTTGGGCGGTTTCTTGGCCGTAAGTTGGACCGATACCCTGCAAGCTTCTTTGATGATTTTTGCATTGGTACTGACTCCTATAATGGTGTATTTGGGTTTGGGTGGTGCAGATCAAATGAACGCGGCCATCCAACAAGTTGCCGCTTCTACCGGTAAAGAATACGGCAGCCTGTTTGCCGGTACTACTTTCATCGGCATTATCTCTACCGCCGCTTGGGGCTTGGGCTATTTCGGCCAACCACACATTTTGGCTCGCTTTATGGCTGCTGAAAGCGCTAAATCTCTGGTTTCTGCACGCCGTATCGGTATGACTTGGATGATTCTGTGTATGGCCGGTGCTGTGGCTGTCGGCTACTTCGGTATCGCTTACTTCGGCGCCAACCCTGCACACGTTGAAGAAATGAACGGCAACCACGAACGTATCTTCATCGCTTTGGCTACCCTGCTCTTCAACCCTTGGATTGCCGGTATCATCTTGAGCGCGATTCTCGCCGCCGTAATGTCTACCCTGTCTTGCCAATTGTTGGTTTGCTCCAGCGCGATTACCGAAGACTTCTACAAAGGCTTCCTGCGTAAAAAGGCACAACAAGCTGAATTGGTATGGATTGGCCGTCTGATGGTATTGGCGATTGCCGTGATTTCTATCCTGATTGCTTCTGACCCTAACAGTAAAGTATTAGGCTTGGTAGCTTATGCATGGGCCGGCTTTGGTGCCGCATTCGGTCCGGTTGTTATCCTGTCTGTTTTGTGGAAACGCATTACTGCCTACGGCGCACTCTCCGGCATGATTGCAGGCGCGCTGACTGTGGTTGTTTGGGCTGAGTGGATCAAAAAACCTGCTTTGGCCGCACAAGAAACAGGCTTCTCTACCGTCTATGAAATCGTTCCCGGCTTCATCGCTTGTACCCTCGTAATTGTTTTGGTCTCTCTGATCGACAAAAAACCTTCACGCGAATTGCAAGAACGTTTCGAAAAAGCAGACGCAGAATACCGCGCCTCTAAATAAGACGTTTTCAGACGGCCTGCATGATTCCGTGCAGGCCGTCTTTATGAAATAAACTGTTTCAAAATAATCTGAGCCTTATCAGAAAAAACAGCAATTTATGCGGATGCATCTTGTATCCGCATCATAATTTTATTACGATATTACTATCCTTCAGAATGCTTGTTTTAGCAGTCTTAATTCAGGCCGTCTGAAACCATGAAAAAACCTTTGGAGAACATAAATAATGTTTAACTTCGCTTTTCCAACACAAACTCCTCTGCGTCAAGCTGTAACTGATGCCTACCGCCGCGATGAAATCGAGGCCGTTCAGGATATGTTGCAACGTGCACAGATGACCGACGAAGAACGCAATGCCGCCTCCGAGCTTGCCCGTCGTTTGGTTACCCAAGTCCGTGCCAGCCGTACCAAAGCCAGCGGTGTAGATGCCTTGATGCACGAGTTCTCCCTCTCCAGTGAAGAAGGTGTTGCACTGATGTGTCTGGCTGAAGCCCTGCTGCGCATTCCGGACAATGCCACCCGTGACCGCCTGATTGCCGACAAAATCTCTGAAGGCAACTGGAAAAGCCACTTGAACAACAGCCCTTCCCTCTTCGTTAACGCGGCCGCATGGGGTCTGCTGATTACCGGCAAACTGACCGCGACAAACGACAAACAGATGAGTTCCGCATTGAGCCGTCTGATCAGCAAAGGCGGCGCCCCTCTGATCCGTCAAGGCGTTAACTACGCCATGCGCCTGCTGGGCAAACAGTTCGTCACCGGTCAAACCATTGAAGAAGCGCTGCAAAACGGTAAAGAGCGCGAGAAAATGGGTTACCGCTTCTCTTTCGATATGTTGGGTGAAGCCGCATACACCGAAGAAGATGCCAACCGCTACTACAACGACTACGTTCAAGCCATTCACGCCATCGGTAAAGATGCCGCTGGCCAAGGCGTTTACGAAGGCAACGGTATCTCCGTCAAACTTTCCGCCATCCACCCACGCTACTCACGCGCCCAACACGAACGCGTGATGAACGAACTGCTGCCACGCCTGAAAGAATTGTTCCTTTTGGGTAAAAAATACGATATCGGTATCAACATCGACGCCGAAGAAGCCAACCGTCTCGAATTGTCTTTGGACTTGATGGAAGCGTTGGTTTCCGATCCTGACTTGGCAGGCTACAAAGGTATCGGTTTCGTTGTTCAGGCCTACCAAAAACGTTGCCCGTTTGTTATCGACTATCTGATCGACCTGGCCCGCCGCAACAACCAAAAACTGATGATCCGTTTGGTGAAAGGCGCATACTGGGACAGCGAAGTGAAATGGGCTCAAGTAGACGGCATGGAAGGCTATCCGACTTACACCCGTAAAGTCCACACCGACATCTCCTACCTCGCCTGCGCACGCAAACTCTTGGATGCGCAAGATGCCGTGTTCCCACAATTTGCCACCCACAACGCCTACACCTTGGGCGCAATCTACCAAATGGGTAAAGGCAAAGACTTCGAACACCAATGTCTGCACGGCATGGGCGAAACCCTGTACGACCAAGTGGTCGGCCCGCAAAACTTAGGTCGCCGCGTACGCGTGTATGCCCCGGTCGGCACACACGAAACCCTGCTCGCCTACTTGGTACGCCGCCTGTTGGAAAACGGTGCGAACTCTTCTTTCGTGAACCAAATCGTTGACGAAAACATCAGCATCGACCGCCTGATTAAGAGCCCGTTCGACACCATCGCCGAACAAGGCATCCATCTGCATCCGGCATTGCCTCTGCCGCGCGATTTGTATGGCAAAGGCCGTCTGAACTCCCAAGGCGTCGATTTCAGCAACGAAAACGTATTGCAAAACCTGCAAGAAAAACTCAACCAAGCTTCTTCCGAAGACTTCCACGCTGCTTCTATCGTCAATGGCGAAGCGCGTAACGTGGGCAAAGCGCAACCCGTCCGCAACCCTGCAGACCACAACGATGTTGTCGGCACTGTCAGCTTTGCCGATGCGGCATTGGCTCAAGAAGCTATTGGTGCAGCCGTTGCCGCCTTGCCGGAGTGGAGCGCCAAACCTGCTTCAGAACGCGCCGACTGCCTGCGCCGTTTTGCCGACCTCTTGGAACAACACACGCCTGCATTGATGATGCTGGCCGTCCGCGAAGCCGGTAAAACCTTAAACAACGCCGTTGCCGAAGTACGAGAAGCCGTTGACTTCTGTCGCTACTATGCCAACGAAGCTGAAAACACCTTGCCTAAAGATGCCAAAGCTGTCGGCGCAATCGTTGCCATCAGCCCATGGAACTTCCCATTGGCCATCTTTACCGGCGAAGTGGTTTCTGCATTGGCAGCCGGTAACACCGTTATCGCCAAACCTGCCGAACAAACCAGCCTGATTGCTACTTACGCAGTTTCCCTGATGCATCAAGCCGGTATTCCGACTTCTGCGCTGCAACTCGTACTCGGCGCAGGCGATGTCGGCTCTGCCCTGACCGGCGATGCCCGCATCGGCGGTGTGATCTTCACCGGTTCTACCGAAGTAGCGCGCCTGATCAACAAAGCCCTGTCCAAACGCGACGACAGCCCTGTCCTGATTGCCGAGACCGGTGGTCAAAACGCGATGATTGTGGACTCTACCGCCCTGCCGGAACAAGTCTGCCTCGACGTATTGAACTCTGCCTTCGACAGCGCAGGCCAACGTTGTTCCGCTCTGCGTATCTTGTGCGTTCAAGAAGATGTTGCCGATAAAATGGTCAACATCATCAAAGGCGCAATGGACGAATTGGTTGTCGGCAAACCGACCCAACTGACCACAGATATTGGCCCTGTCATCGATGCTGAAGCCCAACAAAACCTGTTGGCCCACATCAACCGAATGAAAGGCGTAGCGAAGGCTTACCACGAAATCAAAACTGCCGCCGACGTTGATGACAACAACTCTACTTTCGTTCGTCCAATCCTGTTTGAATTGAACAACCTGAACGAGTTGCAACGCGAAGTGTTCGGTCCTGTATTGCACGTTGTCCGCTACCGCGCCAGCGAATTGGATCAACTCATCGACCAAATCAACGCCAAAGGCTATGCTCTGACCAGCGGTGTACACAGCCGTATCGAAGGTACTGTCGACCATATCCGCGACCGCATCGAAGCCGGTAACATCTACGTTAACCGCAACATCGTTGGTGCTGTTGTCGGCGTACAACCTTTCGGCGGTCACGGCTTGTCCGGTACCGGTCCAAAAGCAGGCGGTTCATTCTATCTGCAACGCCTGGTTCGTACTCCTGAATGGGTTGCCCCAACCCTCAGCCGAATCGGCCAAGCAGACGAAGACGCACTCAAACGTTTGGAAACCCTGGTTCACAAACTGCCGTTTAACTCAGAAGAGAAAAAAGCTGCAGCCGCAGCTTTGGGTCACGCACGCGTCCGTACCCTGCGCAAAGCCGAAACCGTATTGGTCGGCCCGACCGGCGAACGCAACTCATTGAGCTGGCGCTCTCCAAAACGTATTTGGGTACATGGCGGCAATCTGCTGCAAGCCTTCTCTGCCCTGACCGAGCTGGCAGCCGCAGGCATCCAAACCGTTGTTGAGCCTAACAGCCCATTGGCTTCCTACTCAGCCGATTTGGACGGTTTGTTACAAGTCAACAGCAAACCTGAAAACACAGGCATCAGCCATGTTGCCGCTATCGAGCCTTTGAGCAGCGAGCGCAAACAAGAGTTGGCCGGCCGCGACGGTGCGCTCATCCGCATTCTGCCTTCCGAACAAGGTCTGGATATCCTGCAAGTATTTGAAGAAATCTCTTGCAGTATCAATACTACCGCTGCCGGTGGTAATGCCAGCCTGATGGCAGTTGCCGACTAATCGTAGCCAAATCAAAGGCCGTCTGAAATTCAGACGGCCTTTTTTATGTTTTTATTTACATTTTTGCCGGATATTCGCACAAATCGTTAATCAGGCATTTGCTACATTGAGGTTTCAAAGCCTTGCACGTATAGCGGCCGTGCAAAATCAACCAATGATGAGCATCCATCAAAAATTCTTTGGGAATAAAGCGCATCAGCTTGTCTTCAACTTCACGCACATCCTTGCCCGGCGCGATTTTGGTGCGGTTGGCCACACGGAAAATATGGGTATCGACCGCCATAACAGGTTGCCCGAATGCAGTATTCAACACCACATTGGCTGTTTTACGGCCAACACCGGGCAAAGATTCCAAAGCCTCGCGGTCGGCAGGTACTTCTCCGTTGTATTTCTCCAGCAAAATACGGCAAGTCTGCATGATGTGTTTGGATTTGGTTTTATAGAGGCCTATGGTTTTGGTGTATTCCATCACGCCGTCCAACCCCAAATCCAACATGGCTTGCGGAGTATTGGCAACGGGAAAGAGTTTGGCAGTCGCTTTGTTCACGCCGACATCAGTCGCCTGCGCAGACAATAAAACGGCGATAAGCAGCTCAAACGGCGAGCTGAAATTCAACTCGGTAGTCGGATGAGGATTGGCAGCGCGGAAACGCTCGAAAATTTCTTGGCGGATTTGTTTGTTCATTGTTTGGATTATTTTTTTATTGGCGCAGCAATTATAGTGAAATCATGCTGATACGGCTACTTTAAGTAAAACAAGGCCGTATGAAATTGTTTTCAGACGGCCTTGTTTTATAAAAGCATTTCAATTTTAAATGCTGTTTACTTCTTACTCAAAGTCAGCCCTGTCCAGCCAAACACCAGCGTCAGAGCCAAACTCAAGTAGCAGAAGAAGGCATAAGGCAGGTATTCCCAAACAGGCACACCCAAGGCATGGCTGATGAATACGCCGCAGACGCTCCAAGGCACCAACGGGTTGATGACCGTACCAGCATCTTCCAGCGTACGGGCAAGGTTGCGCGAATGCAGGCCGAGTTTGTCATATACCGGCTTAAAGGTTTCGCCGGAAAGCAGGATACTTAAATATTGTTCGCCAATCAGGAAGTTGACGCCGACCGATGTCATAGCCACGCTGAAAGTAGCGCGTCCGGCATTGGTCAGGAACGCACGAATAGCCTCCAATAAAGACGGAATCACACCGATGCTAAACAACAGGCCGCCCAAGCTCATGCCGAGTATCACGATGGTTTGCGTGAAGAACATGCTTTCCAAGCCGCCGCGAGAAATCAAACGGGCAATGTCTTTAAATGCTTCGCCTTCAAGTTTGTATCCGCCATAAAACCACGCGCCCAGCTGTTTCAAATCAGGCGTACTGTGGAAGTAAGTGACAATCAGCGCCACCACAACGGTAAACAACATGGCCACAATAGCATTGACGCGCATCAGGGCGAGGACAACCAGCAAGGCAAACGGAATCAGTGAGTAAGCATGGACCAAACCGGTTGCTTCCAATTGCGCGCGGAAAGCTTCAACACTATTCATGTCATGCGCGGCAACATTGGGCAAGAGCCACAACATCAAAGCCGCACTGATCAACCACGCAGGCACAGTGGTGTACATCATGTTTTTGATGTGTTCGAACAAATCAATGCCGACAATCGAAGCGGAAATACCGGTCGTATCCGAAAGCGGCGACATTTTATCGCCAAAAAACGCACCCGACACAATCGCTCCTGCCGTCATCGCCATATCGGCATGAAACGCAGCCGCCATACCCATAAATGCCACGCCGACAGTCGCACAAGTCGTCAAACTACTGCCGATGGAAATACCGATGATCGAGCAAAGCGCAAACGCTGAAAAGTAAAAATAAGTCGGCGAAATCAATCCGAAACCGTAATACATCAGCGTTGGAATCGCACCGCTCATCATCAGCGCGCTGACCATCAGGCCGATAAAGAAGAACAGATAAATTGCGCCCATGCCCTGCCCGACCGCACCTATCATGCCGTTTTGCATATCTTGATATTTCAAGCCGCGCATCAAACCGTACAACAGCAAGACCACAATCGCCGTCACAATCGACATATGCGGCAGCCATTCAAGCGAAATAATCGTGTAACCCATTGCCGCCACCAAAGCCAAGGCCACAGCGATGGCCTCAAAGCGCGGCATATTGAGTAAGGATTTGAAAGCAAACATTGTTCTTTGCCTTTTTAATAAGTACTTAACAGATTTTAGCATAACAGGCCGTCTGAAACCCGATTTTCAGACGGCCTGCCTGTTATTTTATAAAAACAGCTTCAGTAAAACTGCGACACTTTCTTTAAAATATATAAAATTATTAAAATTAAATATTTTTAAATAGAAATAAATGGAATTTTATTGCTTTTTAAAACGTCCATCATGCAAAAATGCCACCACCTGCTCGACCGTTTTACGGTTAAACAGCATACCGCTATGGCTGACAGGCAAAACAACATGATCGCGCATATTCGGACAATGCGTTTCGCTGACCAAAACCGTACCATCATGTTCGCCATGCAAACCTAAAACACGACCCAGTCCATACGGTTTATTGCCGGCAATACTGCCCAACTCAACACCCTTTGGTAATTCAGGTATACCACCGTCCAATGCGCCTTTATACGAGCCGCCCAATACCGGCTTTTGCAAACCCATATTGAACACACGCTGCGCGGCACGGCTGCCTTGATGCGGCGTACCCATGGTAACGATACGGCCGCTGACTTTATTCGGATATGCAGCCGCAAAATTGCGTAAGACCAACCCACCCAAACTATGGCCGACAAAGTGCAGTGTTTCATCAGCATGGTTCTCATCAATCCATCGCGCCAAATCTTTAATATGTCGGTTCATCGAATGCAAAACACTGTAATAATCGAACAGCGCAACTTCAAAACCTTCTTGTTCCAGCAAATACGCCAGCGGTCTCATGACCCACGAATGCATGTGCAAGCCATGCAGCAAAATGATTTTGGCCATTTTTTCCTCCTGTCATTTAAATCATTATGCCACAAAGTAAAAAGGCCGTCTGAAATCCCATAAGGTTTCAGACGGCCTTTTATCATGATGAATTATTCGTCAGCTTTGTAGCCTTTTATAGCAAAGAAGACGATATAGACATAACAAATCGCTGATACAACGAAAGAAATCATCAGGCCGTAAGTATCCGCTGCCCAACCTTGTACCACAGGAACAACCGCACCGCCGACAATCGCAGTACACAATACGCCGGAAGCGCTGCTGGTGAATCGGCCCAGGCCTTTGGTTGCCAAAGAGAAAATCGTTGGGAACATGATGGAATTGAAGAAGCCGATGGCCAACAATGCCCACATCGCAACATCTGCACTGGCTTTACCTGCCAACATAGCAACGCCCAACAGGACAACAGCAGCGGTAGCATTGAATGCCAAATAGCGGTTAGGCGCAATTTTCGCCATGATGGCAGAGCCTAAGAAGCGACCAACCATCGCGCCGCCCCAGTAGAACGACAGATATTTTGCAGCAGATGCGTGGTCCAAACCTTTCAGGTAACCCAACACGTTGACCAACAAAGAACCGATAGATACTTCTGCACCAACATAACAGAAAATACCGGCCGCACCCAAAACCAAATGACGGTATTGCCAAACACTGTGTTTGCCATCATGGTTATGTTCGCTCTCTTCTTCGGCAATTTTACGCGCATCAGGCAAACGAATCATTTTGACAAACACAGCCAAAATAATCAGCAAACCGGCCAACCCTAAATACGGAATTTGAACGGAAGAAATTTGCTCGGCTTTGCTGACAGTTTGTGTTGCATCAGCCAAAATCAGGAATGCGCCGATTTGCGGAGCAATGGTCGTACCCAAAGAGTTAAATGCCTGAACCAAAGTCAGTGTTGCAGATTCTTTACCCGGTTTGGACAGCAAAGTCACATAAGGGTTACCCGCTACTTGCAACAGTGTTACACCTGAAGCCAAAATAAACAATGCACCCAAAAAAGTTGCATAAGAATGACTGCCGGCGGCAGGATAGAAGAGCAGACAGCCGATGGCGGTCAATACGAAGCCGCTAATCACGCCGTTTTTATAGCCGATTTTGCCGACCAAATAGCCCATCGGAATCGACATAATCGCATAAGCGGTAAAGAAACAGAATTGAATCAGCATCGCCTGAACATAAGTCAGGTCGAAAATATCTTTCAAATGCGGAATCAAAATATCGTTCATGCAGGTAATGAAACCCATCATGAAAAAGAGTGTGGTTAGGACAACCAGCGCAGGAGTATGATTTTGTTGTGAATGCGCAGACATGATTTGCCTTTCGTTTTGTTAAGATTTGCTGGAAAAATGAGCTTAAATCAGTTCATTAAAATTAACACCCATTAACAGCCGCCCGTATCATACTGATAATCCGTCACTTTGAAAACTATTTTCTAACGGCCGACTACATTATCCTTCAACCGTTTAATTTTAAAAAATTCAATAATATTGGATTTATCTTTTAATATATTAAAAAATAAAGGCATAATCCTCCTATTAAGCCTGTTATTTCTTTTTTACAATACTCCTTGATATAACTCAAAATATGCCTCTTCTTTACGCTTACCTTGGCCTAATTGCCTCTGCCTTTACTTCTGCCACACTACTTCCGGGTACATCCGAGGCGGCATACGCCGCATTTGTGTACCAATATCCGCAACACGCCCTCGGCGCATGTTTGTGTGCCGGGTTGGCGAATGGCTTGGGCAGTATGGTTTCGTATTACATGGGCAGGATGTTTCCAAATAAAAAAAGGCCGTCTGAAAAAGTATTGGCGCGTATAAAACGATGGGGAATTTGGCCGCTATTATTTGCATGGCTGCCGATTATCGGTGATGCCCTCCCCCTCGCCGCAGGCTGGCTCAGGCTCAATGCCCTGCATTGCGCCATTATTCTGATTGCAGGTAAACTGCTGCGCTATGCCATGATTTATTGGGGAATAAACGCAGTTGCCGGATAAGCTGACAAGTCAAAAATAAAGGCCGTCTGAACGATTCAGACGGCCTTTGCCTTTAATTCGACAATTACAACACTTTCACAATGCTCTCGCACAAATAATCGATGTTGTCATCAGTAATGCCGGCAACGTTGATGCGACCGGAGCGGACGGCATAAATGGCAAACTCGTTTTTCAAACGGTCAACTTGTTCTGGAGTCAGGCCGCTGAAAGAGAACATGCCGTTTTGTTCGATAATGAAATCAAAATCTTGGGTTGCACCTTTGGCTTTGAGCAACTCGACAAATTTTTGGCGCATGGCTTTGATGCGGCCGCGCATTTCATCGAGTTCGGCAATCCATTGTGCTTTCAAATCATCATTTTTCAACACCAGCGCAATGGTGTTCGCACCGTGTGAAGCCGGGTTGGAATACAAGGTACGGATGATGGTTTTGACTTGGCTGTGGGCGCGGGCTGCTGTTGCTTCATCTTCAGCCACCAAAGTGAACGCGCCGACGCGTTCGTTGTACATGCCGAAGTTTTTGGAATAAGAGCTGGCAATCAGCAATTCTTTATTGTATTTCAAGAATACGCGCAAGCCGTAGGCATCTTCTTCCAAACCGTTGCCAAAGCCTTGGTAAGCAAAGTCAAACAGCGGCAACCAGCCTTTTTCGGCAGAAAGTTTTGCCAAAGTTTCCCATTGTTCGGGCGTAGGGTCGATGCCGGTAGGGTTGTGGCAGCAGCCGTGCAGCAGGACGATGTCGCCTTTTTGCGCTTGGCTCAAGTCTTCAATCATGCCGTCCCAATCCAAACCGTGTTTGGCGGCATCGTAATAACGATAAGGTTTGTCTTGGATACCGACTGCTTTGGCGATGGCGTTGTGGTTTGGCCAAGTCGGATTGGAAATCCAGATGGTTTGCGCGTTCAACTGGCGTTTGGCAAATTCGGCCGCAATACGCAATGCGCCTGTACCGCCAAGGCTTTGCGCTGTTTTGGCGCGACGGCTGGCGATGATTTCGTGGTCTTTGCCAAACAGCAGAATTTGGGTTTGCTCGTTGTAATCGGCAACGCCGTCGATGGTGAGGTAGTTTTTAGTTGTCTCGCTTTCCAACAGGCGTTTTTCAGCCTCTTTGACGGCTTTGACAATAGGTGTCGCGCCGGATGCGTCTTTGTACACGCCGATGCCGAGATTGACTTTTTCGGGACGGGTTTCGGCTTTAAACGCTTCGCCCAAACCTAAAATCGGATCAGCAGGAGCAGCTTCGATATGCTTGAAGAACATGATTTTTCTCTTTACAAGTAGTAAAACGGTTGAAAAAATACAAATTTATGTAATTTTACGCCGTTTCGGGCCGTCTGAAAACGGATTATTACAGGGTTTTAACGCAAGATTGCCAACAAATCCAAAGGCGTGGCAATACGGAAATCGGCAAGCCAGTTTTCGGTTTGGTCTTCGGCAGAAATATAGCCCCAATCGGCAAGCACGGTTGTCATCCCGGCATTCTTGCCTGCCTGCATATCGCGCTCGGCATCGCCGACATAAAAACATCGCCGCGCTTCGACACCCATCTGTTCGCACGCATAAAACATGGGCTTCACGCTGGGCTTAGGTTCATCGCAAGTATCGCCGCTGACAATGACGGCAGGAGGCACGGTAAACCCGAGCTTAGGCACGAGGACATCGGTAAAGCGCATGGGCTTGTTAGTGATAACGCCCCATTGGATACCGCGTTGAACTAAGGCTTCTAGCATTTCGTTTACGCCGTCGAACAAGATGGTTTGATCGGCATAGCAGCGGCTGTATTCTTCCAAAAACTCTTTGCGCCATTGCATATAGTCCGGATGGTCGGGCGTAATGCCTGCACCAAGTTTGAGCAAACCGCTCGCACCGTGGCTGGCCTGCGGACGGATTTCATCCATGCTTTTTTCAGGCAAACCGTGTCGGCGCAATACCGTGTTGAGCGCGCCACCCAAATCAAGTGCGGTATCGGCAAGCGTGCCGTCAAGGTCGAATAATACGGCTTGGGTCATAAGTGTTCCTTTGATGATTTTAGAAGGCCGTCTGAACAATCCAACAAGTTTCAGACGGCCTGAATATGGTTAATGGTGATGGTGTTCGTGAACTTCCTGCGAACACAAAACTTCATCTTTATGCGGATGCTGTTCGCTTTCAATCTGAATCGTACAATGCCCGATGTTGTGATGCGCCAATTCATGTCCGATGCGGTAGGCGATTTGTTCGGACTCTGCAACCGTCATGTTGCCATCTACGACAATATGGCAGGACAAAACGTGGATATTGCTGGTAATCGTCCAAACATGCAAGTCGTGAACGGATTTTACGCCTTCCGTATTGCGGATAACGCTGAGCAACTCATCGGTATGGATGTTTTCCGGCGCTCCTTCCATCAAAATGTGCAAAGTCTGTTTAAACAGCTTCCAGCCGCTGCGCCCTACCAAAGCCGCCACCAATACGCTAGCAACCGTATCCGCCCATTGCCAGCCATACGCCATCATCAGTACCGCTGCGACAATCGCCCCTATCGAGCCGAACAAATCGCTGATTACATGCAGATACGCGCCGCGCATATTGACGTTTTCTTCGGTATCACTATTCTTCAACATATAAACGGCGACGCCGATGTTGACCAGCAATCCGATGATACTGACCACCAACATGCCGCCCGTCAAAATTTCCGGCGGATAAAATAATCGTTTGACTGCTTCATAAAAAATCATCGCCGCAATCAACACCAGCGACAATCCGTTAAACATCGCCGTCAAAATTTCAAAACGCTTGTAACCGAATGTCTTTTGCAGCGTGGTCTGTTTCTCGCCAAGTTTGAATGCCCACAATGCCACGCCCAGCGAAAACGCATCGCTGAACATATGCCCCGCATCAGAAAGCAGGGCCAAAGAGTTGGTCAGCCAGCCGCCGACCGCTTCAACCAGCATAAATCCGGCAACGACGAAAAATGAAATGCGCAATACCTGCTTATTGGCGGTATGCGTGTGCGCGTGCGAATGATCGTGATGATGTGCCATGATGATTTTACCGTTTCAGACGGCCTTTTTATCCTGTTTCAAACTTTTCTCAAAATCTTCCAACATATCCAGCTCGAAACGGCTGAATCCTGCACGTTCCCGTGCTTCGATATTAACGTAGCCTCGGAATATAAACATATCGTAACGCGCAATCAGACTGCGGAACAGGGCGACCGGTTCCAAACCGCGCTCACGGCAAAGATGCTGATACCAATGATTGCCGATGGCGACATGCCCCACTTCATCGCGATAAATAATATCCAGCACATCGCAGGTTTCCACATCGCCACGCTGTGCCACTTTTGCACGAATACCCGGCGTGACATCCAAACCGCGCGCTTCCAACACCCGCGGCACCAAAGCCATGCGCAACAAAGGATCGTAAGCAGTTTTATATGCCATATCCCACAAATGCCCGTGCGCTTCAAAATCGCCGTAATCGTAGCCCAAGCTGTTCAGACGGCCACGCATTAAGCCGAAGTGAAACACTTCTTCTTTCGCCACCCTTACCCAATCGCGTACAAACTGAAACGGCATATTGCGAAAACGATACGCCGCATCCAAAGCCAGATTAATCGCATTAAATTCAATGTGCGCAATCGCATGCAGCATGGCCGCATAGCCTTCGACCGTATTCATCTTGCGCGGCGTAACCTCCGAAGGCGCAACCAAACGCGGACGGGATGGATGACCGGCAAAACGGCAATCCACGGGTTTCGACGCTTCAGCCGTCAAACCTTCCGCCTCGCCCAACTGCGCAAACAAGGCCTGCGTCAATCTTCCCTTTTCACCCGGATTGTCCGACAGCAAAGCCTGTTCCAATAAAGGATAAGGATTCAGATACATACAAAACCATTGTTTTCAAAAGATAAATATTATAACCGTTTTAAAAAGCAAACAGAAAGACTATAATTTCAAGCTTTCCGTAAAATGACATTAAATACCACACCAAGCCCTTATGCGTTTCATTAAAAAAACGTCAAAACCAAATACAGGCCGTCTGAAGAAATGAAATTATTTCAGTCACTTGATTGGATTCTTCATATTTACACAAATTAAACCCGCCATTCAGCCCCTTGCCTGTTACACCATAACGTCTATACTGAACCCATCTCTCCGAACAAGGAACCAAAACATGAAAACTACCCGACTGTTCACCCTGACCGCTGCCGCGCTGCTTTCTTCAGCCATCGGCTTTGCACAAGCCGGCGCAGTGGACGCCCTGAAAAAATTCAATAATGACGCCGACGGTATCAGTGGCAACTTCAGCCAAACCGTTCACAGCAAAAAGAAAACCCAAACTACATACGGTACATTCAAAATCCTGCGCCCTGGCTTGTTCAAATGGGAATACACCAAACCCTATAAACAAACCATCGTTGGCGACGGCAAAACCATTTGGCTCTATGACGTAGATTTGGCGCAAGTAACCAAGTCCTCACAAGACCAAACCATCGGCGACAGCCCTGCCGCCATCCTCTCCAACAAAACGGCATTGGACAGCAGCTACACGCTAAAAGAAGACGGTTCTGCTAACGGTATCGACTACGTTTTGGCTACGCCTAAGAAAAACAACGCCGGCTACCAATACATCCGCATCGGCTTCAAAGGCGACAACCTCGCCGCCATGCAGCTGAAAGACAGCTTCGGCAACCAAACCAGCATCAGCTTCAGCGGTTTGAACACCAAGCCTAACCTTTCCAGCGGTATGTTCAAATTCACACCTCCTAAAGGCGTTGATGTCTTGAGCAACTAAGCTTTCAACTGAAACACAAAGGCCGTCTGAACAACAGACGGCCTTTTATTTAGTTCAATTCAAAATCAAACACACTGTTACTTTTGACCTTGAATGGCCGCGGCAATTTTTTCTGCGCCTTTTTTCGCCCAGTCTGCCTGCTTGGCTTCCACCATCACGCGCACAACAGGCTCGGTACCGGATGCACGCAAGACCACGCGGCCTTTGCCTTCGAGTTCTTTTTCCACTTCGGCCAAAGCCTCTTTGGAAGCGTCCTGCCAGTTTTGGCCTTTTTTGATGCGGACGTTGATCATGGTTTGCGGATACGGCTGCCAATCGGCGCAAACGGTGGCAAGGTCTTGATTCAAGGTTTGCAATGCGGCCAAAACTTGTAGCGCGGAAATGATGCCGTCGCCGGTATTGTGTTTGTCCATGCACAAAATATGACCGCTGGCTTCGCCGCCAATCAGCCAACCGCGTTGGTGGAGCTGTTCCAACACATAGCGGTCGCCTACTTTGGCGCGGCAGAAATCAACGCCCTGCTCTTTCAAAGCAACTTCCATCGCCATATTGGTCATTACCGTACCCACAACGCCGCCGATTTCCACGCCTTCATGTGCGCGTGCTTTGGCAATCACATAAATCAAGCTGTCGCCGTCATACACTTTGCCATTGCGGTCAACCATCATCAAACGGTCGCCATCGCCGTCCAAGGCAATGCCGTAATCGGCTTCATTTTGCAACACAGCGGCTTGCAAAGCTTTCGGATGGGTCGCACCGCATTTTTCATTGATGTTGTAGCCGTTTGGCTCATTACCGATACTGACCACTTGCGCACCCAATTCATGGAATACTTTAGGCGCAACCGCATAGCCTGCACCATTGGCGGTATCGACCACCAATTTCAGACCGCGCAAGTCCAAATGACTTGGGAAAGTGGATTTACAGAACTCGATATAGCGGTCATCCGCACCATTAATCCGGCGCGCACGGCCAAGACGGCTGGACGGCTGGGTTTTCATTTCCTCATCGATTTTGGCTTCGATTTCCAACTCGATTTCATCGCTCAGCTTCACACCGCCTTCGGCAAAGAATTTAATGCCGTTATCGGAATAAACATTGTGGGAAGCAGAAATCATCACACCTGCAGACAAACGCAAAGCACGGGTCAAATACGCCACGCCCGGAGTCGGCAAAGGGCCGGTTTGAATAACATTAACACCGGCGGCGGTAAAACCGGCAATCAGCGCGGCTTCCAGCATATAGCCTGAAATACGCGTGTCTTTACCGATCAAGACGGTCGGTTTGATTTCGCCTTCATGCTGCACCAAAACCTGACCTGCCGCATAGCCTAATTTCAGGACAAAATCAGGATTAATAGGGAATTGACCGACTTCGCCACGCACACCATCAGTACCGAAATATTTTTTTGCCATGAGATAACTCCGTGATTGTTTTGTCGTATGTGAATATGGTTGAACTTCTTTAAAAGAATCTTGATTGTATTCGAAGGCTGTCTGAATCTTTCAGACGACCCTTGATCATGAGAATAATTTACTACTTCAGTATTATAGCAAGATCCGGATTTCCTGCACGAAAAAAGCGCATCCTTTTGCAGAATGCGCTTCCTATTCGAGATTCGAAATCAAATCTTAGAATTTAGCACCAGACTGATTAGCCATGTAATCAACTGCAGCTTTCACTTCATCATCGCTCAGGCTACCGTTACCGCCTTTGGCAGGCATTGCGTTAAAGCCTTCGAGTGCGTGTTTGTGCAGGGTGTCTTTACCTTGTTTGATACGAGGAGCCCAGTCTTCTTTTTTACCTACATGAGGAACACCTGGAACTGCACCGCCGTGACATGCTTGGCAGTTGGCTTCGTAAACTTTTTTGCCGTCTGCGCCGCCGGCTGCTGGAGCTGCCGCACCTTTATCATCTGCTTTGGCCGCATCTGCTTTAGGGGCTTCTGCAGGAGCTGCACCTTCAGCCGCCGGAGCTGAAGCAGCTTCGCCGGAAGCGGCTGCATCGGCAGGAGCTGCGGCATCAGGATCAGGGAAAGTACCGCCAGCTTTGTTGGCCATATAAGTAATCACGCGTTTCAATTCTTGGTCGGTCAAATCAGCCGCACCGCCTTTGGCAGGCATTGCATTGAAACCGTTCAGAGCGTGTTGGAACAAGGTATCGAAACCTTGGGCAATGCGAGGCGCCCAATCGCCTTTGTTTTCAAATTTAGGCGCTTTGGGAACGATGCTGTCCGCCGCGTGACATTGAATACAGATTTTGTTGAAAATCTGATCGCCTTGACGCTCGCCGACTGGAATACCGTCGCCCAATTTCAGTTGGCCGACTGGCTGGATACGGGTTTGAGTCGCAGCTTCGGTTGTTTCGGCAACATCGCCGAATGAACCGCTTCCCGCCAGTTTGATCAGGAAGTAAATCACTGCAATGACAATAACGATACCGCTCACAAGGGTGAACAATGCAGAGCCTTGGGCTTTGTGGTCGCGGAGTTGTTTCATTTGGTAGGCCTCGCCGTTAGGTTAGGTTGTGCTGTAAGTTATAGTTTATGTGTTAAACGCAGTTAACAATATTTTGCTGGATTATACTGAATTCGCAAAGGCTTTCCAATCCATCTTGAGAAAAAGATACGCAAAAATCCTCAAAAAGGCCGTCTGATTCTTGTAAACCTTTGTAGTTATTTGAATATTCCACCCATGCAAAAGCGTGACCGCCAATGCCACTTTCTGACACTTTCAAGATAAACTTTGCCAACGGCGCCAATATGCGTTAACCTTACGGCTCTCGCACCCATAGCTCAGTTGGAAGAGTGTCAGTTTCCGAAGCTGGAGGTCACAGGTTCGATCCCTGTTGGGTGCGCCAATTATAAAGAGGCCGTCTGAAAGATGAAAATTTTTCAGACGGCCTTTTGATTTACTTCAAATAAAACTACATTCAATTTCAGATTAAACGGCTATTGCAACACTTTGGCAAATGCTTCGGCCACATAATCGATATTCGATGCATTCAAACCGGCTACACACATCCTGCCCGAATCCAGCAGGTAAACGGCAAACTCGTCACGCAGGCGGTGTACCTGCTCTACGGTCAAGCCTGTATAGCTGAACATACCGCGCTGTTTGATGAAATAGCTGAAATCACGATTGGGGATTTTGGCCGTCAAAACATCATAAAGTTTCTGACGCATGGCACGGATGCGGTCGCGCATGGCGTAAACTTCGTTTTCCCACAAAGCGCGCAGCTCCTCGCTGTTCATCACATCAGAAGCGATATATGCACCATGCGCGGCAGGGCTGGAATAAATACGGCGGACGGTAAATTTCAACTGTCCGAACACCAGCTCTGCTTCTTCCTTATTGGGACACACTGCGCTCAAACCGCCGACACGCTCGCCGTACAGCGACAGGTTTTTCGAAAAAGAATTGCTGACAAACAAAGGCAGGCCCATTTCGACGGCTTTACGGATTGCATAGGCATCGCTGTCCAAATCCTCGCCGAAACCTTGATAGGCAATGTCCATAAACGGAATCAGCTTGTGCGTTTTGATAATGTCCAACACTTTATCCCATTGCGCTTGCGACATATCGACGCCGGTCGGGTTTTGACAGCATGGGTGCAAAATCAAGACGCTGTTTTCCGGCAAGGTCTTGAAAAACGCAGTCATTTCTTCAAATTTCACGCCGACGGTTTCAGGGTTGTAATAAGGATACGTCCCCACTTCAAAACCGGCGCCTTCAAAAATACCTTTATGGTTGTCCCAAGTCGGGTCGCTGACATAGGCTTTCGCTTCAGGGAACCAACGGTGCAAAAAGTCGGCACCGACTTTCAACGCCCCCGAGCCGCCCAAAGTCTGTACGGTCGCAATGCGCCCTTCTGCCAATGCCGGATTATCCTTGCCAAACAACAAACGCTGAACCGCGCTTCGATAAGTGTCCAAACCTTCCATCGGCAGATAAGGCGATGGGCGCGGTACGGCCGCACGCTCTGCTTCTGCCCGGCGGACAGATTCCAAAACCGGCATTTTGCCTTCGTCATCAAAATAAATGCCGATGCTCAAATTGACTTTTTCAGGACGCTCGTCGCGTTTGAAGGTTTCAACCAAACTCAAAATCGGGTCGCCCGGATAATACTCGACATGACGGTACATGGTGCTTCCTTTGTTTTTAGACAGAATGGGGAAGATTGTGGCACTAAAAAGCCTTATTTGCAAAATCAGGCCGTCTGAAAAAATTCAGACGGCCTGATTATTTTGGGTAAGCGGATTAAATGGTTGATCTTACCTTTGCATGAGAGTGAGACAGACTAGCATCTCATCGGATTATCTGGTT
>NZ_JBQCVH010000013.1:0-22698 GCF_051958545.1 Neisseria sp. P0009.S010
ATTCTAACTAACTGTGTTATACTGTCTGCTTCGTTTTCTTCACCGCGTCAGCAGCGAAGAACCGAACTATACGCCTCACAATAAAACCCGTCAACACCTTTCGCAAAATTATTTTCAGAAATTTAACCACCACCCTGTTTTAACAGGGTTTTTTATTTTATAAAAAACTCCAACAACCTTCCTACACAATCCATACATACAAAAAAACACAAAACAAAGGCCGTCTGAATTGCTCTTTCAGACGGCCTTTTGAATTTGACCCTCGCTTTAATTTATATTATTAGCGCTTGTTTTTTGGTATGATGCTTCCTTGATTCTTTTATATCAGCCTCGAGTTTGCTATGTCTGTCTATACAAGTGTTTCCGACACTCAAATGCGTGACTTCCTTCTGCAATATGATTTGGGAGATTTTGTTTCTTTGCAGGGGATTGCTCAAGGAATTACTAACAGTAATTATTTTTTGACTACTTCAACCGGTCGTTATGTATTGACTGTTTTTGAGGTTTTGAAATCAGAAGAACTGCCTTTCTTTCTAGAACTAAACCAGCATTTGAGTCTGAATGGTGTTGCCTGCGCTGCTCCGATTGCTCGCAAAGATGGCAGACTGCATTCTATTTTGGCCGGAAAACCGGCTTGTTTGGTTACTTGTTTGAATGGCTCGGATACCGGCTGGCCAACTGAGGCTCAATGCTTCCATACCGGTGCTATGCTGGCCAAAATGCATTTAGCCGGTCAAGACTTTCCTTTAAAAATGAAAAACCCTCGTTATGATGACTGGTGGCGCGATGCCTGCACTCAGTTGCTGCCTGTTTTAGATTCTAAAGATGCCGCACTGCTTCAATCTGAAATTGCCGCTTTAGATGAAAATCTGGGAGAGCATTTGCCTTCTGGTATTATCCATGCCGATTTATTTAAGGACAACGTATTGCTTAATGGAGATGAAGTTTCCGGCTTTATCGACTTCTATTATGCGTGTAACGGTAATTTCATGTACGACCTGGCAATTGCAGTTAACGATTGGGCACGAACAGCTGATAACAAGTTAGACCCTGTCCTTTATGATGCCTTTATCCACGGCTATGAAAGCGTACGTCCATTATCTGATGAAGAACGCGCGTATTTCCCTACTGCACAAAGAGCAGGATGTATTCGTTTTTGGGTATCACGCCTACTTGATTTCCATTTTCCTCAATCAGGAGAAATGACGTTTATTAAAGATCCAAATGCATTTAGGGATCTGCTCTTGACTCTTAAATAATATATAGATAAAAGGCCGTCTGAAATTCAGACGGCCTTTTATCTAATGCCCTCCCCCGCCGGAACCGCTAAACGGAGGTCTCGCCAGCCAAATAATGGGAATCATACTGATGAATATGATACTGCCTGCCAAGAAGATTTCATTTGAGCCAATAATAAAGCCTTGTTGGGAAATAGTACTATTTATCGCAGCCAGGGCTTGCTCTTTGCTCAGGCCATTGGCCATCATGCCTTGAATAGATTGGTTGCTGATTGAGGACAATGAATTAATATGTTCGGTCAGCTGAGTATGGTGCAGAGCTTCGCGCCGTTCCCACATGGTGCTGACAACGGACACACCGACACCGCCCATAAAGACTCGCAAGAAATTAGACAAGCTACTGGCCGAGGCAATTTGGTTGCCCTTCATATGCGATAAGGTGATACTGGTCAGGGGCAGGAAGAACATGGCTACGCCTAAACCCTGCCAAAACTGTGGCCAAACGACGTTGCTCATATCCATGCCGGCATAGAAGTCGGTTCGCCAATGGAATGTATAGGCAAACACCAAGAAGCTAGCGCTGACAAACAGGCGCATATCGACGCGATTGCCAAACTTACCAATAATCGGCGACAGAATAATCGGCAGAAAACCTACCGGTGCAGCAGCCAAACCAGCCCAAGTAGCGGTATAGTCGAGATTTGATTGCAACACCAAAGGCAGCAAGGTCAATGTACCCATATACACCATAAAGCCCAAGGATGTCGCAACAACGCCTATCGTAAAGTTTCTATTTCTAAACAATGACAAATCGACAATCGGGTATTTCTCGCCCAGCTCCCAAACAATAAAATAGGTCAGGAACACCAAAGCGGTAACGCCCAAAACGATAATCTCTCCCGAGGCAAACCAGTCCAATTCCTTACCTCTATCAAGCATCATTTGCAATGCGCCGACACCGACAATCATCAACACCAGCCCGACATAATCGATTGGCGCCCTGACGATTTCAGTTTCCCTGTGTCGAAGCTGCTTCCAAGCAATAGTTGCAGACAAAATCCCGATCGGGATATTGATAAAGAAAATCCATCCCCAATGCCAATTGTCTGAAATCCAACCGCCTAAAATCGGCCCCAACACAGGGGCAACAACGACGGTCATCGCCCATAAGGCCAGCGCCAATGTTCGTTTTTCAGGCGGATAAGAAGCCATCAACAGGCTTTGGGACAAGGGAATCAATGGCCCGGCGATGAAGCCTTGCAATACACGGAAAAAAACCAAGGCTTGAAGATTATGTGCAATGCCACACAGCCATGACGTTACGACAAACCCGATCACAGCGGCGATAAAGATTTTGACCTCGCCGAACCGCTTGGCCAAAAAACCTGTCAAGGGAACAGAGATGGCATTGGCTACGGCAAATGAGGTAATCACCCAAGTTCCCTGCGTGGTAGCCGCACCCAAATCCCCTGCAATAACAGGCACGGCGACGTTGGCGATGGTGCTGTCCAAGACTTCCATAAATACGGCCAAGCTGAGCGCCAAAGTTGCCAACACCAGCTTAAACCCTTGTAAAGGCGGATAATTCATATTTATAAACTATAAGACAACCGCCAAAGCGGTCGATTGAAGAGAATCAATATTTCAGACGGCCTGAGCCTTCAATAAAAGACTCAGGCCGTCTGAAAAGATTATTTTGCGTATTGCTCGAAGATTTTATCGACTAAAGCATCGGCGGCTTTCCAATCCACACTTTTCGTTTCCGGCAAGGCAGTATTTCGTTCCGCTTCGGCAGTCATGGCTTTACCGCTGCCCTTCTCGGCAATATCGACTTTAACAGTCATCGACAAACCGACACGGAGCGGATTTTGTTGCAATTCTTTAGCATCCAAACTGATACGCACCGGTACACGTTGCACAACTTTAATCCAGTTGCCCGTTGCGTTTTGTGCCGGCAGTAATGAGAACGCACTGCCCGTACCGGCCGACAAGCCCATTACCTTGCCATGGTAAACCACTTTACTGCCGTACAAATCGGCTGTCATTTCAACAGGCTGGCCGATTTTCATTTTGCGCAGTTGCGATTCTTTAAAGTTGGCATCCACCCACAATTCAGACAGAGGCACAACAGCCATCATCGGCGTACCTTGCACGATACGTTGGCCGACTTGGACATTGCGTTTGGCAATTTGGCCGCTAATCGGCGAACGGATTTGCGTACGTTGCAAATTCAACCAAGCGTCTTTGATGTGGCTGATGGCCGTCTGAACTGCCGGTTGTTGGCGCAGAGGAATATTACTGCCCAACGCTGCCTGAGCAGAAACTTCTTCCGCCTCAACCGCTTTCAATGCAGCCTGAGCCTGAACCACAGCGGCACGGGCATGGCTGAGTTCTTCTCCGGAAACCGCTTCCGTACCCGCCAAAGATTCGCGGCGGCGCAAATCGGCTTGCGCACGGGCCAAATCGGCTTTGCGTAACAACACTTGCGCTTTGGCTTTTGAATTGACCGCAGTTTGCTGTTTGTTTTGACGGATGGCCTGAATCAATTCATTTTGCGCGCGATCGTATGCCAGCTGAAAATCGCTGTCGTCCAAAGCCACCAAAACATCGCCTTTTTTCACGACATCCGTATCGTCATACATGACTTTGCGCACCGTGCCGTTCACCTGCGGCGTAATCATCACCAAATGACCGGCCACATAAGCATCTTCCGTTTCTTCTTCATGCTGCCAAAACAGGAAATACGCCAAAGCAACTCCTGCTGCCGCAATAAGGAATAGAAGCGTAACGATAACCAAATTGCGTTTGCGATGCGTTTTAGCGCCGGAAGCGACTACTTCCGGTTCTTTTTGGACATTATTTTTTTCCGATTGAGTATCCATAAGTCCTAACTTTAATTCTGCACATGTGATAACGATATTATTGTTTGCTGGGCGCTGACTTATACTATCAGTCCCCAATACGCGTGTTTAACGCGCTAAAGGGTCATATTTTATAGTTACACTCTATTCATTACAATAATTTCTTCCGGTAGCAAATGTAAATAAGGTAAGCAAAAGGCCGTCTGAAATTACTTTCAGACGGCCTACGTTTTAATAAAACGTTTATTTCTTATTTAATTTAAAGCCACCGCCCAACTGGGCATTGAGGTTACTCCAAGCTGTCAGATATTCTGCATGGTATTGAACCGCCGACATTTTCGTACGCGCAGCTTCGTCTTGTTTTTGCAAAGCGGTCAAGCCGTTATCCAAACCTGCACGAACACGTCCTTTCGCATTTTGCACAGATTTATCGGCAATATTGACCATCTTGTTCCAAGTATCTTGTCGGCTTTTCAGGCTTTGATAGTCCACTACGGCATCTGCCGCCGAACGCATGGCGTTCAAAACAGTTTGGTCATACACGGCAACCTGCTCGTTATATTGAGCGCGTTTGCCCGCCAATTTGGACTGCAGCGCGCCGGACGTAAACAATGGCAGATTCAAAGCCGGAACAATGCCCAACATACCGGAAGTCCGTCCGCGAATCAGATTGAACGCATCAATGTGCGTCATACCTGCCAAAACTTTTAATTCGATATTCGGGTAAAACTCTGCTTCGGTCGATTTGACGATATGCCATTTCTCTTCAAGCAAGGCTTTTTGTGCCGCGATATCGGGACGGGCCGCCAACAAGTCCGCTTCAATACGACTAACCGGCAATGACGGCACAGCCGCCATTTTTTCCGGAACTTGTCCATTTAATGCACCCGGCACTCGGCCGGTCAATACAGCCAGACTGTTGCGGATTTTCTCATTTTTCTGAGTCCATGCCGATTTTTCAAGCTGTAATTGCTGTTGCGCCATTTCCAGAGCGTGCAAGGCATCGGCAGGAGCCAGCTGCGCTTTAACGCGTTGTTGCATCAGTTTCAATGCTTTATCCGCCAGCTCTATACGCGTATCCAACAAAGCCAATTGTTCTGTCGCCATCTGCCACGCAAAATATTGGGCGGCAACGGCGTGAGCCAACTCGGTGCGGATATGATGAGCTTCATACACCGCAGCCCTGCTTTTTCCTAAAACAGCTTGAATCTGCTCTCGGTTTTTACCCCAAAAGTCGAAAACCAAACTGCCTTGTAAGGCTGCGTGCGCCAAAACCAATGTATGGTCGGTATCGACCATACCGGCTTGAGGTTTGGGTGAAACATAAGCACCCAGACCTGTAACGCCCAAGCCGACTTGCGGTTTGTTTGCAGCTCCCACAACGCCCAGCTGCGCCTGAGCCTGCTCAAACCTTGCCTTGACGACACGCAGATTGGTAGACGTCTGAATGGCGGAAGCAATCAAATTGTTTAATTTTTTATCTTTCAGCTTCATCCACCAGCCGTCTTGGGCAGTAGCGGCAGATTGGCCTTGCGGCAGCGGATAGGCTGTTGTCTCATCCAAAGGCGACTGTTTGCCGAACGGTGCACATGCCGCCAACAGCGAAACAGCGGCAACGCACACGCTTGATTTGACCAAACCTAATTTCATACAGACTCCGTTTATGTGTGTCTGCCGCAGACCTTCAGGCCGTCTGTTGTTAATTGCCCAAACGGTTCAACAGTTTACCCAACAGGTGTTGCAGCGTATCGTAATCCTCTTTCGTGAAATCTTCCCACGCCTGGCCGCTCTGACGGGCAATTTGCGGCCATACTTCGTGGATGAAGGTCTCACCCGAAGGGGTTAATTTTAGCACAATCTGACGACGGTCTTTCTGATTGATATAACGCTCTACCCAGCCGCGCTCAACCATATCGTCCGACAGGCGTGTTGCACTGGTGCGCGTCAAGTCCATCAGGTCGCTCAAGCGCGAAGGCAGGATTTCGCTGTTTGGGCTGACGTAAACCGCCATCAGGGAAAACCACAGGTTTTCATTGATGCCGAACGCTTTCAGGTTTTCGTTCAAATGGCTGCTCAAACGTTCGGTTACGATGCGCAACATACGGGATACTTGGTTTTGCTGCTCCGGAAACTGCGGCAGACGGGTAGAAAGCAAACGCATTGCGTTGACTAATTCGGTTTGTGAAAAACTCATAAATTCCTTCTTTCTGAGTGAGTTATTTTATTCGATATCAATCAAAATAAAATATGATGTAATAATTTACTTTAAGATACCAATTACTTACTTTAAGACGTTATACTAATTCAGATGATTATTTTAGTGTATGAAAATCTGATAATCGGTTACATGCTCCTACTAAACGGAGTTTTCTATGCCTAAATCATGAAAATTCGACCATAAAAAAGACCGTCTGAAACCTTGATTCCATCTTTCAGACGGCCTCGATGACAGATTAAAATAAGCTTTTCCACTTAAACCGGATTCAAACCATGAACACTTCCGCCTTTTTCCCCCACATTACCCTTATCGGCGTCGGTTTAATCGGCGGCTCGTTCATGCTCGACCTCAAACGCTTGGGACTGGTGCAAACCGTTACCGGTATCGACACCAATGCCGACAACCTCAATTACGCACTCGAATGCGGCATCATCGATCATGCCTATCCGAATATTTGCGCCGAAAGCATCGGCAATGCCGATTTGGTTTTAATTGCCACGCCTGTCTCCGTCCTACCTGACGTATGTCGCGACATCAAGCCCTTCTTAAAAGACACCGCCTGCGTTTCCGATGTCGGCAGCACCAAACAATCGGCACTCAATGCCTTCCGCACTCACTTATCCGACCGCCTGCCGCAATGTTTTGCCGCCCACCCGATAGCTGGATCGGATCAAAGCGGAGCAAAATCCGCGCGTTGCGGTTTGTTTCAAAACAGCCGCCTTATCATTACGCTACACGGCCAAGAGGCTTCAGACGGCCTGAGACGGCTGAAAAGCCTGTGGCAGGCAGTTGGTTCGCAAATTTCCACCATGAGCGCCGAAGAACACGACAATATTTTTGCCGCCGTTTCCCACTTACCGCACTTGGCCGCCTTTGCCTATGTCCACGCTTTGGTTGACCATCCGCACGGCAAAGACTATCTCCCCTATGCCGCCACCGGCTTTCGCGACTTTACCCGCATCGCTTCCAGCCATCCTGCCGTTTGGACAGACATCTGCATGGCCAACCGCCCTGCCCTGCTCAAACTGACAAGCGATTTGAAAGAGCAATTATCCAAATTGGAACAGCTCCTTTCAGACGGCAACAAAACCGAGCTTTACCGCTATTTTGAAGAAGCCGCACAAATGCGTAATGACTGGCTGAAAAACCGTTAAACCTGTTTTCAGACGGCCTGATACCTTCCCAGTTAAAATCTTCATCACAATAAAAAGGGCATCTGTTTAGATGCCCTTTTTTGATTTCTTTAGCACTGATAATCTTCAAATTCCCACGAAAAAAAACGAAGTAAATAAGTCAATGACTTTTCCCAAGTTTCTTTTGAACATTCTTTAAGAATTTTCTCAATTTCCGATTTAATAACAGAATGATTAAATTCATTCATAATCATCATACCCGCTCCCCATTTAACCCTTTGATTTTGGAAACAATTATGCAAAATCCATTTAGGAGAGCATATGCGAACAGAAAATATATCTGCAGCATCACTATCATCAGTTCCTATGTCTAAATCAATTCCCACACAAAAATTGTCTTTGATTTCGGGAACGAAATCTTCAAAGGCACAATCGTAAAGATTGATGGCTTTCAATTCTAGGTTAATCATTTTATATTCAAATGTCCATTAGTTAGTGTTGTTCTTGTATTTGGGTCTCGAATAACAAAATTCGCTTGCGTTCCTGTTGGATTAAGATGTGTTGGAGTGTTTTTTTTGGTAGTAGGCGGTCGGTATAAACGAGTTCCGTCAGCACTTATCAAACAACCCTTGCACGTACGACTTCAGCGCTTCACTCAGTCTTTCAAACGGAACTCAGCCGCTCTGGCGTGTGCGGTCAAGCTTTCGCCATGCGCCAACACACTGGCGGTTTTGCCCAACTTCTGCGCGCCTCGTTCTGAAACCTGAATCAGACTGGAGCGTTTTTGGAAATCATATGTTCCCAAAGGAGAAGAGAAACGCGCCGTGCGGCTGGTCGGCAAAACGTGATTAGGGCCTGCGCAATAGTCACCAAGGCTTTCACTGGTATAGCGTCCCATGAAAATCGCACCGGCGTGGCGGATTTTTTTCGCCCACTCTTGCGGATTCTCAACCGACAGTTCCAAGTGCTCTGGAGAAATATAGTTGGCGATTTCGCAGGCTTCGTCCAAATCTTTAGCCAAAATCATTGCGCCGCGGTTACCCAATGAAGCTTCAATAATCGCACGGCGCGGCATGGTTTCGATCAAGCGGTTCATGGCCGTCTGAACTTCGTCCAAATACGCTTGAGAAGTACCGATCAAAATCGCTTGTGCAATTTCATCGTGTTCCGCCTGACTGAACAAATCCATGGCCACCCAATCGGCAGGTGTCGTACCATCGGCAATCACCAAAATTTCAGACGGCCCTGCCACCATATCGATACCGACCACGCCGAACACGCGTCGTTTGGCCGCAGCGACAAAGGCATTGCCCGGGCCGGTAATCTTATCGACTTGAGGCACAGATTCCGTACCATAGGCCAAAGCCGCAACCGCCTGCGCACCGCCGACCGTAAACACTTTAGTTACACCGGCCACAAAAGCAGCCGCCAACACGATATCGTTGCGCTCACCTTTCGGAGTGGGAACGACCATGATGATTTCTTTCACACCGGCAACGTGGGCAGGCATGGCGTTCATGATGACGGAACTCGGATAAGCAGCTTTACCGCCCGGAACATAAATACCGACACGGTCAAGCGGCGTAATCTGTTGGCCCAAAAGCATGCCGTCTTCGTCTTCGTAAGTCCACGACTCCATTTTTTGGTGTTCATGGTAGCTTTCCACCCGTCTCGCGGCCGTTTTCAAGGCCGTCTGAATGTTTTCAGGCAAACGCTCAAACGCAGACTGCAAATCATCTTGCGTCAGAATTAAATCGTCGATGGTTTGAGCGGATGTACCGTCAAAGCGGTTGGTGTATTCAATCAGCGCCGCATCGCCGCGTTTTTGAACATCGGCACAGATGTCGGCAACAATACGGTCGATTTCAGGGTTTTGCGCGGTCTCAAAAGCGAGTAACGCTTTGAGTTCGGCTTGAAAATCAGGGGATTGGGTGTCGAGTTTCTTCATGGTTTGCTCTCTTCCTTATTTCGTTCCTATTGTTTTCAGACGGCCTCAATCACTCAAAGGCCGTCTGAACATTATCTTTTCAAAAAACCTTTTTTCTGCAAAAACGCCAACATATGCGGCCGTACAGGATTACCTAAGGTTTTGGCCAGCGATTCCTTCCAAGGTATCGGACTTCCCTTGCGTAGCTCATAATAATCCGCTACTGCCTGATTATAGGCTTCAACCGCCTCGGCATTCAGGCTCGGACAGGTGTTTTCGGCATACACCATTTCCTGAGGTAGGCGCGGTTTGAGCGGCGGGTCTTGGTCGGGATAACCGAGACACAATCCCACCAAAGGTACGCAATAATCCGGCAGTTTCAATACATCCGACACTTTTTGCGCATCATTGCGCAACGCGCCGATATACACGCCTCCCAGCCCAAGCGATTCGGCGGCAAGCAATACGTTTTGCGCCATAATGCCTGCATCGACCGCACCAATCAGGGTTACTTCCGCCCAATCAATTTGCGCATCGGGAAACATTGCCTTGTGTTTGGAAAAATCGATGCAAAACAATAAAAATTCCGCACAATGGACAATATAAGGTGCGCTTCCTGCCGCTTCATGTATCCCCTGCCTCAGCGCAAGGTCCGATACGCGGATGATGGAAACGCATTGCAGGTTGTTGGAAGTAGAAGCCTGCTGTCCGGCGCGAACCAGCGTATCGAGAATTTCATCGGCAATCGGATCGGAAGTAAACCTGCGGATGGAACGATGGGAAAGAATCGTATCGAGTGTCGGTTTGCTTTGCATCATGACGGGGCTTTCAAACTGGGTTGGCAGACAGGTTTTGCCAAAAACTTTTCAGACGGCCTTAGCAGCATTTTCAAATGCCTGAATAATCGGATTCAACAGCGCATATTTGGTTTTCAAGGCCGCTTTGTTGACCACCAAGCGGCTGGAAATATCAGCCACATGTTCCACAGCTTCCAAACCATTGGCTTTCAAAGTATTGCCGCTGGAAACCAAATCGACAATCGCGTCGCTCAGACCGACCAAAGGCGCAAGCTCCATCGATCCGTACAGTTTGATGATGTCCACATGCACACCCTTGTCGGCAAAGTGTTCGGCGGCGATGTCAGGATATTTGGTAGCAATCCGCAAGCGGCTGCCGGGTTTGGAAGCGGCGGCGTAATCAAAACCTTTTTTCACCGCAACCATCATGCGGCATGAGGCGATGTGCAAATCCAAAGGTTGATACAGGCCATCTCCGCCATGCTCAATCAACACATCCTTGCCGGCAATACCGAAATCCGCCGCACCATATTGCACATAAGTCGGCACATCGGTCGCGCGCACAATCACCAAACGGATATTGTCATGATTCGTGCCAATAATCAGCTTGCGCGACTTTTCCGGCTCTTCCGCAGGCACAATACCGGCGGCGGCCAACAGCGGCAGGGTTTCCTCAAAAATTCGCCCCTTGGATAAAGCAATCGTTAAAAGTGTGTCGGTCATTTTTTCTTCTCCTTTGCCGTATCAAAAACAAGAAGGCCGTCTGAAATCCACAACCCATTTCAGACGGCCCCAACTACGGTTTTACAATAAAGTTTTCACATCAGCCGCAATCGTTTCCGGCTCGCTGCCATAAGGCGAGAAAATCGCCACTTCGCCGTTTTTATCAATCAAATATGCACCTGAAGAGTGGTCGACCAAATAGTTTTCGCTGTCTTCTTTTTGGTTAACTTTAGCCGATACCACACGGTATTGCTGTTTGATGACAGGCAGGCTTTGATCGCCGGTAGCCGTCAGGCCGATAAAATCAGGGTGGAACTGTTTGGCATATTTGCCGATTACTTCAGGCGTATCGCGCTCCGGGTCGATGCTGACAAATACTACTTTCACGTCTTTAGCCTGATCGCCCAATTGTTTCAAAGTATCGCTGTAAGTCAGCAACTCGGTCGGGCATACGTCAGGACAGTGGGTATAACCGAAAGACAGGATAACCACTTTGCCTTTCAAGTCGCTCAGGCTGAAAGGTTTGCCGTCGCCATCGGTCAATGTAAAATCACCGCCAATATCTTCTTTGCGCATATCGGTACCGCGCGCTTGCACTTTGGGCGCAGACTCACCGGAAGCAGCAGGCGCAGCAGAAGCGGCAGAAGCGGCAGGTGTCGAAGAAGCCTCTTTAGCCTCTTCTTTAGGCTGACAAGCAGCCAGAGCAGCCAACGCAAAAGCACTGAGTAGGAAAGTTCGTGTAACGGAAAGCATAAATTTTCTCCAAAACCGTTTCAAATTAAGTGAAGCCAAACAACCGCCCGGCCGATATAAAAACAAAACATCTTCATATTAACGCGTTTGACACATTAAATATAGCCCTTTTTACAGATAAATACTGCTTTTTTTGTTTTAAAAATCTGCCTTCCATTTAGATAGCCATCAAACGTAAAAAGTTTAATTCATTAAAAATCAAACAAATATAAAAATAATCCAATTTTTTTTCAATTACTGCTTTACAAGATTTGAGAACTCGCTATAATGACGACTTCTTCGCTAGCCCAGGTGGCGAAATTGGTAGACGCAGGGGACTCAAAATCCCCCGCCGCAAGGTGTGTCGGTTCGAGTCCGACCCTGGGCACCAAATTAAAAAAACCTCTTGATTCGGTCAAGAGGTTTTTTGCTATTCTTCATTTGCAAAAACCTTCTCCTTACTCAAACTGTCAACAATCTCCCCACATCAAGCTCAATAAAACTGTTTTTTTATTTCTTTAAAATCAAACGATAATCTATTTTCACTCCTTAAACGTTAAAAGATGAAAGATTTTGTCTTGCTTGTACAGTCGGATTGCGTTATCGTTTCTACTCTTTTTCACAAACTCTGTGTTTCTTCCCAATTGATTGGATAGTCTGACTGTCATCGTATTCCCTCAGTGCGCGTACCCTAAATCGCTGCTTGGTGGAATTGCATTACAGGTGCTGTGGTGAGGCGGATTGTTCCTATTGGTTTGAGGCCATATAAAAGAGGTCAATATGCAATTATCAGGCGCACAAATCATCGTGCAAAGTCTCAAAGCCGAAGGTGTCGAGTATGTATTCGGCTATCCGGGCGGCGCGGTTATCGAAATCTACGATGCCCTTTTCCAACTCAATAAATTCAAGCACATCCTGGTTCGCCACGAGCAGGCAGCCGTACACGCGGCAGATGCCTATGCCCGTGTCAGCGGCAAAGTCGGCGTTGCCTTGGTGACTTCCGGCCCAGGCGTGACCAATGCGCTGACCGGCATCGCCACTGCTTACAGCGACTCTATTCCGTTGGTAGTTATCAGCGGCCAGGTGGGCAACTCCCTTATCGGGACAGACGCATTCCAAGAAGTGGATACAGTCGGCATTACCCGCCCTTGTGTCAAACACAATTTCTTGGTAACCAATATCGCTGAGTTGGCAGACACCATCAAAAAAGCTTTCCAAATCGCCGCAAGCGGCCGTCCGGGTCCCGTTGTTGTCGATGTTCCTAAAGATGTCACCCAAGCGATGGCTAAATTCAGCTATCCGCAAGAAGACATCTTCATCCGCTCTTACCAACCGGTTGTACAAGGCCACATTGGTCAAATCAAAAAAGCCGTACAAATGCTGGCTTCCGCCAAACGCCCTATTGTTTACTTTGGCGGCGGTGTAGTTTTGGGCAATGCCTCTGAGGAAATGACCAAATTTGTCCGTATGATCGGCGCTCCTTGTGCCGGTACATTGATGGGCTTGGGTGCATACCCTTCCAGCGACCGCCAATTCTTGGGTATGCTGGGTATGCACGGTACTTACGAAGCCAACCTCGCCATGCAGAATGCAGACGTTGTACTGGCAATCGGTGCGCGCTTCGATGACCGCGTGATTTCCGTACCGTCCAAATTCTTTGAAAAAGCCAAAAAGATTATTCATATCGACGTTGACCCGTCCAGCATTGCCAAACGTGTCAAAGTGGATATCCCGATTGTCGGCGACGTGAAAAACGTATTGTCCGAAATGATTCAATTGTGGGGCAAGCAAGAATCTGCACCTGCTGCCGACTCATTGGATAAATGGTGGAAAAGCATCGAAGAATGGCGTTCGCGCAACTGCCTGTGGTTTGATAATGAAAGCGAAATCATCAAACCGCAATACGTCATTCAAAAACTGGCCGAAATCACCAATAATTCTGCCATCATTACTTCCGACGTTGGTCAACACCAAATGTTTACCGCACAATATTACCCATTCGAGCGTCCGCGCCAATGGCTCAATTCCGGCGGTTTAGGCACAATGGGCGTAGGCTTGCCATATGCCATCGGTGCGAAACTGGCCGCTCCTGATCAAGATGTATTCTGCATCACCGGCGAAGGCTCGATTCAGATGAACATCCAAGAGCTGTCGACCTGCTTCCAATACCGAGTTCCGGTTAACGTCGTTACCCTGAACAACGGCTACCTCGGCATGGTCCGCCAATGGCAAGAACTTTATTATGGCAACCGTGAATCGGAAACCTATTTCGACTCATTGCCTGATTTTGTCAAACTGGCTGAAGCCTACGGCCATATCGGCATCCGTGTGGACAAGAAATCCGATGTAGAAGGCGCGTTGCTGGAAGCATTAAACCAAAAAGACCGCCTGGTATTCCTCGATTTCTTGACTGATAAGAAACAAAACGTACTGCCTATGGTCGGCAACGGCAAAGGCTTGGACGAGATGGTTCTGCCGCCGCATATGCGCGAAACATTGTCAGCGTAAGGAGAGAAAAATGCGACATATCTTATCTATTCTGATGGAAAACGAATCAGGTGCGATGAGCCGTGTGGTAGGTTTGTTCTCCGCACGCGATTACAATATCGACTCCTTGGCTGTTGCGCCAACCGAAGACAAAACCTTGTCTCGCATGACCATCGTTACTCATGGCGACGAACACGTTATCGAGCAAATCACCAAACAACTCAACAAACTGATTGAAGTTATCAAAGTGGTTGACTTGAACGAAAGCCGTTTTGTCGAACGCGAACTGATGTTGGTAAAAGTCCGCGCCGTCGGCAAAGACCGCGACGAATTCCTGCGATTGACCGAAATCTACCGCGGCAGCGTTATTGATGTAACAGACCGCAGCTACACCATCGAAATCACAGGTTCCACCGAAAAACTCGACTCTTTCCTCGAAACAGTCGGTCGCGCCCAAATTTTGGAAACCGTACGCACAGGCGCAGCCGGTATCGGTCGTGGCGAGCGCATTTTGAAAATTTAACGCTGTATCGTTCAGACGGCCTTTTACTTTCAACAAAGGCCGTCTGAAAAACAGTAGGAGACAAATATGTCAAGCATCCAAATCGTTGCATTAGTTACCGTCAAACCCGAATACACCGAGGCTCTGGCTGCCCAATTTAAAGAATTGGTCAAAGCCAGCCGTGCAGAAGAAGGCAACATCAGCTACGACCTGCACCAAGAAATCGGCAAACCCAACCGTTTCGTATTCGTAGAAAGCTGGAAATCCCAAGCAGCTATTGATGAGCACAATGCCAGCGAACATTTCCAAAACTTCGTCAAATCCATCGAAGGAAAAACCGAAGCATTGGAAATCGTCTTGATGAACCAAGTCCCTGCCTAATCCCCTATTACTTTTAACTCAACCCGGATTATCCGGAACCCTCTTACACTAAGGAAATAAAATGCAAGTTTATTACGATAAAGACGCTGACCTTTCTCTGATCAAAGGCAAAACCGTTGCCATCATCGGCTACGGTTCACAAGGTCACGCACACGCAGCAAACCTGAAAGATTCCGGCGTAAATGTCGTAATCGGTCTGCGCCAAGGCAGCTCTTGGAAAAAAGCCGAAGCAGCCGGCCACGACGTGCGCACCGTTGCTGAAGCAACTAAAGCAGCCGACGTTGTAATGATTCTGTTGCCTGACGAAAACCAACCTATCGTATACAAAAACGAAATCGATCCTAACTTGAAAGAAGGCGCAGTATTGGCGTTCGCTCACGGCTTCAACGTACACTACAACCAAATCGTACCTCGCGCCGACCTTGACGTTATCATGATCGCCCCTAAAGGCCCAGGCCACACCGTACGCAGCGAATTCCTGAAAGGCGGCGGCGTACCTTCCTTGATCGCCGTTTACCAAGATAAAAGCGGCAAAGCCAAAGACATCGCCCTGTCTTACGCAGCAGCCAACGGCGGCACTAAAGGCGGCGTAATCGAAACCAACTTCCGCGAAGAAACCGAAACCGACCTGTTTGGCGAACAAGCCGTATTGTGCGGTGGCGCAGTTGAATTGGTGAAATGCGGCTTTGAAACTTTGGTTGAAGCCGGTTACGCTCCAGAAATGGCCTACTTCGAATGTCTGCACGAGCTGAAACTGATCGTTGACCTGATGTACGAAGGCGGTATTGCCAACATGAACTACTCCATTTCCAACAATGCCGAATACGGTGAATACGTTACCGGCCCTGAAGTAGTGACTCCTGCAACCAAAGCTGCGATGAAAAAAGCGCTATACCGCATTCAAAGCGGCGAATATGCGAAAATGTTCATCCAAGAAGGCGCAACCAACTACGCCAGCATGACTGCCCGTCGCCGTCTGAACGCCGACCACCAAATTGAAAAAGTGGGTGCACAACTGCGTTCTATGATGCCTTGGATCGCTAAAAACAAACTGGTTGACCAAGACAAAAACTAATCTGTCTTTCAAGCAAATGAAACCTGCCTGATTACTCAGGCAGGTTTTTTTATAATTTTAAAACCCAATACACTATAAACCTCACTCAACAAGGCCGTCTGAAGACAATATAAACAACATTTACCCCCAACCTCTATAAACTGTCTTTCATGATTCTCCTAAAATTTCCTTTTAAAAAAACATATTACGAAATAAACGACTATTTTCTATACCTACTCTGTCTGCAAAAAACAACGTTTCCCAACAAAAATACGCCTAAAACAAGAGGAAAATTTGTTTTCTTAAGCCATAACCTTTATATTATGGTCATGGAATCGTTGAAACAGAACGATATCGTAATAAGAAGAACGAATGCTCGCTTCTTCACACTTAAAAAAGGAAAACAGCAATGAAAAAATCCCTGATTGCCCTGACTCTGGCTGCCCTGCCTGTTGCAGCTATGGCTGACGTAACTCTGTACGGTCAAATTAAAGCTGGCGTAGAAATTTCTAAAGTAAAAGAGGGTAAGACTTCTTCTAAAACTGCTACTGAGATTGCTGACTTCGGCTCTCGCATCGGTTTCAAAGGCCACGAACACTTGGGTAGCAACCTGAATGCTATCTGGCAAGTTGAACAAAAAACTTCTATCGCCGGTGGTGACTCTGGTTTCGCTAACCGTGAATCTTTCTTGGGCTTGGAAGGCGGTTTCGGTAAAATTCGTGCCGGTAACTTGGATAATGCCCTGAGCAACAGCAGCGACAGCTTCGACCCTTGGGAATCTAGTGCAGCTAACGAAGATGCTCTGCAATTGGGTAAAATCAAACGTGTAGATTCTCGTAAAGTATCTGTACGTTACGATACCCCTGTATTTGGTGGTTTCAGCGCAAGCGTACAATACCAACCACGTGACAATGCTAACCCTAGCGACAAATATACTCACACTGTGAAAAGCCGCGAGTCTTACGACTTGGGTCTGAACTACGAAAACTCTGGCTTCTTCGGTCGCTATGCTGGTTCTTATGCTAAACGTGCTGACTTGACTGCTGATTACTTGAAAGTATTCAACCGCAACAATAATTTGGCTGCTGGTACTTACAAAGATCACCAAGCTCACCGTCTGACTGCTGGTTACGATGCTAACAACCTGATGGTTGCTGTTGTAGGTCAATACGAAGGCTTCAAAGCTGACGTAGCTGGTGCTAAGAAAAACGAACGTACTGAAGTTGGTGCAACTGCTGCTTACCGCTTCGGCAACGTAACTCCTCGTGTTTCTTACGCTCACGGCTTCAAAGCTAAAGAAGAAGGCGTGAAACAAGAGAACAGCGCTTACAACCAAGTTATCGTTGGTGCTGACTACGACTTCTCTAAACGCACTTCTGCTCTGGTTTCTGCCGGCTGGTTGAAAGAAGGCAAAGGCGACTACAAATACGAGAAAACTGCTGGCACTGTTGGCCTGCGTCACAAATTCTAATCTTTGGATTAGTATGAAAAAGAGCCTGTTTTATGCAGGCTCTTTTTTATTCTTATGCCCTACCCTCAACGAAAATTAATTTAAGCGTTGTATATAAAAAGGCCGTCTGAAACCAATCAGTTTCAGACGGCCTTTAGTCTATCTATCCTTATTGCCAAATAACAATAAGTTCAACAGACAAGCTTTATTTCTCATTTAAAATCTTACCAACAATCTCGCCCACATCTTTGGACAAACCTTCTTGTGCATGGATGCGTTGCAACTCTTTAGTCATAACGGCTTTGCGGTTGGCTTCCAATTTGTTGCAGATGTTGAAAGCCTGCACCAGTCGAGCGGCAACTTGCGGATTAAAGCGGTCAATTTCCATCACTTTATCTGCTACAAAGCGGTAGCCGCTGCCGTCTTCTGCATGGAAGTGCGGAATATTACGACTGAAGCTCATCAATAAAGAACGGGCTTTATTTGGGTTTTCAATACTGAACTTAGGATGATTCAAGGCCGTCTGAACTTGCTGTAAAGTATCTTTACGGCGACTTGAGGCAATCAGGGCAAAGTATTTGTCCATTACCAAAGCATCATCGGCGAATTTATCGGCAAATTGTGTCAACAAACGATCGCGGATTTCACTTTCATTGCTGTTGATTGCAGATAAGATACCCCATTCGTGGGTCATGTTTTGCGCCATTGCTTCGTAATTCTCCGCAACGTGCTCGATATGCGCAGCGTCAGCACGAAGGATAAATGCCCTGCAAGCATTACGCAAAGTGCGCCAGCCGGCCAATTCCGGGCTGTATTCATAACGAACAGCGGCATCGGCTTGGTTTTCTTGCTCGGCAGCCTGACGGTTCAACTCGCGCCATTGAGGCAGGAACTTGACGGCAACGGAATTGAGCAAGGCTTCACGCGCTTGATGAACCTGAATCGGGTCAATATTTTCTTCTTCCGCCCATACATCGGTTTCAGACGGCATTTGCAGCAAAATGGCACGGAATGCCGGATCAAAGTCACCGGAAACCACCAAAGCCAAAGCATCCATCAATGCTTTGTGTTCCGGTAAAGGACGGCCTTCCGCCAATGCCTGACGGTTGGCATTAATGGCGCGATGATACAGGGTTTGAGCAGCCTCCCAACGTGCAAACTCATTTTCATCTGCCGCCAGCAAAGTCGCCAATTCTTGCTCGCTGTATGGATAGTTCAGGGTAACCGGTGCAGAAAAATCTCGTAGCAGAGACGGGATAACCGGCTCATTGACGCCGCCCAACACAAAAGTCTGCTCGGCTTCGGTCAATACCAAAACCGCCTCTTTCACCCGTTTGCCTTGATATTCAAACTCAACCGCTTCGCCTTTTTCATTCAGCAAACCGGTTTTGACCGGAATCATCATCGGCTGCTTGTCCGCCATATCGGGCGTGGCCGGAATGGTTTGTTTAATGGTCAATTCAAACGCTCCACCTTTCAGACGGCCTTGAGCATCTAAAACCGGCGTACCGGCTTGGCTGTACCATAAAGCAAACTGATCAAGATTGATGCCGTTTGCGTCTGCCATTGCGGCACGGAAATCATCACAAGTCACAGCCTGACCATCGTGGCGTTGGAAATACAGCTTCATGCCTTTTTGGAAGCCCTCTTCTCCGAGCAAGGTATGATACATGCGCACTACTTCTGCACCTTTTTCATAGACGGTCATGGTGTAGAAGTTGTTCATCTCCTCATAGCTGGCCGGGCGAACAGGATGCGCAGTCGGGCCTGCATCTTCAGGGAATTGGAACAAGCGTAGCATACGGACATTGTCGATACGGCGTACCACGCGGCTGGCTCGGTCGCCGGAAAACTCTTGATCGCGGAATACGGTCAAACCTTCTTTCAGCGACAATTGGAACCAATCGCGGCAGGTCACACGGTTGCCCGTCCAGTTGTGGAAATATTCGTGGCCGACAACAGATTCGATGCCTTCAAAGTCGGTATCGGTCGCGGTACGGCTGTTGGCCAGCACAAACTTGGTGTTGAAAATATTCAAACCTTTGTTTTCCATCGCGCCCATATTGAAATCGCCCACGGCAACGACCATGAAAATATCCAAGTCGTATTCCAAACCGAAGCGTGTTTCGTCCCATTTCATCGCATTTTTCAACGATTCCACGGCAAAACCGACTTTAGGTTTGTCTGTCTCAGTGGTGTAGAACTCGATTTTGACCTTACGGCCGCTCATGGTCGTGAAATAATCTTCCGTTACTGCTAAATCGCCTGCCACCAAAGCAAAGAGATAGCTCGGTTTGGCAAACGGGTCTTCCCATTTCACCCAATGACGGCCGTCTGAAAACTCGCCGCCATCGATTTTATTGCCGTTAGACAGCAACACCGGATAGCGTTTTTTGTCTGCAACGATGGTGGTGGTAAATTTAGACATGACATCCGGACGGTCGATGTAGAACGTAATTTTGCGGAAACCTTCCGGTTCGCATTGGGTGAACAGGTTGCCGCCGGAAGCATACAGACCCATCAGAGATTTGTTCTCAGCCGGCAAAATTTCGGTTTCTACTTCCAGCGTGAAGTTTTCAGACGGCACGCCTGCAATCGTCAGTTTTTCGTCTTCCAACACATAATCTACGGCCTGGCCGTTTACTTTCACAGACAGCAGTTTTGCCGAACCATCCAATACCAACGGCTCCCCTGCTCTTTCAGGTTGAACGGTCAGACTGGATTTGACGATGGTTTGCGGTTCTAAAATATCGAAATGCAGGTCGGTTTTCAGAATACGGTACGCTGGCGCGGCGTAGTCTTTCAAATAATGGATGGTTTTGCTCATTTGTTCTCTTTCAGAGTCATGCGGTAAATAGATGAAGCATATCGTTTCATCTAGCCTAAATTCAAGTGTTTTCAGAAAAAAAGCCGTCTGAAACCTAAAATTTCAGACGGCCTCCCTATTCAGGCAGCAAATCTAGTTGCCTGTCATTGCCAACTTACCACTGATACAGCGCACCGGCACCCACACCGACATGACCGTCGGTATTGGCCGAGAAGTTGCCTTTGACAATCCAGTTGCCGCCGTCGCTCATCGCAGACACGCCGATGGCCATAGCAGACTGGCCGCCATAGTAGCCGCTGCCGACACCAATACCGGTCGCACCCGGACGGGTTACCTGCGGAATCGAGCCTTGGGCAATCGCACCGGCCACACCCGCGTAGGCTTTCTTACCTACTTGGTTGATGTTGTTCTGCAACTCGGTACCCAAACCAATCAACTGGTTCACGTTTGCCGCGTCTGTACCGTCTTTACCCGGAGCCACGTTGGTAATGCGTTGGCCGCCGTTGTTCAGACCGACAGGAGACAATTTGACTTGGTTGTTCGGATTGTTTTCAGTCGGTGCAGCGATGGTTACGCCATCGTTGTTGACCACGGTATTGCCTGCGGTCAGACCATCTTTGTTCAACGCAACTTTATCTCCGACTTTCACGCCGTCGTTATTCATCACAGTATCGCCTGCTTTGAAGGTATCGGCATTCACGGTCTTCACGCTAATCTCGTCAGCCAACTTCAGTTGAGCGCCACCGGCTACGGTTTCGCTGATGATGTTGCTGTCGCCTTTAACGTTGATGGTGTCGCCCAATGCGTAGTTGTTGCTGCCTGTCGTACCGCCGAAGTTAATGCCTTTGGCGATAGTCGCAGCGTTGTTGGCTACGTTTTGGTTGGTTGCGTACAACTGGCTGCCGTTGACGGCATCTTTGCTGTTGGCATTGATGTCGCCATCCGCTACGTTGGTTACTTTGTTGCCCGCATTGTCCAAGCCGTCTTTAGTCAGGTTTACCTTGCCTGCTTTCAAGCCGTCTTTGTTCAATGCAACATCGTCACCAACTTTGACACCATCAGTATTCACTGCGGTATCGCCGGCTTTCACGCTGTCAACGTCCAAGTCTTTATTGGTAGCAACTTCATAAACAGTCTGACCTTTGTCACCTGTTTTTTCCGTCACAACGATGTTCTTACCTTGAACGACTTCAGTCTTGGACGCAGCAGCAGCTTGTTTCAGTTGAGAAACATTGACTGCATCGGTGTCATCCGTACCGGCTGCCACGTTGGTGATCTTGTTGCCGCCATTGTTCAAGCCAGCTTTGGTCAGGTTCACATCGCCAACTTTCAAGCCGTCTTTGTTCAATGCAACATCATCGCCAACTTTGACACCGTCATTATTCATCACGGTATCGCCTGCGGTAACACTGTCGACTTTCAGGTTTTTATCGGTAGCCACTTTGTAAATGGTTTGGCCATTGGCGCCGACATCCTGAGTTACAACAATGTTATCGCCTTGAACGACTTCGGTCTTAGCCGCAGCCGCAGCTTTGTTCAACTGAGCAACATTGACCGCATCAGTGTCATCGGTACCGGCTGCAACATTGGTAATCTTGTTGCCGCCATTGTCCAAGCCGGCTTTAGTCAGGTTGACATCACCAACTTTCACGCCGTCAGTATTGACTGTGGTATCACCGGCTTTCACGCTGTCAACTGCCAAGTCTTTAGCCAATTTGACTTCCAACTTATCAGAGCCATTCGCTACAACGCCGATATTGCCGTCTGAAAGTTTGGCTGCATCGGTTTGACCGCCAACAATATTCAGTTTCGTACCCGGTTTGCGTTCAACGTCTTTGCCGCTGTCACCACCGAAAGTCAAAGGCAGATTGGCAGTTGCATTGACGGCTTTGATTGCATCGTGGATATTGTTCTCACCAGTACCGCCAATATCAGTCATGCTGATGTTGCCGCCATTATTGGCCGCATTGCCACCCAACACATTCACCAACTGATCTTGGGCCGCATTCAGCTGCTCTTCAGTCGCCGCACGTTTGCCTTGGGCAAAGTCGCTACCGCCCAAAGTCGTATTGCTCAAGCCGCTGACTTCGCCTTTCTCGCCATCAATTTTCACCGGAGCCGCTTGACCGACATTCAACACATCGGCCAGTTTCAGCTGTGCGCCACCGGCTACGGTTTCGCTGATGATGTTGCTGTCGCCTTTGACATTGATGGTGTCGCCCAATGCGTAGTTGTTGCTGCCGGTGGTACCGCCGAAGTTGATGCCTTTGGCGATATTGGCGGCGTTTGTCGCTACGTTTTGGTTGGTCGCAAACAGTTGGCTGCCGTTGACGGCGTCTTTGCTGTTGGCATTGAGGTCACCGTCGGC
>NZ_JBQCVH010000014.1:0-16436 GCF_051958545.1 Neisseria sp. P0009.S010
CGATCTATCAACCATCTGAGGGTGGTATCAGATTGATGGGGTGAAGGTGCCCCATCAACCATTAAATCCGTATACCCATTATTTTTAAACGCTACCAATCTACCCGTTTCAAATCATTTTGCGCCAATACGTCCGCATGCTCGCTGTGGCTTTGATATTCCCTGTCCTGCAAAATGCGGCGGGCGACATAATTCAAATGCAGTTTTGCCGCTTCCGCCGCCTCGGCTGGTTTGGCCTGGACAATGGCTTCAAAAATAGCACTGTGCTGGGCAATCAGCGTCGGGCGCGGGTCTTCGGTTTGATGGATATAGATAATGCCGCTGCGTGTTTGCTGATAAAGCATTTTGAGCAGGCTGCTGGAAAGGTGGCTGAACAGGATATTGTGTGCGGCATCGGCAATGGTTTGATGGAAGCTAACGTCTGCTTCGGCTTGATGCTCCAAATTTCCGCTTTCGCAGGCCGCTTCAAATTTCTGCCGCCAAAAGTCAATCCGTTTCAAGTCGGCGTCAGTCCGTCTTTCGGCGGCCAGTGCCGCCATACAGCCTTCAACGTGACAGCTGAAATCGAAAACGTCGGTTTCCCAGTTGGTATGTTTGCCGAGCAATTCCTGCCAGCTTTGGAGGAAATCTTGTTGCGGTTTGACGGAAACGTAATAGCCATCGCCCTGACGCGCTTCCAAAACCTGCCGCGCAATCAGGATGTTCAGCGCGACCCTGACCGAGGGGCGCGATACGCCGAATTCTTCCGCCAAGGTACGTTCGGGCGGGATTTTGCCGCCTTTTTCGTAAACGCCAGTCGCAATCCGTTCTTCTAATATCGACAATATTTGGTCGCTGATTTTTTGTGGCCGAACCAGTTTTGTCATTGTAATTCCTCTTTTTCTTCATATTTTCCTATGAAGAAGACTCAAATCCGATAATGTGATGCGGCAGGTCGTCTGAAATGGCAATCTGCGTCAAAATTGGCATGACCAAATTGGTGTGCCCAATGTCGCGGTATTCTAATTAACCGGCCATATCCCGTCAATATGGCTTGTTCTACCCGAATATGGTTTAAAACTATATCGGGTTACATTTTTACAATTCATATAATGTTTTGTTTTATTTAAAATTAAATAACAATTTTGCACTTATGTAGCAAGGTTGCTTAAAAAAATAATTGACTGCCATATTAAAGTTTCGTAAAGTGTCCTCCGTTCAAAAAATTGGTTTTACCAATTTAGGAAAGTATATTAGAAAAATATTCGGAGATTTTCCCAATGGAAACTTGGATTCAAAACTATACCGCAGTGGGCGGCAGCCTGTATTTGACGGCAGCCGTCGCCCTCCTGCCCATTATCTTTTTCTTTGTTGCACTGACCGTCTTGAAGCTCAAGGGTTATCAGGCGGGGCTTTATACGCTGCTGATTGCACTTGGCGTTGCCGTATTAGGTTTCGGAATGCCTGCGGGCATGGCGGTTTCTTCCGCGCTGTACGGCTTTGCCTACGGTTTGTGGCCGATTGCATGGATTATCGTTACTGCTGTGTTCCTGTATAAAATTACTGTGAAAACAGGGCAGTTCGACATCATCCGCGCTTCCGTGATTTCGATTACCGAAGACCAACGCCTGCAAATGTTGCTGGTTGGCTTCTCCTTCGGCGCATTCCTCGAAGGTGCGGCAGGCTTCGGCGCGCCGGTGGCGATTACCGCCTCGTTGTTGGTGGGCTTAGGCTTTAACCCGCTCTACGCCGCCGGTTTGTGTTTGATTGCCAATACCGCACCCGTGGCTTTCGGTGCGATGGGTATTCCAATCTTGGTTGCCGGTCAAGTGTCCAACCTCGACCCTTACCACATCGGTCAGGTCGCCGGCCGCCAACTGCCGATCCTGTCGATTATCGTTCCTTTCTGGTTGGTCGCCATGATGGACGGTATGCGCGGCATACGCCAAACTTGGCCTGCCGTATTGGTGGCAGGCGTGTCTTTCGCCACTACCCAGTTCATTACCGCCAACTTCATCGGCCCCGAGTTACCCGACGTGACCTCCGCATTGGTCAGCCTGGTCTGCCTGTCTGCCTTCCTGAAAAAATGGCAGCCTAAAGAAATCTTCACCTTCAACGGCATGAAAAAACCGTCCGAACGCAAAGCGGGCGAATACACTGCCGGGCAAATCATCAAAGCCTGGTCGCCTTTCGCCATCCTGACCGTTTTCGTCAGCGTGTGGACGATTAAGGGTGTTAAAGAGGCTTTGGGCGTTGCCACCATCAAATTCGACTGGCCGATGCTGCACAACTTGGTACAAAAAGCCGCGCCCATCGTCAGCGAACCGACACCATACGCCGCCGTGTTCAAAATTGACCTCCTCGGCGCAGTCGGTACGGCAATCCTGTTTGCTTCCATCGTTTCCGCCGCTTTGCTGAAAATGAAACCCTCCGAAGCCGTCAGCACTTTCTTTGAAACGCTCAAAGAACTGCGCCTGTCCATCCTGTCTATCGGCTTGGTACTTGGCTTTGCATTCGTGGCAAACTATTCAGGCCTGTCGTCCACATTGGCACTCGTCCTCGCCGCCACCGGCACCGTGTTCCCGTTCTTCTCGCCGTTCCTCGGCTGGCTGGGCGTATTCCTGACCGGTTCGGACACCTCCGCCAACGCGCTCTTCGGTTCGCTGCAAGCCAGCACCGCGCATCAAATCAACGTCGTACCCGAGCTGACCGTCGCTGCCAACACCACCGGCGGCGTGACCGGCAAAATGATTTCGCCGCAATCCATCGCCATCGCCTGCGCGGCAGTCGGTCTGGAAGGCAAAGAATCCAACCTGTTCCGCTTCACCGTGAAACACAGCTTGATTTTCTGTACCTTCGTCGGCCTGCTGACCCTGCTGCAAGCTTATGTTTTGCCGTGGACGCTGGTTTTCTTCAACAAATAAGCCAACCGGCTTGAAATAAAAGGTCGTCTGAAATCCAATTTGGGTTTCAGACGACCTTTTTGTCGTTGTGGGCGTGATCGGGTTTACCGTCATTTCCGTTTCGTTTAAACAGTAGGGGAATGCGTGAATCGAAGATGGCTTAAGTTATAGTCAATTAAAAACAAAATGGTACAATACTCAACTTTGAAGGTTTAACCATGGCATACTCTGCGGACTTAAGAAACAAAGCTTTAAACTATTACGAACAATGCAAAAACATCAGCCAAACCGCAGCAACGTTTAACTTGTCAAGAAACACGCTTTACCTGTGGATTCGCCTTAAAAAACAAACAGGCAGCCTAAAACATCAAGTTACCGGTCTAAATGCCGTCAAATTGGATAGGCAAAAACCGGCTCAATATGTTGGGCAACACCAGGATGCCTATCTGCATAAAATCGCCAAACATTTTGATTGTACGCCAGCCGCCGTTTGCTATGCACTCAAACAGATGGGGATGACGCGCAAAAAAAGACCACCACTTACAAAGAACAAGATCCGGCCAAAGTAACGCATTATTTGACACAGCTGGCCGAATTTTCCGACTACCAACGCGTTTATTTGGATGAAACAGGATTTGACCGCTACCTGTTCCGTCCCTATGCCCGCAGCCTGAAAGGGCAAATAGTGAAAGCGCAGATAAGTGGAAAAAGATACCGACGCTTATCTCTGGTGTCCGCACAAGTCGGCAACCGGCTGATTGCTCCGATGGTTTATCAAAATACGATGACCGGAGTCTTTTTTGAAGCGTGGTTTCAGCAATGCCTACGGCCCGCATTGACTCAAAAATCGGTGATTATTTTAGATAATGCGCGATTTCACCGTATGGGTGTCTTACGGGAAATGGCGGAAAAATTGGGACATAAGGTATTGCCTCTTGCACCTTATTCACCTGAGCTCAACCCGATTGAGAAGGTGTGGGCGAATATTAAGCGGTATCTGCGAACCGTATTGTCTGATTACGCCCGATTTGACGATGCGTTACTGTCCTATTTTGATTTTAATTGACTATAATTCAAACACATTCATTTTTATTGATTAACCTCACCAATGTCTTCAAATCAATATTTTGGTATGACCAATCTTAATAAACAACCTATACGCCAAAAATCTGAAAATATTGATTTAGATTAAAATCCCACTGCTTCTATTTCACTAGACTTTATGTATAATACCTAGGTATTAGTTAATATAATTCCTAATAATAGAGAGAAACGATATGAAATACCCACCATTACTTATCTTGCCTATCGTCTTAGCCGTATCCCAAGCATGGGCAGAGACTAACCCTACACCTGAAGAAACGGTTACCCTTTCCCCTGTCACCGTCACCGGCACACAACAAGAAAAAGCCAATCGCGTTACTTTCAACCCCAAAGCTGCTTTGCAACCCCTCCCTGCCGGAGACGGGGCAGACCTTTTACAATCCGTGCCCAACATGAGCATCATCCGCAAAGGCGGCAGCTCGGGCGATCCGCTGTTCCGCGGTTTGGGCGGCTCGCGCCTCTCCGTCAATGCCGATGACCAGTTTATTTATGGCGGTTGCGGTATGCGCATGGACCCGCCGACTGCCTATATCCACCCCAATTCGTTTGATAAAGTTGTCGTTACCAAAGGCCCGCAAACCGTAACCCAAGGCATGGGATTGGTCAGCGGCTCGGTGCAATTTATCCGCAAAGACCCTGATTTCACTGAAAAACCTTACAACGTTAACGCTACCCTGACGGCAGGCAGCAACGACCGTCTTGACGGCTCGTTGGAAGCCGAGTTCGGCGGCAAATACGGCTACGTCCGCAGCAATATTTCCCATAACGAAGCCGACGATTACAAAGACGGCGACGGCAACCGCATTCACTCCAACTTCAAACGTGACAGCCAAATGCTGCAACTGGGCATCACCCCGACCGAAAACACCACCATTGCCGGCACATACGAGCGCAGCAGGGCCAAGGTTGCCTACGCCGACCGCATGATGGACGGCAGCAAATTCGACCGTGATGCATGGAACATCCGCTTTACCCAACGCAACCTTACCCCATGGTTCAGCGAGTTGGAACTGCGCTATGGTAAAAGCGAAATCGACCACGTGATGGACACATACAGCCTGCGTACCATCCGCACCCCTGCCGGTATGCAGATTAAAAATGCCAACAACCCTAAACGCAATACCGATACAGGCCGTCTGAAAGCCACTTTCGACTGGGACAAGCTCAACCTGCAAACCGGTTTGGATTATCTGGACGACGTCCACGTCGCACGCATGGAGCGTGGTGGCGACGGCTACAGCCACAAGCCTTACATGCCCAACCAAAGTTTCAAACAATGGGGTATTTTCACCGAAGCCTCTTGGCAGCAAACCGACAATCAACGCTGGGTAGCAGGTTTGCGCCATGACCAAGTCAAAGCGCATTACGATACCGCGCGCGTGACCAACCCCGTTTTGAAACATCAAAAATTCAATTTGAACTCAGGCTTCCTGCGTTGGGAAAGAAATACGGACAACGGCCTGAAATACTATGCCGGCTTCGGTATTGCCGAACGTGCGCCTGACTACTGGGAACGCCTGCGCTCCGAAAACAAAGCCATCCGCGCAGAGCAAAACCGCCAAATCGATGCTGGTGTAATCTGGAAACGTCCTAACCTCCACGCATCTGTATCCGTATTCGGCAGCAACATCAAAGACTTCATCATGATGGAGCGCCAAGGCATGGATTTCAACGTACGCAACATCAACGCTTCACGCTTTGGCGGCGAAGCCGAAGTCAAATGGGCATTTGCGCCTAACTGGGAAGTTGGCACCAGCCTCGCCTACACCCACGGCAAAAACCGTACCGACGGCAAACCTTTGGCACAAACGCCGCCGCTCGAGTGGAACAACACCCTTGCCTTTGACAACGGTAAATTCAGCGCGGGCGCATTATGGCGCGTCGTAGCCAAACAAAACCGTTACAGCAAAGGCCAAGGCAATATCGTCGGCCAAGACATCGGTGCATCTTCGGGCTTCGGCGTACTCTCGCTCAATGCCGGTTGGAAATTCAGCAAATACGCCACATTGCAAGGCGGCGTGGACAACGTGTTCAACAAAACCTATGCTGAATTCGTCAGCCGCGGCGGCGACCCGTCTGCCGGTACTCAAACCATGCGCGTGAACGAACCCGGCCGTACTGCATGGCTGAGACTGCAAGCGAAGTTCTAATCAACCTCGAGCGTATATAAAAAGGCCGTCTGAAAATTTTTCAGACGGCCTTAATATTTTTATGATGTTTTAAACAAACAGTCCGGCGAAGCAATGCAACGCCGGACTGTTTGCTCACTATCGGTTTAAATCAAACCTAAAGAGTTGATGAACACCACAATAATCGCAATCGGCGCAAGATAGCGAAGCGCACCCAGCCACAGGTAAAGCAACTGTTTCGGAATGGTGCTGCCCATGCCTGCATCACGCAGGACGGACTGTTTGTCCTGAACCCATGACGTAAACACGGCAACGCTCAATGCGCCAATCGGCATGATGACGGCGGAAATAATGAAGTCCCACAAGTCAAAAATGGTTTTGCCGAAAATCTTAAATTCGCCCCAAACGCCAAATGACAGCGCCGAAGGAATACCGACTATGAAAATCGCAATGCCGGTTACCCAAGCGTGGCTGCTGCGCTTTTTCTCGTCTTGGCGGATGGTTGCCGCGATAACGGTTTCCAGCATGGAAAATGCGGAAGTCAGCGTCGCAAAGACAACCAACAGCATAAACACGGCAAACAAATATGTACCCATCGGCATCTTCATAAAGACCGCAGGCAACACGACAAAAATCAAACCAGGGCCTTGGCCGGGCTCAAAACCGAAGGCAAATACCGCAGGGAAAATCACCAAACCGGCCAGCAGCGATACAAACAGGTTCATCCACATAATCATATGGCCGGAGCGGAACATATCCTGATCCTTACCCAAATACGAGGCATAGGTAATCATCGCAGACACGCCGATACTCAAGGCAAAAAATGCCTGACCCAAAGCAGTCAGCATTGTGCCCGGTTTCAAATACGACCAATCCGGCTTCAACAAGAATGCCACGCCCTCCATTGCGCCGGGCAAAGTCAGCGAACGGATAGCCAGCGCGATAAAGAGGATAAACAAACCCGGCATCAACACGCGGTTTGCCTTTTCAATGCCGTCTGAAATGCCGCCTTTAACCACCCAAATGGTAATCAGCATGAACAAGCCTTGGTAAAACAGCGAACCAAACGGTGAAGAAATCGTGTTGCCGAACAAGGCTTCAAAGTCTGCACCGGCATGAATTTCACCGGTAAAGCTGTGCACGACGTAGTTCAACACCCAGCCGCCGACCACGCTGTAAAACGACAGCAAAATAAAACACGCGGCCACACCCATGCGGCCGACCCACGGCCACTGCGAACCCGGGCGCAATACTTTAAAGGAATCAATGGCGTTTTTACCGCCTGTACGGCCGATGTAAAACTCGGCCAGTTGAACCGGCAAAGCCACCAAAATGGTGAAAATCAAAAACAAAAGAAAGAATACGGCGCCGCCGTTGGTACCGGCTGTATAAGGGAATTTCCAAATTGCACCCAAACCGATGGCCGAGCCTGCCGCAGCAAGCACAAAGCCGATTTTGGATGACCAAGACGAATGGTTGCTCATGATGTAAGATTAAGAAATGTGAAGATGCCGAATTGTAACAGGGTGAAGTCAAGCCGTGAGTGGCCTGCAGACCGCCGATAAGCAATTCGCACGGATGGTGCGTACTTATCAAGCAAATTGGCATGAATTTTTGATAATTAAGCTTTTAATAGCACAAAACTAATTTTTATATTTTAAATTTGACGATTTGTTTCAAAAATAAGCATATAAAAGGCCGTCTGAAACCTTGTTTCCAAGTTTCAGACGGCCTTTATCTTGAAACCGTTTTATTTTTTCATGGCATCAGTCAAAACTTTGACATTGTAGCGGTACATGCCGATGTAGCTGTTGGCCGGTGCGCCACCCAATGCATCGGAATACAAACGTCCGCTGACATTGACGCCGGTTTCTTTGGCGATACGGTCAATCATGCGCGTGTCTTTGATGTTTTCGGTAAAGACGGCTTTAATGCCCTCGCGTTTGATTTGGCGGATGATGGAAGCCACTTGTTTGGCAGACGGCTCGGCTTCGCTGCTCACGCCTTGAGGGGCGATGAATTCAATATTGTAGCGTTTGCCCATGTACGTGAACGCATCGTGTCCGGTCAAGACTTTACGCTTGGCGGCAGGTACGGCATTAAAGGCAGCCTGCGCATCGCTGTGCAGTTTTTTCAGCTGCATTTGATAGTTGCCCAAACGTTGCTGATAGTAGGTTTTGCCTTCAGGGTCAGCTTGAATCAGCGCATTGGCAACGTTTTGCGCATAAGTGCCCATCAGGACGGGGTCGGTCCAAACGTGCGGGTCAAATTCGCCGTGATCGTGATGATGGCCTTCGTGATCGTGGTCATGATGATGGCCGCCCTCTTCTGCTTTCAAAGCCTGAATGCCTTTGGTCGCTTCAGCGAAAGGCACTTTGCTCTGTTTGACTGCGCGTTGCACATCGGCGGCTTCCAAGCCCAAGCCGTTGAGCAATACCAATTTTGCGCTGCGGATTTTTTTGATGTCGCCGCTGGTCATGTGGTAGGCATGGCTGTCTTGGTTGGCGCCCACCAAGCTTTGAACGGCCACGCGGTCGCCGCCAATCTGTTTGGCCACGTCGCCCAAAATGCTGAAGCTGGTCACAACAGGCAACGGAACGGCATAAGCGGCACCGGTCAATAATGCGGCAACGATGCCGAGTTTCCAATGTTTCATATTCTCTCCAGTGATATAACGTAACATTAACATCATCATAAGACAGACCGCCTGATTATTCAAGCCGCCGTCTGAAAAATCATGCCGTGCGGTGTTTTTTACGGCGCAACCATTTTGCCAAAATGCCGCCCTCCCAACCAAACACGACGGAAATCAGGTAAAGCGTGCCGCAGCATAAAATAATCGCCGGGCCGGACGGGATTTCAATATGGTAGGAAAACAACAGTCCTGCCAAACCGCAAAGCAAAGCCAATGCGACCGACAAAATCATCAGCCAACCCATGCTTTTCGCCCACAGTCTGGCGGTAATTGCCGGCAACATCATCAAACCGACCGACATCAGCGTGCCCAATGCCTGGAAACCGGCAACCAGATTCATCACGACCAGCACCAAAAACAGCACATGCCAAAAGCCGCCCTTACCACCGACAGCCTTGAGGAACAAAGGGTCTATGCTTTCCAACACCAGCGGGCGGAACATAACCGCCATCAGCAAAATAGTGACGCTCGCAGAAACGGCAATCAGCTGCAAAGCCGGAATATCCACCGCCAACACCGAGCCAAACAGCAAATGCAGCAAATCGACGCTGCTGCCGTTTTTGCTGACCAAAACCACGCCGATGGCAAGGCTGCTCAAATAAAATGCGGCAAAGTTCGCGTCTTCTTTCAATGAAGTAAACCGGCTGACCAAACCGGCCAACAAAGCCATCAGCAAACCGGCTGCAAAACCGCCGACGCTCATCGCAGGCAAACTCAAACCGGCAAACATATAGCCAATGGCCGCACCGGGCAAAACCGCATGGCTCAAAGCATCGCCCACCAAACTCATGCGGCGCATCACCAAAAATACACCGACAGGCGCCGCGCTCAATGCCAGGCAGAAAATCGACGCCAGGGCATAGCGCATAAAGTCGAATTCGACGAACGGCGCGACGACCAAATCATATAAATCCATGTTTTATCGCTTTTTTATTAATCTCTGAAAGCCTGAGGCCGTCTGAAAAACACTTACTTTCAGACGGCCTTGTCCATTAAACCGCGCACCAATCGGCCGCTTCCTGCTTCTGCATCATTCGGTTGGCCTGTGCCAAAAATTCATCGGTCAACACATTTTCCGTCGCACCGGCAGCCACTTTTTCACGCGCCAAAAGCAGCGTGTTGGCAAAATATGCCCGCACCTGCTCGTAATCATGCAACACGGCAATCACTGCCTGACCGTCCTGATGGCACTGGCGCAAAACTTCCAACAGCGCATAAGTCGTCCGCGCATCCACTGCGTTAAACGGCTCATCCAGCAGCAAAAACTTGGCATCCTGCACCAGCATCCGCGCAAACAATACGCGTTGGAATTGGCCATTGGACAAGTGCGCGATTTGGCGCGTGGCAAAATCCTGCATTTCCACGCGTTCCAAAGCCGCCATCACGCGCTTTTTCTGCGCTGCGTTCACACGTCCGAAAAAGCCGATTTCATACCACAGCCCCATCGCCGCCAGTTCAAACACCGTCATCGGCTGGCTGCGGTCAATGTCCGACTGCTGCGGCAGATAGGCAATATCCTTGCGCGCCATATTTTCATAGCGCACGCTGCCCGTATCCGTTTTCTGCAAACCCATAATGGCTTTGAGCAGGGTCGATTTGCCCGCGCCGTTCGGCCCGAAAATCGTCCACATCTTACCATCTTCAAACACCATATCAACATGGTGCACCACCGGCCTGCGCTGATAGCTGACCGTCAGATTTTCTACCACGATACTCATGGCGATACCGCCCAAAAATATACAGCCCACAACGCCACCAATGCGACAAGTGCAATCAGCAGCCTTTGCAGCAATCCGGTCAACAATACAGAATTCATAAGCCTAAAACCGCCCTTGCCCGAATACGGACAACAGGCCGTCTGAAAGAAAATTAAAACATTAAAATGATACTGTATAACGTTAACCCTGTAAATTTCTTTCGTTTTCAGACGGCATCGGGCAAAAGGCCGAATATCGGTTACAATCCATTTTTTATTTGATGATTGCCCTATGTCTATTCCACTCTTAAACGAAAAACTCAATACCGAAACTGCCCGCATTTCATGGGAAGAGCTGCAACCCCACTTCGCACGCGGTGCCGCCGTCTATGTTGCGCCCGATTTGGATTTGATTGCCGTCGCCCGTCATGTTGCCGAAGATGAAGCCGCGCCATTGAAACAATGGATGGAACAAGGCAAATTCGGTGCCGTCAGCGATGATATGGCGCGCACATTTTTAGCGGATAAGCAAGAAATGTGGGCGGTCGTTGTAGCGCCGTGGGTATTGGTACAGCCTTGCAAAGACTGATAAGGTCGTCTGAAAAATGAAAAACCGGAACATTTCGCATGTTCCGGTTTTTCATTTTTCAGACGACCTATTGCAAAGTAAAGCCTGCTTTGAATTCAAGCTTCGGCACCCCGATAACGAAACGTTTGCCGATGCTGTCTTCAAACTCATACGCGCCTTCGATACTGCCCCAAGGCGTGCTGATTTGCGAACCGCTGTTGTACTCATAGGCTTCGCCCGGGTACAAAACAGGTTGCTCTTCAATCAAGCCGGCATGACCAACCTGCTCTGTCTCACCGTGTCCGTCGGTGATTTCCCAAAAACGCTGACGCAAAGTAATGATTTCATCACTGCGGTTGCAGATGGTGATCAGATAATTGAAGGCGTAACGGTCGCGATAGACGTCACTCTGACCGGCCATATAACGCGGCTCCACGTTAATCTCGATTTCATTCATAATTGTTTACCCCGTATGGTATTTATTTTATTTCAATCCGGATAATTCCGGCGTATCCGCCCTATTTTTGCAAAGGGTCGAAACACTTAAAACGCATCACGCGATCCAATAAAACAGGCCCAAGACCATCAAGGTCATCGCAGCCGCAATCAAATCATCAAGCATAATGCCTAAACCTCCATGAATCCGCCGATCAAACCATTTGATCGGCCATGGTTTCAACGCATCAAACAAGCGGAAAATAACAAAAGCCGCCAGCCACCAGCTCCATTTGAACGGAATCAGCGACAGCACCAGCAGCATCGCGACAATTTCATCCCAGACGATACCGCCGTAATCCTGAATACCCAGTTCCCTCTCGGTATAACCGCAAATGCGGATACCCCAGAAAAACAAGGCGATACACAATAAAAGCAATATCCAGCCGTCTATGCCCAACAGGCACAATACAAAAGCCAGAGGTAATGCTGCCAGCGTTCCGGCCGTACCCGGCGCAATCGGCGACAAGCCGCTGCCGAAACCGAATCCCAAAAAACACAATGGTTTGTGCAACAGCCAAGAAAAAGTAGGTTTACGTTCAGCCAAAATGATCAAATCCTAAAGAAGTCAGTTCCAATACGCCGCCTTCGGCATCCACAATATTCAGACGGCCTGAGTCAGTAATTTTACCAATTCGGGCGACCGGTACGCCACTTTGTTCCGCTGCCTGACAAACGCGTTCCCTATCTTCTGGAGCGGCAGTAAAAATCAGTTCGTAATCATCGCCGCCGGCCAATACTGCCGACAACCATTGTTCGCGCGACAACACATTTTTCAATTCAGGCAACGACGGCACACAATCGGCAAATATTTCCGCCCCGACAGCAGAGGCTTTCAAAATATGCCCCACATCTTGAGCCAGGCCGTCTGAAATATCTTGCGCGGCATGGGCAAACGGCAACAATGCCTGACCCAATGAAACGCGCGGCTCTGGACGGAGCAATTTCTCATCGCAAACCGCCATGATTTCAGACGGCAATTGATAATGCCCCAGATGTTTGTTCAAAGCAGCGGCAGCCAAACCCAACCGACCCGATACCCAAATATCGTCGCCGACTTCGGCCGCATCACGCCGCAGGGCATTCCCTGTCGGAACTTCACCTACTATTGTTACATTAAAGACCAAATCGCCTTTGGTGGTATCGCCACCAATCAACACCGTATCAAAACGCGCGGCCAAAGCAAAAAAGCTATCGCAAAAACGTTTGAGCCAGTCTTGATTCAATTCAGGCAGCGCAGCACTGAGCAACACCCAACGTGGCTTGGCACCCATAGCGGCCATATCGGATAAGTTTACTGCAAGCATTTTCCATGCCAAATCTTCGGGCAAAACATCTTCAAAAAAATGTCTGCCCTTGACCAACATATCAGCGCTAAAACATAAATCAAATCCGTTACTTGGGCGAATAATAGCGGCATCGTCCCCTATGCCCAAAATCAGACCTTCCGATTTTTGTCGTTGCAAATATTGTCTGATAAAGTCAAATTCCGTCATATTTATCCAATACAACTATAACTTAGATTACTATATCTAATTTTGTGCCAGCCTGATGAGTGCCTATTAACACGTCAAACATCAAACTTTCATATTATTAGATATAAAACTCAATAAGTTAAAGGCCGTCTGAAGATACAGATTTCAGACGGCCTCATGTTTTCAAACCACTCTGAGCAGGTATATTTACAGATAGACGATTTCGCCTGTCCGCCCCCTGCTCTCTCGGCTTGCCCACCAAATAAATTGCGGCAGGACATCTTCGTAGTTTTTACGTTCGCTTTTCGATTCGCCCGGATGAGATTTGATACGTTGCGGCGAATTGATGGCTCCCGGCACCAAAACATTGGCACGCAGGTTGTCAAAACGTTCCCACTCATCCGCGGCCACTTTACACAAATAATTGAGCGCGGCTTTGGAGGCACCGAAACCGCCCCAATAGGCCTGCGGTTTCTCACCGTGGCTTTCGCCGACAAAAATCACAGAAGCGTCTCCGGATTGCTTCAACAATGGGAACAGCGCACGGGTCAAGCCCATAGGCGCAACGGTATTGATGCGGTATTGGTTGACCCATTCCGATACGGTTTGGAAGTCCAATGGCGACAAGGCATAGAAATAGCTGGCGCAATGCACCACGCCATCCAATTTTCCGCCGGTTGCTTCATCAATAGTTTCCGCGAATTGCTTAAACTCTTTCTCCTCCGCGCTCATTAAATCAAAGCAGATGGCAAACGGCTCAGGGCTGCCCGCAGCCACAATGGCATCATATACTTTTTCCAAACGCTTTTGATGACGCGCCACCAAAATGACAGTCGCTCCCGCAGTCGCATAAGCTTTGGCAACCTGCTCACCCAAGCCTTGGGATGCGCCGGTAATCAAGATCGTTTTGTTCGCTAATGTCGTCATGACTTTTCCTTGAACTTTATGGTTTCGGATATTGTATCGGCTTGGTAAGTTTTGTAAAGTCAAAAAGGCCGTCTGAACATTCAGACGGCCTCCGTTTATTCAACCTGTAAATCCAGCATAAGCTTTTCAGCCGCTGCAAAGCCAGACTGAACCGCAGCCTCCAATGTTGCCGGATAGCGCGGATGGAGATAGTCGCCGGCCGGATAAATACGGCGATGGTGCAACCATGAGAAATCTGGTTGTACAAAATCAACCGTTGCCGCCGTAGTCGCGCGCTTTTCCGTAATAATGCGTACGGCTTCAGGCTTACCCAAATCCGGACAAATCCGCTTAATGTCCTCATGAGCTTTCTCGGCCAAATCTTTATCCTTCCAAGCCTCGGTGCAATCGGAAACGCTGATGACAACCGCGACTTCATTATCCGGTAAACCCAATGCCCCCCGATGTAACACCCATTGCGCCGTACCATCAGAGAACCCGGTTAAAGGTGCTGGCAGTTTGACTGCTTGGGCATAACGCAAATAAACCGTGGTAATCGCATGGTAACTCAACGATTGATAGGCCGTCTGAATATAGTCAGGCGTATCTTCGGGCAGAAGTGCGTCAACATGATATGGCGCAACAGCCAAAATCACCGCATCAAATACTTCACCATTGATTTTAATTCGGTCATCGATATGATGATTTAAATGTGAAACACGAGTTTCAAGATGTATCTTTGCACCATGCGTGAGTAGGAACGCCAAAGCCGGTTCGGCTACGATCCGCCCTAAATCCTGCTTAGGCAAAAGATAATCGCTGTTCGCCTTTTCAGACCACACGCCATCATTCAATACATTACATAAAATACGCAACGATGCCTGTTCTAACGGAGTATTTAAAGCACCCCAAACCAAAGGTTGCCAAAATTGGCCAAGCAGACTGCGGGGAACATTTCGTGTTCTCAACCACTTTGCAACCGTCAAATCGGTTTTATGATGAGCTGCCCACCGTTGCAATGCCGACATATCCGACAGCAATTTGATTTTCAATGAAAAAGAAAGATTTTTCGCACGCAGGATACCGACAAGCAAATGCCAAGGCGCAGGCAGAGAGGCCGTCTGAAACTGTAATCCTTCATGGATGTACCATTGCAAAGGCTGGCGTAAAAAGGCTGACTCGGGTTTAACACCAATATGTTGCATCAAAGTTTGAACACCATGATACGCGCCCAATAAGATATGCTGTCCATTATCCAAAAAGCTGAATCCATCATCTTTCCCGGACAAGGCACGCGCCCTACCGCCAGCCTGTCTCCCGGCCTCAAACAAAGAAATATCAGCTCGATGAATCAGAGAGACCGCCGCAGACAAACCTGCCCAACCGGCACCAATCACAGCAATTTTTGGACGCTTATTCATGGTTTAAATCCAAACAGCCAAGTTTTCAAAGCAATACGTTTTTTACGGGGAGAAGGAATCGCAATTTTATAAGTCAAAACATTTTGCGCACCATCACGGTCAATTTCATTCAACAACGCATAATAAATAGCCGCCATAATCAAGCCGACTTTTTGCGATTTCTTATCCACGGCCGGCAAAAGCAACATCGCTTCACGATAAGTTTCACGCGCCCTATTCACTTGAAATTGCATCAATTTTGCAAAATTATCTGTCGGTTTGCACTGCATGATTACATTGGCAGGTACGTCAAATTTCTGCATTTCCTCTATCGGCAGATAAATTCTTCCCTGCCGCGCATCTTCGCCCACGTCGCGAATAATGTTCGTCAACTGCAAAGCCAAACCCATTTTGTCCGCATATTCCAAAGTTTTCAGATTGGAAAAACCTAAAATCCGCGCAATAAGGCATCCCACTACCCCTGCAACACGGTGGCAATACAGCTTTAATTCATCAAAACTACCATAACGAGCCTGCTCCAAATCCATCTGCATGCCATCAATCAAAGCTTCAAATTCATTCTTCGGCAAATCAAAATTTACCCGAATATCTTTTAAAGCTTGATGAACGGGATGCTCAGGCATCTCATTATTAAATACTTTCTCCAAATCACTGCGCCACCAATTCAACGTTATCTGAGCTACATTTGGATCGGTACAGCCATCAACCACATCATCTAGTTCGCGACAAAAAGCATATAAAACAGTGAGCGCATTTCGTTTTTCTACCGATAAAAAACGAAAGCCGGATAAAAAACTGGAATGGCTTTCTGCAGCCTTTTGATGACAATAATCCAAAGCAAGCACTGTGTATCCTAAAAAATATCGTTATAAATAATTAACAGGGATTTTATCTGTATTTAAAAAAGTACGCCAATATCAAAAATTCATCTTACAACAAGGCCGTCTGAAAGCTATTCTTAAGTATCTTTCAGACGGCCTAATATCCTACGTCGCCAATATCGAAACCAGCAGCATCACCACCAACAGCTGTATCAAGGAGTAGCCCCTCTGTACAGCTGCCCCAT
>NZ_JBQCVH010000015.1:0-9495 GCF_051958545.1 Neisseria sp. P0009.S010
TCTTTTTTCAGCTTAACGGTCACTTTATCGTCTTGGGCTTCGGTGGTGATGTTGTCGTCGCCGGCAACGGTCACGGTGGAGCCGAGTTTTTCGATATTGGTGCTGCCGCTGTCGCCGTTGAAGGTCAGGCCTTTGCTGTCAACGGTGGTTTTGGCATCTACGCCTTTTTGGATGTTATCTTTAGTGCTTTGAGCGAGATCGATACTGTAATTAGTTGTGACTGCGCCATCGGATGCAGTTGTAGTATTGGAGGTCAAATTCAAAGCATTGGAAACTTGTACAGTTGCTTTATCTGCGCTGACGGTATAAGTGGTTTCTTTGCCTGAAGTTGTTTTATTAACGTGCGTGTTGCTGCCTGCCGCTACATTGGTTGTGGTTTTGGCATTATTGATGGCATTGGCTACATCACCAGCAGTCGCTACACCGGCAGTCGGTGCGGACACTGTGCCATTATTATTGACAGACAATGTGCCTTGAGTGACGTTGATTTGAACTTTTGATGCATTCTCGCCATCGGTAACTGCAACGGTCGTCAAGTTGCCATTAGCGTAGTTGACTGTACCGTTGTTATTGATACGGGATTTGTCTGTACCGTTTTGTTGGATATTGTGTCCAACATTGTTCATAACAGTGTACAGTTGGCTACCATTAACTGCATCGGTTGAAGTGGAGGAAATACGGCCTGCGGCAACATTCTGGATTTGGCGTTCATTGCCTGCGCTGCCTACAGAAACCGCGCCTGTTTTAGAGGATGAAGAAGCAGCATAGCTGACATTGGTCGCAGCGCCGCTATCGTTTTTGAATGAGGCATTTTTGGCTGTTGCGTCAAAATTATTGGCAGTGCCAACAGCACCATTGCCCAATGCAACAGAGCTACCAACCGTAGTCGTCGCACCATTACCCAACGCAACTGAATCGCTTCCAGTCGCTTTTGCATTATTACCGCCGGCAAAACTATTCTGCCCGGCAGCTTGGGCTGAGGAACCAATAGCGGTGGAATAAAGGCCTGAACTGTTTGCCTGCTTACCAATGGCGATAGAATAAGCTTGCGTTGTCTGCGCCTGATGACCAATTGCAACAGAATCATCACCGACTGCATTTGACAAATAGCCCATTGCCGTACCGTTATTTTGTGCTGCTGCCCTTGCACCGACAACAGTTGCATTTTCGTAGTTGGCTCTACTGTGAGCACCGACGACTATAGAGTAATTGCGATCATTTTCTGTGTTCAAACCTATGGCAATAGAGCCTGTACCGCGGGAATTGGCATTAGAGCCTAAAGCCACGGCTCCCACAGTTCCTGAAGTTACAGTTGCATTTGGGCCAACGGCAACAGAAGACGAACCAAGTACGTTGGCATTATGGCCCAAGGAAACACTACCCGTCGCACCTGTACTTGTTGCTGCATTTGGTCCGATGGCAATCGAATTGGTTGCTTTTGCGCCATCATTATTCCAGTTTTTCGTACCGTCAGTTTTGCCTTCTTCTGACTTAACAGAAAAATAACGAACGCGTTCAAGCGCATTCAATACGCCATAAAGTTGAGAGCCGTTGATGGCATCAGTAGAAGTAGCAGAAATATCGCCAGGGGATACATTGATAATTTGGCGTTCGTAACCTTGAGAACCAACAGACACAACATCACCGGCATCGGTAGTTTGACCGCCTGCCCAAGTGTAGGTTACACCCATAATTTCGCGTTGAACGTATGCCCGACCTTCTTTATCGGTTTTAGAAGCCGTACCCAAAGCCACAGAGTTCAGCAAAGTTGCTTTTGCACCTGTACCCAAAGCTACACCACCAAAGGCAGTGGCTTGAGATTTAGTACCAATAGCCAGAGACAAATCGGCAGATGAATTAGACTGCACACCTAATGCAACAGAACCTTGACCGGCAATGGTATTACCATAAACCCCGCTATTCATTGTATCTCCGGTCATTTCTTTATAGATATCCCGCAGATTTTTACCACGTAGCGCATATTCACCAACTTTCGCACCTTGGGCATTGTATTTGATGAATTTGTCCGTTGCGCTGCCTGAATATTGGGTACCACCAACACTATCAAGGTCATCACCACCCACCGAGATAGATGAATTACCCTCAGCTACAACATTACCACCAACCGCAATAGATTGGTCACCCTTTGCCCACGCGCCCTCAGGTCTGCCCTGTGCATCGACACGGTTACCTGAACCAATAGCAATAGACTGGGTTATCTTAGAACTACTTGAATCGCCTACTCGAGCCGTATTACCAATAGCAATATTATTGTGCGTTACATTCACATTCATAATATTTTGCGAAAGAACTCCAGATGCACGTCCAATAGCAATCGTACCAAGTCCGGTTGCATTCGCGTCTGCACCAAGTGCAATAGCACTTGATGCTGCATTACCCGAAGCTGGAGAATTTGCCACTGCACTTTTACCGATGGCAATGGTATTTCCAGTTTGAGCTTGGGCTGAATTACCTATGGCGATAGACTCACTTTGATAACCCACTGCATTGGTACCGATTGCAATGGCATTTTGCGCATTGGCTGCAGCCTGACTGCCGCTGCCAATTGCAATGCCGTCTTGACCTCTTGATGTGCTGGATTGGCCCAAAGCCATTGAGCCTATACCAAATGCTTGCGCCGAATTACCCAATGCTGTTGTGCTCGTATTATCGGCAAGAGCATTCTTACCTACCGCTGTCGCTTGCGTACCATTTGCTTTGGAATCTGCACCCAATGCTGTTGAATCTGCAGAAACAGCATTGGCACTTTTACCTATCGCTGTTGCATGTGAACTACTTGCACTTGTATCTGCACCCATCGCAACAGCATGATTTTGAGTAGCCTTGGCATTTGTACCAACAGCAAGGCTGTTATTATGTGTTGCATTTGCACTCGTACCTACCGCAACTGCACCATTAGCCGTGGCATTGGCTGATGCTCCTACTGACAGAGCACCAATACCGGTCGCTGTTGCACCGCTGACCGCAGTAGCACTGGTTGGAGGATCAACCGCAATTAGCCCACGTCCCGCAGTTGCCGCATACGAATTACCTGCACCCAAAAGAGCTGCCGAAATCACTGTCAATCTGAAAACTGTCGCGATACCATTTTTACCGGATTCGGCAGATACATCTGTACTGTTTTGTTCTGCAGACGATTTCACACGGCCTTTGGCCAATTCGGACGTTACAACGAAAGATTGAATCGTACGGTTCCAAACGACTTTAAATATCTTATTCATTAGTGTGTCTTTCTCTTTTTATGATGGATAAAAGCGTAGGCGTGAGCATGACGCTACTTTAAAAAATCATTGCGGAGGATTTCCCTGCAAAATGCTTGCTTCGAGCTGACGTTTATTGTCACTTTAAGACAAAATTTAGGTCTTTTACTATCTCGAAGTGAAATAGTATTTCATACTTACTAAATATCCGCTAGTCAGAAATATCAACCGATTATCTTTAATTTTTAAATAAAATCACGGCTTTCTACCCAAAAAACCAATTATCAAAAGGGCTCCAGCCATGTTTCTATTAATAAGCGGTGTGTTGTATTCCATTGACAAGTCACAAGTAAACACAGTAATCATGCAACCCACATGCCAATTATTTGGAATATTATTCAAAATGAATTACTTATTTAAAAAAACGAAAAAGAAAGGCCGTCTGAAATGTTTCAGACGGCCTTTAATGAAATGATATTGAACAACTACTTGCTTGAATAATTTGGTTTTTTAAGCTATCAATAAAACCGGCAATATGCTTTTAATACGTCATAGAAAGAATACGCATATCCCTACTTATACAGACGCGGATGGTTTTACAAACCGAATACGGCAATATCTCCCTTGCCTTGACGAATCAGCTCGGTGCCATCGGTCATATCAATAACCGTTGTCGGTTCAGTACCGCACCAGCCGCCATCAATAACCAAATCAACAGCATGCTCAAGACGGTCTCGGATTTCGTATGGATCGGTCAATGGCTCGTCGTCTTCGGGCAGCATGAGGGTGCAACTTAAAATAGGTTCGCCCAATTCTTGCAAAAGCGCCAAGGCGGTGGCGTTATCGGGAACACGCAGGCCGATGGTTTTGCGCTTGGGGTGAAGCGTGCGATTGGGTACTTCTTTGGTTGCCTGCAGGATAAAGGTATAACTGCCGGGCGTAGCTGCTTTGAGCTGGCGGAATTGGGCATTATCTACTTTAGCGTAAGTACCCAATTCGCTCAAATCGGCACACATCAGGGTCAGATGGTGTTTTTGATCGATTTTGCGAATCGTGAGAATGCGCTCCATCGCGGTTTTGTCGCCGAGTTTGCAACCCAGCGCATAGCAGGAATCCGTAGGGTAAACGATAACGCCGCCACTGCGGACAATATCGGCGGCTTGCTTGATGAGGCGGTCTTGGGGATTATCGGGATGGATGGCGAAAAATTGTGCCATGTTTTTTTCCTTATCATTCTAATGGTTTGTTGTTTGACATTTTAAAACTTATTTGGCCGTCTGAATATTGGATTTCCACCACAATGAATGGATTTAGCCTTAGCTACAACACGGCTGACCCAGTGATCCTTATATATAATTTTGATTTACCGGCCGATATCGAAAGTCAATTTAATACACTATATAATGCATTATTTTGTTTGAAAGTCATCTCAATGCCTGCTTCTTCCCTACCTTCCCGCCACTTGTCTGTCGCACCTATGCTTGATTGGACAGACAGACACTATCGCTTTATGGCGCGACAAATTACACGCAATGCTTGGCTTTATAGCGAAATGGTCAATTCAGGCGCAGTAGTTTACGGAGATAAAGACCGCTTTTTGAGTTTCAACGAAGGCGAGCAACCGGTAGCTTTACAGCTTGGCGGCTCAGATCCGCATGACTTGGCAATCGCTACCAAAGCGGCTGAAGCGTATGGCTATAATGAAGTCAACCTAAATTGCGGCTGCCCCAGCCCACGCGTTCAAAAAGGCGCTTTCGGCGCTTGCCTGATGAATGATGTAGATTTGGTGGCAGATTGTTTGAACGCGATGCAGGATGCAGTTGAAATTCCGGTGACGGTCAAACACCGCATCGGTGTAGACAGACAAACAGAATATCAAGTCGTAGCAGATTTTGTGGGAACATTACACAAAAAAACAGCCTGCCGCACATTTATCGTCCATGCGCGTAATGCTTGGTTAGACGGTTTATCCCCGAAAGAAAACCGCGAAGTCCCGCCACTCAAATATGAATACGTCTATCGCTTAAAACAAAATTTTCCCGACTTGGAAATTTTGATTAACGGCGGCATCACCACCAACGAAGAAATCGCCGAACATCTGAAATTTGTCGATGGGGTCATGATCGGGCGCGAGGCTTATCATAATCCAATGCTGATGCGCAATTGGGATGTACTGTTTTACAACGACACACACGCACCAATCCAATACGCAGATTTAGCAGCTTGGCTATACGCATACAGCCGCGAACAAATCGCCTCAGGGCGCGGCACCATCCTACGCCACATCGTCCGCCATGCACTGGGCTTGATGCACGGCCTAAAAAATGCCCGCACTTGGCGCCGTATGCTCTCAGATGCCGCTTTGCTGAAAGACAACGACGGCAGCCTGATTCTAGACGCATGGAAAGAAGTCGAACGCGCAAATATTTGGGACTAATGCCATATCGTTCGAATAAATGAAAGGCCGTCTGAAACATCAAATGATGTTTCAGACGGCCTTTTAAATTACAACAGACTGCTAAAGATATATTCATTTCTCTTTGGCTACTATGATGATTAATTCATCGAATAAACCCAACACATAATCTAAGCATAAAAAAATGCGGCCTAAATAGGCCGCATTTACTTTGCTTCGTCTTTTCAGACGGCCTTTTCAGGCCGTCTGAAAGTCAGATTACCATTGGTAACCAACTGCTGCGGTAGCACCGAAGTGACCACGTGAGTTGCCGGAAGCAGTACCTTTGATGATCCAGTTACCACCATCGGAGATGCTAGAGAAGCCGACAGCGTAACCGGTTTCACCGCGGTAGTGACCGCCACCGATAGCCAGCATGCTCTTACCTGGCAAGTAAGCTTGTGGCAGACCGGCAGTAGCCAGAGCTTGAGCCACACCTGCGCGGGCGTTGTTGTCAACCTTGTTCACATTGCTGTTCACATCGCCGAATTTTTGGTTCAGCTGGTCAACGTTAACTGCATCGGTACCTTTCTTACCTGGAGCAACATTTTGGATAGTAGTATTGCCGGCATCGATACCACCTTGGTTGATGGTTACAGGACCTGCTTTCAGTTCGTTAGTAGTAACACTGTTAACGGTCAGATCAGGGTTCATGCTGACTTTCAGCGCATCGCCGTCTTTCTTAACGAAGATGTTTTGAACTTCTTTCTCTGAAGTCTTACCGGTTGCTTTGTCGAATACTTGAACTTTAGTACCCGCATCACCTTTAATCTGAATAGTGTTATTCAGAGGTTTGGAGATAGAGCCGTCAGTAGTACCAGTCTCGTCAACCAGACCGAAGGTGCCATCAGCATCTTTACCGTCTTTACCGTCTTTACCATCTTTCACGGTTGCAGTAGAAGTAGAGATGACTTTACCGTCTTTATCGAAGTTGTTGATAGTGATGGTAGAAGTACCTTTAGCTTCATCACGCTCAACTTTACCTTCAGCAGACTTACCGTTGTCACCGGTATCACCTTTAGCTGCAGCTGTACCATCTTTAACAATGGTAGTAGTGGTATTACCTTCGCCATCAGTGATGGTTACAGTGTGAGTGCCGTTGCCGTTGTCTTTAACGTCGGCTTTAGCATTCTTACCATCTTCACCTTTAGCACCGGTATCACCCTTAGCTGCAGCTGTACCATCTTTAACGATAGTAGTAGTGGTATTACCTTCGCCATCAGTGATGGTTACAGTGTGAGTACCGTTGCCGTTGTCTTTAACTTCGGCTTTAGCATTCTTACCATCTGCACCAGTTGCACCGGTAGCGCCAGTTGCACCGTCTTTAACGATGGTAGTAGTGGTATTACCGTTACCGTCTTTGATCGTTACAGTGTGAGTACCGTTGCCGTTGTCTTTAACTTCGGCTTCAGCGTTCTTACCGTCTTTAACGATAGTAGTAGTGGTATTACCTTCGCCATCAGTGATGGTTACAGTGTGAGTGCCATTGCCGTTGTCTTTAACGTCGGCTTTAGCATTCTTACCATCTGCACCAGTTGCACCGGTATCACCTTTAGCTGCTGCTGTACCATCTTTAACGATAGTAGTAGTGGTATTACCTTCGCCATCAGTGATGGTTACAGTGTGAGTGCCGTTGCCGTTGTCTTTAACTTCGGCTTTAGCATTCTTACCATCTGCACCAGTTGCACCGGTAGCGCCAGTTGCACCGTCTTTAACGATGGTAGTAGTGGTATTACCGTTACCGTCTTTGATCGTTACAGTGTGAGTACCGTTGCCGTTGTCTTTAACTTCGGCTTCAGCGTTCTTACCGTCTTTAACGATAGTAGTAGTGGTATTACCTTCGCCATCAGTGATGGTTACAGTGTGAGTGCCGTTGCCATTGTCTTTAACATCGGCTTTAGCATTCTTACCATCTTCACCTTTAGCACCGGTATCACCCTTAGCTGCAGCTGTACCATCTTTAACGATAGTAGTAGTGGTATTACCTTCACCATCAGTGATGGTTACAGTGTGAGTACCGTTGCCGTTGTCTTTAACTTCGGCTTTAGCATTCTTACCATCTGCACCAGTTGCACCAGTAGCGCCAGTTGCACCGTCTTTAACGATGGTAGTAGTGGTATTACCGTTACCGTCTTTGATGGTTACAGTATGAGTACCGTTGCCGTTGTCTTTAACTTCGGCTTCAGCGTTCTTACCGTCTTTAACGATAGTAGTAGTGGTATTACCTTCGCCATCAGTGATGGTTACAGTGTGAGTGCCGTTGCCGTTGTCTTTAACGTCGGCTTTAGCATTCTTACCGTCTGCACCGGTATCACCTTTAGCACCAGTTGCACCTGTTTCACCGGTAGCGCCAGTTGCACCGTCTTTAACGATGGTAGTAGTGGTATTACCGTTACCGTCTTTGATCGTTACAGTGTGAGTACCGTTGCCGTTGTCTTTAACTTCGGCTTCAGCGTTCTTACCGTCTTTAACGATAGTAGTAGTGGTATTACCTTCGCCATCAGTGATGGTTACAGTGTGAGTGCCGTTGCCGTTGTCTTTAACGTCGGCTTTAGCATTCTTACCGTCTGCACCGGTATCACCTTTAGCACCAGTTGCACCGTCTTTAACGATGGTAGTAGTGGTGTTACCGTTACCGTCTTTGATGGTTACAGTATGAGTACCGTTGCCGTTGTCTTTAACTTCGGCTTCAGCGTTCTTACCATCGGCACCGGTTGCACCAGTTGCGCCGGTATCGCCTTTGGCACCAGTTGCACCGTCTTTAACGATAGTAGTAGTGGTGTTACCGTTACCGTCTTTGATCGTTACAGTGTGAGTACCGTTGCCGTTGTCTTTAACTTCGGCTTCAGCGTTCTTACCGTCTTTAACGATAGTAGTAGTGGTATTACCTTCGCCATCAGTGATGGTTACAGTGTGAGTGCCGTTGCCATTGTCTTTAACGTCGGCTTTAGCATTCTTACCGTCTGCACCGGTATCACCTTTAGCACCAGTTGCACCGTCTTTAACGATGGTAGTAGTGGTATTACCGTTACCGTCTTTGATGGTTACAGTGTGAGTACCGTTGCCGTTGTCTTTAACTTCGGCTTCAGCATTCTTACCATCAGCACCAGTTGCACCGTCTTTAACGATGGTAGTAGTAGTGTTACCGTTACCGTCTTTGATGGTTACAGTGTGGGTACCGTTGCCGTTGTCTTTAACGTCGGCTTCAGCGTTCTTACCGTCGGCACCAGTTGCACCGGTAGCGCCAGTTGCACCGTCTTTAAGGATGGTAGTAGTGGTGTTACCGTTACCGTCTTTAATGGTTACAGTGTGGGTACCGTTGCCGTTGTCTTTAACGTCGGCTTCAGCGTTCTTACCATCGGCACCGGTTGCACCAGTTGCGCCGGTATCGCCTTTGGCACCAGTTGCACCGTCTTTAAGGATGGTAGTAGTGGTATTACCGTTACCGTCTTTGATGGTTACAGTATGAGTACCGTTGCCGTTGTCTTTAACTTCGGCTTCAGCATTCTTACCGTCTTTAACGATAGTAGTAGTGGTATTACCTTCGCCATCAGTGATGGTTACAGTGTGAGTGCCGTCGCCGTTGTCTTTGACGTCAGCTTTAGCATTCTTACCGTCTACACCGTCTTTAACGATGGTAGTAGTGACTGAGCCATCACTTTCATTAGTAATAGTGATGGTATGAGTACCGTCATTGTTATTTACAACTTCGCCAGTGACGCTGCTGCCTTTTTCACCAGTATCACCTTTGTCGCCTTTTTCGCCTTTAGCGCCGGCTTCACCTTGGTCACCTTTGTCGCCTTTTTCGCCTTTAGCGCC
>NZ_JBQCVH010000016.1:0-8137 GCF_051958545.1 Neisseria sp. P0009.S010
AGCAGCCTGAAAGCTGGCGGAGACATCAATATCCGCAGCCGCGAGGGCGACATTACCGTCCAAGGCAGCAACATTACTGCGGGCGACACCATCCGCCTCGATTCCGCACGCGACATCCGGCTGCTCTCCGCCCAAGACAGCCAACATCAGGACGGCAAAAACCGCAATGCCGGCGTACAGGTCGGCGTCGGGGTTTCCGTTGGTGCCCAAACCGGCGTCTATATCTACGCCGAAGCAGCCTACGGCAAAGGCAAAAACCGCACCGACAGCCAAACCCATCAAAACACCCTGCTGCAATCGGACAAACTGCAGCTCAGCAGCAAGGGCAATACCGTGCTGAACGGTGCCCAAGCCCATGCAAAACGCATCGACGCTGAAGTCGGCGGCACACTGCACATCGAAAGCCCACAGGACACTGTCGAACAGGAAAGCAAACAAAGCGGCGGCGGCATCCGTGCCCAAGTTGCCCTTGGTACCGCATGGAACGTATCCGGCAACTACAACCAAAGCAAAGCCAGCGGCTACAGCCGCAGCGTCGGCAGCCAGAGCGGTCTCTTTGCCGGCGAAGGCGGCTACCACATCACCGCCGACAGCGTCCGACTCAAAGGCGGCGCCATCGCTTCTGCCGCAGACAAAGACCACAACGAACTCACCGCCCGCAGTTTCAGCTTCGAAGACATCCGCAACGAAAGCAGCTACAGCGCCAGCAGCATGGGCATCGGTGCCGGTTATGGCGGCAGCCTGAAAGGAAGCGACGGCTTCAATCAAAGCGCCTTCGGCCGTGCGTCCCAAACCGCCGGCCAGAACATGAACAAAGGCTTCAACTACAGCCCCACCCTGCCCCAGCATGAAAGCGGCGACAGCCAAGGCTATACCCGCTCGGTACTCAGTGAAGGCAACATCACCATCGGCGGCAAAAAAACCAGTGCCCGCGCTCTCGGCATCCATACCGATTCGACCACTGCCCATCACGGTGCCGACAGCGTTCCCGATCTGCAAAACCTACTCGACAAACAGCAAACCATTGCCCAATCGACTGCCGCCATCCACAGCGCCGTCGGCACCTATAGGGGCAACCGTGCCAAAGCGGCAGCCGAAGAGCTGGAAAAACAACAGGCCGCCCACGAAGGCAGCCTGAAAGAGCGTAACGACGGCAGCTACGAACACTACCTCAGCCTAAGCGACGCACAACGGCAGCAGGAGATGCTGGCCCATTCCCCCGCCTACGCCCAAGCCTACCAAGAAGCCCGAAGCTGGGGCGTAGGCGGCAGCAAAAGCCGTGCGCTTAGCGCCGCCGAAACCCTGATTACCGGCGCCCTGGGCGGACAGGGTGATTTACAGCTGGCGGCCAATACGTTGGCGCCGTATGCCGCAGCTGCCATCGGCAAGCGCTTCGGCCACGGTGAACACAAAAACGAAGCCGCGCAAGCAATCGGCCACTTTATGCTCGGTGCCGCCTTGGCCTACGCCAACGGCGCCGACCCGCTTGCCGGCGGCAGCGCTGCCGTTGCCGCCGAACGCGCAGCCGAGTATCTGGCCAAACAATACGACGACGGCAAGACCGCCATCGACCCGATAACGGGGAAATTCAATCCCAACCTTCTGCCCGAGCACATCAAAGAAGAGATCAAAGCGCAGACCGGTGCGGTTGCTTCGGTGGTGGGTGCGGCGGGTGGCAGTCTGAAAGGCAGCGGCAGCACCAACGGCAACAGCAATGCCCTGTTCAATGCACAGGTAGGGGGTGTGCTGGGGCAGAATGCGGTGGAGAATAATAATGCCCTAGACCGTTTGGACGGATTCACACCCGGCGAACGAAGCCTGAGAGCCAGAGCAGATAAGATCTACCAAAACAATCCAAAGGGCAAAGACCGTTACATCCGCTCTTACGAAGCCTATGAATTAAAAGCATCCTATCTGGCAGCCAAAGAGATTGTTGTAGGCACATGGGAGGGCATACGCCACCCGTGGGACAATACCATTGTTCCATTGGCCGAAGCCGTTTCCAGTCCCGTGCAAACAGTCAACAAAGTTGTGATGTCCTACGAAAACTGGAAAGCGATTCGCGACGAAGCATACATTAACGATCCGCAACTTGCAGGCAGAATGGACGCAATGTTTAATGCCCGAGTGGGAGCCAATGCAGCATTTATGGTTGTCAGCGGCGGGACGGCATCTGCCATTGTCCGCTCGCCTGTCGCCGCAAAGGTAGTGAATAGTGCCGGGAATTTAAGCAAAATTGTCCGCAAGGCCGAGGCTCCATCCGGAAAGGCTGTTCCTGTCGGCGAAGCCCGCATTCCCCAAAGCCCCCAAGCGGTAAAAGGAACAACCGTTACCTTGGCACAGGAACAACGCCTGGCCAACGGAGAGCTGATACCGAAAGGCTCTGTGGTAACGTGGTCAGACAATGCGGTGAAGGTTGTGCGGCCTGATGGGAAAAAGCGGAGATTTAATAGTCGGGATTGGGAACAGAAGGCATTGCCTGCTCCAACAGCAATGAATGCCAGTAATTCGCCACCTATTTTTTCAACGGGTTCTGTCGTTCAATCAAGAATTAATTTAAAAAATCGTAATTTTAATAATTCTGGTTGGATACATGTTGTTGATAGACATTTACCAGAAGGAGGAGGAACCGGTAGTCAATTTTCTATCTCAAAAAATGAATTAAGAGCATTATTGCAGCATAAAGATGTTGTGTCGGTACCAGTCACACGAAAACGCATATCTATTGAGAAACTTGGTGATGGACACAGCATTTCTCATACAATTTATGAAAGAGTTGTTAAATTAAATAAAAATATTGGATATGACAAATTTAATGGAAATAAACCGACCAATATCATGACCATTCAAACAGACAAATATGGCAATTTAGTAACAACAACACCAGGAAGAATAAAATGAAGAAAAATAGTATTAAAAAATGGACATTAGAAGAAGTTAAGCAATCACTTGATGAATTTAATTGGATTCTACTTAATAATACATTTATTGTTGAATATCTAAAAAAAGAATTTGCAGCTTCAAGTGCATACTGTTTATCTATGCTTCCTGAAGAGGAAGATATATATGAAGTATTGGTAAACGGAAATATTTTGTTAAATTTAGAATTTAATAAACACACAAATGAAATATTTGTTTGCAACACAATTGATATTGATAAATACATAGATTCATTAACTAATGAAGCTGGTAAAAATTTTTTTAGATTGGCAAAAGAAATTGGTAAGCAGCAAAATATCTGATTAAACCTATGGCTAAGAAAGCGAAGCGGATACCATTTCTGCGGTAGGTAGCAGCACGCAGGTAGTGCCGAAGCCGTCGGCAGCCTGAAAGGCGGCGTGCGGATAGATGCCGGCGGCGCCTACCGCCAAACCGGCAGCGATCTTGCCGCCGCCCGCGACATCGACATCAGCGCCCAAAGCGTCGATATCCGCACCGCCGACAATCACGGCTTAAGAACCGTGGATTAAATTATGAATGTAAACAAAGATTTTTTTCTTGCAAAAGACGGCCATCCAAGCCTGAAACAGTTTTATTTTATTGGCGCGCCATTTGAAAAAGCACTGGATCTCTATTTGAAAAGATTAATGGATTTAAGCGACTTTTATCAGAATTTAAAACCGAAACTATCGTATTTGGATGAGGAATATACCCTCAGTCAGAAATTGGATTTCTTGAATCCGCTTGAGATTACCGGATCATCCAAATATTTATTGTTGGAAACGCAGTCTGATTGGTCATTACTAATAGACAATAATCGGAACGGCACAGACTTTTCAAGTGTGCCGTATGAAGCCTTGCTGTGGAAAATCAGATTATTGACTATGTACTTACGCCCATATTTTGGCAAAGATGAATTCGGTGCGGTCTCATTTACCCTATATGAGGGCAGCAAACAGGTTTCCCGTCATGACTGCGAAACCAGAGATGTTATGCTGCATAAAGAAACCAGTCGTGTCGAGTTTATGGAATATGGCACGCCGCTGCCGTTTGAACAGACAGAAAAATATACCGAAAGACTCAAAAAAAACAGGCTGACTGTGGAGATGATCGAAGAATATTGCAAACATTTAGGCATTTCATTATTTGATTTGGACTTCTACCAGTCCAAAGCCGCCCTTATTGAGATATTGAGAAACAAATAACTTCCATCTCTTCAAAAAGACAGTCTGAAAAATATTCAGGCTGTCTTTTAACGTCGGCAGCCAGAGCGGTCTCTTTGCCGGCGAAGGCGGCTACCACATCACAGCCGACAGCGTCCGACTCAAAGGCGGTGCCATCGCTTCTGCCGCAGACAAAGACCACAACGAACTCACCGCCCGCAGTTTCAGCTTTGAAGACATCCGCAACGAAAGCAGCTACAGCGCCAGCAGCATGGGCATCGGCGCCGGCTACGGCGGCAGCCTGAAAGGCAGCGGCGGCTTCAATCAAAGCGCCTTCGGCCGTGCGTCCCAAACCGCCGGCCAAAACATCAAGCAAGGCCTCAACTACAGCCCCACCCTGCCGCAACATGAAAGCGGCGGCAGCCAAGGCTATACCCGCTCCGTACTCAGCGAAGGCAACATCACCATCGGCGACCAAGCCACCAGCGCCCGCGCACTCGGCATCCAAACCGATCTGCAAAACGCCCACCGCAGCGCCGAAGCCGTACCCGATCTGCAAAACCTACTCGACAAACAGCAAACCGTCGCCCAATCGACTGCCGTCATCCACAGCGCCGTTGCCACCTATAGTGGCAACCGTGCCAAAGCGGCAGCCGAAGAGCTGGAAAAACAACAGGCCGCTTACGAAGGCCGTCTGAAAGAGCAAAACGACGGCAGTTATGAGCAATATGCCGGTAAAAGCGACAGCGAACGGCTGTCCATGAGGCTGGGGAACGCGAAGTATGCCCAAGCTTACCAAGAAGCCCGAAGCTGGGGCGTAGGCGGCAGCAAAAGCCGTGCGCTTAGCGCCGCCGAAACCCTGATTACCGGCGCATTGGGCGGCCAGGGTGATTTACAGCTGGCGGCCAATACGTTGGCACCGTATGCCGCAGCCGCCATCGGCAAGCGCTTCGGCCACGGTGAAAACAAAAACGAAGCCGCGCAAGCAATCAGCCACTTTATGCTCGGTGCCGCCTTAGCCTACGCCAACGGCGCCGACCCGCTGGCCGGCGGCAGCGCCGCCGTTGCCGCCGAACGCGCAGCCGAATACCTGACCAAACAATACGACGACGGCAAGACCGCGATTGACCCGATAAGCGGAAAATTCAATCCCAACCTTCTGCCCGAGCACATTAAAGAAGAGATCAAAGCGCAGACCGGGGCGCTTGCTTCGGTGGTGGGTGCGGCCGGAGGCAGTCTGAACGGCACGAACAGCAGCAACGGAGCGTTGTTTGATGCGCAAGTTGCCGGGACGGTCGGACAGAATGCGGTGGAGAATAACTATCTGAGCAAAGAAGAAACCATCGAGTTTGAAAGAAGATTGGAACAATGCGCGATAGGCGATAAAAAATGTCTGGATGAAACATTTGCAGACGCCCGTATGCGCAGCGCAAAAAACCGCAATGATTTGATACTGCAATGCCAACGCGGAGGCGACCAAGATCCTGCGTGCGCCGCGAAAAAAGTTGAAATACGTGAAGGCTTGCAATATGTCACCAGTGAAGAATATGCGCCGCTTTATGCAAGCAGGCAGTATCCACCCAGAAGAAAATGGGCTCAACTTGAGCCTGTTACACAAACCGATTCTATTTCACCTAACCAAGCAGGAGACGATGCAAAAAACTTACCGGTCGTTACCGTTCTCCCCGATTGGATCGGCAAAGAAGGTTACAGCAGCCGGCACTTTATCATTTGGGAAAATATGACCGATATTGCCTATTTGGAGAGTGACCGTCAAAAAGCTGCCGATATCACCCATTATCTCGACGGCATTTCATTTAACCACACCAATCAGCGTAAGAGCCTGTTACGTCCGTCCGATTTTTGGTACACCCTTCGTGGCGCTTTCTCAGTAGGAAAATCGCCCCGTCTCGGCAATCTCCCCCAGCAGGTAGCTGATGGCCAACAGCCGGACAAACCATTTACTGAGCGGGCAGTTGAGAAAGTCTTCAGTGCCCCATTTGACATACGCGTTGCCGATCGTATCTTGATTGATACCGGAGAAGGCATTATCGGTCTCGGTGAAGGATTATGGAACGGAGGGAAGTACGTCATTCAAAATCCGGATCGGGTCTGGAATAAGCTGGAACAGTTGGCTACCAACCAAGAGGAGCGGGATAAAGTAATCGATTCTGCCGGTACAGCCATCCGGCACGAATGGAGCCTGTTCAAACGGCATAGCAGCAATTTCGGACATGCTGTTGCCAATGGCAATTTGGGTGATGCGGTCGATGACATGGAAACGGCTACAGCCAATGTAGGCGGTTTTATCGTTCCCGGAAAAGCTGCAAAACACGGTGGAGAAATCATCAGTAAAGGGGTTCGCTATGTAGGCGGGAATTTGGTTGGCGAAAGCGGGAGGTTTGCGCGAAAAGTCGCAGACAACGGGAAGCAAGAGCTTCAAAAAATAAAGGAAGGCTTTGACAATTTCTGCCATGGTGCGCAATGCGGACTGGCCACACCGGAGGGTATCGGATTGCCGCACAGAGTGCAGCCTGAAAGCCCGTCTCTTCCAATGGAAAGCCGTGCGCACGGCAAGGGCGGCACCAAATCCGGCGCAACCGGCAAAGGCAGCACATCAGCCAAAGGAAGCGGGCAGCCCGAATCTTCGCCACCCAAAGGCGGCACGGCGGGAGAGAAGTTTGACAAAGCGGTAGGCAATGTTGCGGAGAAAGTCGGACAAGGGAATGCGGTATATGATCAGACCTTTGGCAAGCAGGGCGGAATCGGGCGTCTGGAAGAAAATGTGCACAACAAACAGCCTCCCGCCCGCAATAACCGCTTGAACACGAATAACTCGAAACTTCAGAATAGCACCCAAACTATTTCGTCTGATACAATTATCAAAGACGGATCGCATTTTGATCAGAAAGGAAAACTAAAACCAAATGTAACATATCAAGCCGGAGAGTTTGAATATATATACCAAACTGATCATCTTGGGCGGTTAAAAACATGGGAAGCACAAGAGCTTCAGTTAACCAAACGTTCCGACAGGCTTCATCATAACCCTAATACTCCGGGAAAACTCAGTGGTGATCATGCTGGTCATTTGGCGGGAGATAGATTTGGCGGGTCTCCAAAGTTGGATAATCTGGTATCCCAGCTTAGCGGAGTTAATTTAAGCAATTATAAAATTCTAGAAAATGAATGGGCAAATGCATTAATGGAAAAGAAACGCGTAACGGTAAATGTTGATATACAATACAAGGGAAATAGTTTAAGGCCAGATCATTTTGTTATTCAATATGAAATTGATGGCATTAAAAAAGTTGAAAAGATTTACAACACAGGAAAGTAAAAATGAAATTTGAAGATAAGATATCAGAAATACAAGAACGTATGCTTAGCTTGGCACTTGAATTTTCAGGAGAGGGGGTTACCGCTGTCTATATATATGGTGCAAGGGAAAGAAACGTATTGTCTTTTGATGCTTTTTTTAAAGTGGGTAATAAAATTATGAGAAAGGAGTCTTTTAATACAAAAGAGATTCAATGGCAGTTTCTTAATCTTGGAATGGAAGATTATTCGGAACTATGCTCTGTCTTTGCCGAGAATCATCAGGAAATTCCAACTCAGTTGAAACTCATATATGACAATGTAAATCAGAAAGCATCCGCTAATTATTCATATGAAAAATTTTTCTCGCATAGAGATGATTTAACACCGGGTAATATTTTTGAACAATGGTTTAAAGAAGAAAAGCAAAAAACAGAAAACCCGTATGGCTAATCATGATTCCATAATGCAGATTAAAGGCAGCCCGAAACCCCATTCAGGCTGTCGTTTGCATTTGGGCACGCTGGCTTTCAGCCTGCTGCTCGGTTTCGGTTCGGCTCTGATTGTGCCCGCCGCCGCAGCCGCAGCACGCAGGTGCAGGATGGCAGCAGCGCCGAAGCCGTCGGCAGCTCGCTGACGGCCGGCCGCCATCTCAGCATCCGTGCCACCGAAGGCAACATCGAAGCCAAAGGCGCACAAATCTCCGCCGAAGGCGA
>NZ_JBQCVH010000017.1:0-7818 GCF_051958545.1 Neisseria sp. P0009.S010
TCGCCTTCGGCGGAGATTTGTGCGCCTTTGGCTTCGATGTTGCCTTCGGTGGCACGGATGCTGAGATGGCGGCCGGCTGTCAGCGAGCTGCCGACGGCTTCGGCGCTGCTGCCATCCTGCACCTGCGTGCTGCGGCTGCGGCCGCCGCTGATGACAACGGGCGTGCCCGCCGCCTGGCTGGCTTTGGCTGAGGCGCTGCTGCGCTGCATCCAGTTACCGACGATACTGTCGCTGTACCCGCCGCCCTGCATGGCTTTGTCCCAGGCATTTTTACCGGCGGTATAGGGGTCGTAAGTGATGCCGATCGAGAAGCCGCTTTGTTTACGCTGTGTCCGGCTGTGCTGTTCGCTGCGGTTATAGGCTTCGTCAAGGGAAACTTCGCGCCCCTGCAGCTTCAGATCGCCACCGGCATACAGCTGTGCGGCTTCGGTACTCAGTTTGCCGCCCGCCGCTACGGTGGTATCGCCTTTCAGGCTGCCTATCTGCGAGGAGACTACGGCAGACGATACGCTGTTTTGCTGCAGGTTTTCTTGGGTCTTGCCGTAACCGGCCATCGCTACGCCGTTTTTCAGGCTACCGGTGAGGCCGGACTTTTTGCGCTCGTGGTTTTCCCAATCTTGGTAGCGGTTCTGAGCAGCATCAACGCGCACTTCGCCGGCAGCGGTCACCAGGGTCTGCCCGTCGCTGATGACTTGGCTGCCGCGGATGCGGGTGTCGCCGCCGGAAGCCGTTCTGACTTCGCGGCCGGTAATCACGCTGCCGGCTGCTTCGTCGTGTTGGCGCCGGTATTGGTCCAGCCGGCTTTTGCTGCCGGTCAGGCTGCGGTCTTTGCTGTAGGTGGATTCGTCCAAATCCAGGGTGCGGCTGCCTTCGCTGATGTCGATGTTTCCTTGGGCGGCCAGGGTGGTGCGGCCGTTTTGGCTGTCGATTTGGCCTTGGCGGATGCTGAGCTCTTTACCGGCGGATACGGTGATGTTGCCGGCCGCTTCGATGCGGCTGCCTGCTTCGGCGCTTTGGTGAATGTGGCGGTGGTTTTTGTCGTTTGCCGCGCCGTAGCTTTCGTGGCTTTCGGTGCGGACGGTGCCGAGTGTGACGCTGCCTTCGCGGGCAATCATTTGGCTGTGGCCGTCGCGGGCGCGGTTGGCCAGGCGGGCGCCGTTCAGTTTGATGTCGTGCCCTGCTTCGAGGCTGAGCAGGCCTTGGCCGTCTTCTGTGCCGCTGACATACAGTCCGGCCACACGGTCAACGGTGGTGCGGCCGTTGTGCGAGTCGCCGCTTTGGGCGGTGCTGCTTTGGAGGGTGATGTTGTCGGCTTTGAGGCTGAGCAGCTGTTCGGCTTCGATGCTGCCGCCGGTGATGTCGATTTGTTGTTGGGCGTCGAGTATGACGTTTTTGCCGCCGATGCGGCCGCTGTTGCTGATGTCGCCGGCGGCCAGATCGACGATGCGCCGACCGGCCAGGGTGCCGCGGTTGTCGATGCGGCCGGCATTCAGCTGCAGGGCGTCGGCGCTGATGAGGCCGCCGGCACTGTTGAGATCGCCGGGGCGGGCGAGTACGTAGACTTTGGGTACGAGTACGCTTTGGCTGCTGCCGTCGGCCAGGGTAACGGTCTGGCTTTCAAGCCAGACGATGTCGCTGGTCAGCCGGGCAACCTGCTCGGGGGACAGGGCGATGCCGGGGGTCAGCTGCTGGGTGCGGGCGAAGCTGATGCCGGCGTCCATCAGGGCTTGGAATTGGGCTTCGTCGTTGGGGTAGCCGTCCAGACGGCGGTAGCCGGTCAGACGGGCAATCTGTTCGTTGATCAGGCGTTGCTCGTAATAGCCGTCGCCCAGCCGTTTGTGGGTGCGGTTGGGATCGGTTTGCAGGGCTTTGAGCATGTAGTCGCTGCCCAGCCAGGTGCGGTAGTCGGCATAGGCGGGATCGGTTTCCACCAGATAGCCGGGGCGGTCGGGACGGACGGTGTACAGGCTGCTTTCGGGCAGGCTGAAGCTGACGTCGGGACTTTTAATGCGCGGAGGGGCAACGGCGGCGGTGGCGGCATCGGCTGCGGCGGCATGGCCGGCAGGAGGGTTCAGGCTGCCTTGGTTTTGCAGAATGTCGCTCAGCTGGTTTTCAAAGTCGTGGGTGCTGACGCTCGGGTTGTTGTAAGCATAACCACCTCTCCAATAGACATGATGCCTGCCTCGGTGGCCATGGCTTCTTTCGAAGGTCGCATGTTCGCTTATGCCGACTTCTTCCAGACGCCGCTGCTCTTGGGTGGCGTGGTTGGCAATCTTGTCTTTGGAAAGCCCCGACAATGTGCCACCGATCAGGATTTTGCTGTCACTGTTACGCCATTCTCCGCCTTCGGCTTTCAGGTCGCCGCCAATCAGGATTTCGCCCGGACGGCTTTCTACGATACGTTGGCGGTAACGGTTCAGGCTGTATTGGTAGCGGCGTACCGCCGATACGTCGGAGCGTTCGAATTTGCGTTCGGTACTGCCGCTTTTCTGTCTGCCCTGCTCGTTGAAACGGAAGACCAGATTGGTTCGGTATTGGCTCATGTTGCCGTCTTCGCCGTCAATGTAGCGTTCGGGCTCGCCGGCAAAGGTGTAGGCAGTTTGGCGGCGGCTGTCGGCCAAATATTCTTCGGTGCGCAAACCGGCGTTCAGGTTGTCCAGTTTTTGAACGGCAATCTGCCCGCCTCCCGCTGCTTCAATCCGCGCGCCGCGGTTTTCCAGTCGCTCGGCCCTGCCTTCGGCCTGATGGCTCTCGTTCAAACGGCCGCCGATATGCAGTGTGCCTTCGCTGCTGATCAGGCTGGAGACGCTGCCGGTTTGTACTTGGCCGTTTTCAATCCGGCCAAAGCCGCTGCCGGTGTTGCTTATGCTGCGCATGCCGATGTCCAGCCGCTCTCGTGCGGCAATCACGGGGGCTTGGTTTTTGCCGTCTGCGCTTGCTTCTTCGCGGTTGTTCAGGCTGCCGCCGCCCAGGGCGAGACGGCTGCCGTAGATGCGGCCGCTGCCGATGTTGTTCAGGCTGTCTGCGGCATCAATACGGGTCAGGCCGTTGCTGTTGATCAGGCCGCGGTTGTCCACGGTGTCGGCGCCAATACGGGTATTGCTGCCGGAAACCAGTTTGCCTTCGGCGCGGTTGTCGATGTGCCGGGCACGGATGTCGAGGGCTGCGCCGCCGGCCAAACGGTGGCGGTTGCGGATGCTGCCGCCGCTTTCGATGCTGAGTGTGCGGCCGGCTTCGATGTCTGCGCTGCTGTCAAAGTCGGCGCTGAGTTTGAGGGCGGCATCACGGCCAGCGGCCAGGGTGCCGCTGCCGTCCAGTACCCGGGCATCCAGTCCGATGTCCTGTCCGGCCAAGATGCTGCCGTCTTGGTTGGTGATGTTGTCGGCGGCCAGTTTCAGGCTGCCGGCAGTGGTGATTTCGCCTTGTTCGTTGTTCAGGCCGTCTGAAAGGCGGATGTCGCTTTGGCTGTTGCTGCGGATGGCGCCTTGGCGGTTGTCGAGTCGGGTGCCATCCAGTTTCAGGCTGCCTGCGGCCAGGGCGCCGCCGCGGTTGTCGCTGTGGCTGCTGTGAATGTCGGCGCTGTGGGCGAGAATGTCGCCTTGGCGGTTGTCGAAACGGCTGCCGTCTGCTTTCAGGCTGCCGAGGGTGAGGCGGCCGCTGTTGGCCAGTTCGCTGTGTACGTTCAGATCGGTGCGGCCGCCCGCTTCGATGGTGCCGCTGTTGTCCAAACGGCCGGAGACGCTGATGCGGCCGTCGGCAGGAGTGGGAACTTGGGTATGGCCGCCGTGACTGTTGCCGCTATTGCCGTTGCCGTTATTGGCGGGCGGCCGCTTGTTGCCGGAGTGGGAACCATTGTTGTTGCCGTTTCCGCCGTTGTTGCCGCTACTGTTTCCACTGTTGCCGTTGTTGTTTTCCGGCAGGCCGATGCGGCCGCTGTTGGCCAGGCGGGCGGTATCGACGGCCAGATCCTGACTGCCGCTTTGGCTGATGCGGCCGCTGTTGTCCAATACGGGGGCGGCAATGTCCAGACGGCCGCCGTCGATTTGACCGCTGTTGTCAATCCGGGCGCTGCGGATGCGGTTTTCTGCGGTGCTGAGAATGCGGCCGCTGTTGTTCAGGCTGCTTTTGCTGTCGATGCTGCTTTGGCCGTGGGCGTAAAGGGTGCCGCTGTTGTCGGCTTGGCCGGCGTTAAGACGCAGGGTGCCGCCGTCTTGGGCGGCGACGGTGCCGCTGTTGGCCAGTCTTCCGTCGGCGCTGAGGGTCACGCCGCCGGCACCGGCGTAAATCTTGCCGGCATTGCGGATGCCGCTGCCGGCATCGGCAGCAATCAGGGTGATTTTGCCGGCATACATGCCGCCCAGGGCGCCGGTGTCGATGGCAAAGACGGGGGCGGATGAAGACGGAGTGCGAGGTGCGGCGGCGTCTTTCAGGCTGCCTGCGGCGTCGGTTTGGCCGGCGGCGGCAATCACTTGGACGTCCTGCCCCCAAATGCCGCCGTCAATCTTGGCGGCACGGCTGAGAATGCGGGTGTAGTCGGCACCGCGCCCGTCAAGACCCTGTGCGCCGATTTCAATACGGCCGCTGCCGATGTCCAAACCGTCGAAACGGCCGTCTGCCAGGATGGGACGGCCGGTGGTCAGGGTGGCACCTGCGCTGTTGATAAAGCCGCCGCCGTCGACGCGGATGCCGGCGGGGTTGGCCATCACCACTTCGGCGCGGCGGCCGGCGATTTCGATATAGCCGTTCAGCCGGCTCGGGTCGCTGCTGTTGATTTGGTTGACGATTACACGGGCTTCGTCGCGGGCGAGAAAGGGGTTGCCCTGTATCCAGCCGGCCTGGCGGGTGGATACGCTTTTATGGCTGTTGTTGAGAATGGTGCCGCGCGTGTCGACATCGAAACGGCGGTATTGGTTGACGGATACGCCGTGGGCGGTGGGGGTTTGGATATTGACCTGCGGTAGTCCGTTGCCGGTTTGCAGGATGACGGGCTGCTGGGATTTGGGGGCGGATTTGTCGGCTTGGATGTCGGCAGCGGCGGCGGGCACAATCAGGGCCGAACCGAAACCGAGCAGCAGGCTGAAAGTCAGCGTGCCCAAATGCAAACGGCAGCCTGAACGGGTTTTTAGGCTGCCGTCACCGCCACCGGTTTCTCCGCCTGAGCGCTCGCCGGGACTTTTGCCCTGCCCGATGGCAGTCTCGGCTACGGCCATCAGGATGCCGCGGGTGCGGTTGAAGACGATTTTATGGCAGTGTTTGTTCATGTTCTTGCGTCCGTGTGGAAATGGGAAACAGGCAGCCCAAATGCAGGCGGTGCCCGTGTTTTCTCCGGTTAAAACGAATAGTTTAGGTTGAAGCCGAAAACGGCGGTACGTTTGCTAAAGCCTTGCGGTTTTTTAATCGGTTTGCCGACAAACAGGTCGTAATTCAGGCTGCCGCCTGCTTTGAACTGGCCGCGCAGGCCGGCGGCGGCGCCGATTAGGGTTTGGCCGAGCAGGTATTGCGCCGAGTCGCCGGAAACATGGCCGCCGTCTAGCGCCAGATAAAACTGGTGGGCAGCCTGAAAATACCAGCCGGCTTCGTTGCGCCAGTACCAGCCGCGCTCGGCCGACAGTGAGCTTTCGCCGTCGAAGCCGCGCACGGTGTAGCGACCGCCGATGGCGATTTTGTCCAAAGGCGTCAGCGGGGTTTTATTCCACTGGGCATGCAGGGCGGTGTCATATACGAAGTGCTGCCGGCCGATTTGGAAGGGGTGGTTATAGCTGATGTCGGCAGTGATCACCTTCATTCTCGAAGTGCCTTCATCAAACACCTCTTCAGGGGCGGCAATGGCATCGGCCATGCCGGTGCCGCGCTTGTAGCCAAGGCCGATATCCAAAGTGCTGCGGCCGATGTATTCCTTGTGTTTTAGGCTCAACTGCCAACCGGCGGTTTTACGGCGCTGTACTTCGACTTCGGCATCATCGATAAAACTTTGGTTTTCTTTCTGCCACAGTTTGAAGCCGATATGGCTCTTGCGCCGCGCATCACGGTACAGCAGGCGGGTAAATCCGATGTCGCTGCCACGGCTTTTGCCGTTGTAGTCGTACACTTCATTGATACCCGCCACGGCTTGGTGGTAGCGGTAGTAGTTGTGGTTCCAGCTCCACAGCCAGTTGCCCGCAGGAACGGAATAGTGAAAGGCGTAGCTTTGGGTGCCGCCGGCGGTTTTTTTGCCCTCGGAGTCGGTATGGGTGTCGGTATGGCCCAGATGGCGGCCGTAGGACAGATAAAACAGATCGCTTAAGCCGAAAGGGTTGTCGGCAGAGAAAGTCAGGCTGCCTTGGTATTTGCCGGTGGTTTTGCTGCCGGAGTCGTCCACACCGAGCGACAGGCGGTAGGGCAGCAGCCGCTGCCGCCAGGCAACAATGATGTCGCTTTCATCGGGTGCATCGGCGGGAACGATTTGAATATCGGCTTCCGCGGTGGGTACGCGCTTGAGATTTTCCAGCCCCTGCTCGATACGGCGCAGATTCAGAATATCGCCGCCTTTCAACGGAATTTCGTTTTGAAAGGCGGCAATGCGCGCGGCACGGGTTTGGTCGTTGTGCGAAGTATCAGTGCGAACCGAGCGCACTTTGCCGGACAAAACGGTTAATTCCAAAGTTCCGCTGTTTAAATCCTGCGGTGCGGCCAAAATACGGGTAGTGGTATAGCCGCGGCCGATAACGGCGTTTTGTGCCGCAACCATAATGCGGTTGATGCCTTGCGCACCCAAACATTGTCCGGATTGGAAGCCGGTTTCTTTCAAGGCTTTTTTAAGTGCAAACTGAAAACGGCCGGCAGCATCGCCGGTCAGGGTAACGGTATGAATGGGGAAACAGGGGGATTCGGCCGATTCGGCTGCAGACGGAGTAAGCGTACTTTGCCGCGTATCTTCCAAACGCACATCGACTTCGCGCTGCAGCTGCTGCTCCTGCTGCCGGCGTCGCATTTCCTGACGTCTGAATTCGCTTTCTTCAATGGTATCGGCAAGTGCAGCCTGAAAAGAAAAGGCTGCCAAAATAGCTAAACTCAGATGGGTGTGTATGGCGGACATAATGTTAAACCCAGTATATTTTTACTTGAAAATAAACTCACTAAATTTTACAAAATCATTGATAAAATGTCAATGTCTTAACTTTATCTATAGATATCTGGCGCTGTTTACAGTATCTGAAGATTTCAAGAATGATACTGTGAAGCCTTATGGCAGCCTGAAAGGGTTGCGGTGTTTGAGATGTTGCCGGCGTATTTTTCTTAAGCTGTTGTGTAAAACACTGTTAGAGACCTTTGCAAAAAAGCCCTTCCCTCGACAACCGAAACCCAAACACAGGTTTTCGGCTGTTTCTCTCCCCTAATACCTCCTGATTTTACCCAAATGACCCCTTAATCCTCCCCGGATACCTGATAATCAGGCATCCGGGCCGCCTTTTAGGCACAAACAGGCACACTTAGCCTGTTAGCCGCTTTCAATAGGTTCAAACACATCGCCTTCAGATGGCTTTGTGCACTCACTTTGAGCAGACCAAAATAGGCTGCCCGGGTGTAGCGGAATTTACGGTGCAGCGTACCGAAGCTCTGTTCGACCACATAACGGGTCTTCGACAAATATCGGTTGCGTTTGGTTTGCACTTCCGTCAGCGGATGGTTGCGGTGGGCTTTGCGCATAATGCCGTCTAACAACTGATGCTCTTTCAGATGTTGCCGGTTTTCCTTACTGTCGTAGCCTTTATCGGCATAGACGGTCGTACCTTTGGGTAACCCTTCCAGCAAAGGCGACAGGTGTTTGCACTCATGGGC
>NZ_JBQCVH010000018.1:0-6300 GCF_051958545.1 Neisseria sp. P0009.S010
GGCGTATAGTTCGGTTCTTCGCTGCTGACGCGGTGAAGAAAACGAAGCAGACAGTATAACACAGTTAGTTAGAATTTTCGATAATTTTAGTTGACATTTGCTAAATGTACTGTATAATTCGATTCGCTCTTTAAAAAACAGATTACCGATAAGTGTGAGTGCATTAGGCCTCACACTGTTTGAAAGACAGACAAGATGATGTTTTAGACATTGTCCTGTCGGTTTCTTTGAAGCAGACCAGAAGTTATAAGTTAGAGATTGAACATAAGAGTTTGATCCTGGCTCAGATTGAACGCTGGCGGCATGCTTTACACATGCAAGTCGGACGGCAGCACAGAGAAGCTTGCTTCTTGGGTGGCGAGTGGCGAACGGGTGAGTAATATATCGGAACGTACCGAGTAATGGGGGATAACTAATCGAAAGATTAGCTAATACCGCATATTCTCTGAGGAGGAAAGCAGGGGACCTTCGGGCCTTGCGTTATTCGAGCGGCCGATATCTGATTAGCTAGTTGGTGGGGTAAAGGCCTACCAAGGCGACGATCAGTAGCGGGTCTGAGAGGATGATCCGCCACACTGGGACTGAGACACGGCCCAGACTCCTACGGGAGGCAGCAGTGGGGAATTTTGGACAATGGGCGCAAGCCTGATCCAGCCATGCCGCGTGTCTGAAGAAGGCCTTCGGGTTGTAAAGGACTTTTGTCAGGGAAGAAAAGGCTGTTGCTAATATCGACAGCTGATGACGGTACCTGAAGAATAAGCACCGGCTAACTACGTGCCAGCAGCCGCGGTAATACGTAGGGTGCGAGCGTTAATCGGAATTACTGGGCGTAAAGCGAGCGCAGACGGTTACTTAAGCAGGATGTGAAATCCCCGGGCTCAACCTGGGAACTGCGTTCTGAACTGGGTGACTAGAGTGTGTCAGAGGGAGGTAGAATTCCACGTGTAGCAGTGAAATGCGTAGAGATGTGGAGGAATACCGATGGCGAAGGCAGCCTCCTGGGATAACACTGACGTTCATGCTCGAAAGCGTGGGTAGCAAACAGGATTAGATACCCTGGTAGTCCACGCCCTAAACGATGTCAATTAGCTGTTGGGCAACTTGATTGCTTAGTAGCGTAGCTAACGCGTGAAATTGACCGCCTGGGGAGTACGGTCGCAAGATTAAAACTCAAAGGAATTGACGGGGACCCGCACAAGCGGTGGATGATGTGGATTAATTCGATGCAACGCGAAGAACCTTACCTGGTCTTGACATGTACGGAATCCTCCAGAGACGGAGGAGTGCCTTCGGGAGCCGTAACACAGGTGCTGCATGGCTGTCGTCAGCTCGTGTCGTGAGATGTTGGGTTAAGTCCCGCAACGAGCGCAACCCTTGTCATTAGTTGCCATCATTTAGTTGGGCACTCTAATGAGACTGCCGGTGACAAGCCGGAGGAAGGTGGGGATGACGTCAAGTCCTCATGGCCCTTATGACCAGGGCTTCACACGTCATACAATGGTCGGTACAGAGGGTAGCCAAGCCGCGAGGTGGAGCCAATCTCACAAAACCGATCGTAGTCCGGATTGCACTCTGCAACTCGAGTGCATGAAGTCGGAATCGCTAGTAATCGCAGGTCAGCATACTGCGGTGAATACGTTCCCGGGTCTTGTACACACCGCCCGTCACACCATGGGAGTGGGGGATACCAGAAGTAGGTAGGGTAACCGCAAGGAGCCCGCTTACCACGGTATGCTTCATGACTGGGGTGAAGTCGTAACAAGGTAGCCGTAGGGGAACCTGCGGCTGGATCACCTCCTTTCTAGAGAAAGAAGAGGTCTGATGCATTCACACTTATCGGTAAACTGTAAAAGATGCGGAAGAGAAAAGCTTGAGTGAAGACAAGATTCGCTTAAGAAGAGAATCCGGGTTTGTAGCTCAGCTGGTTAGAGCACACGCTTGATAAGCGTGGGGTCGGAGGTTCAAGTCCTCCCAGACCCACCAAGAACGGGGGCATAGCTCAGTTGGTAGAGCACCTGCTTTGCAAGCAGGGGGTCATCGGTTCGATCCCGTTTGCCTCCACCAAGAACTTTACAAATCAAAGGAAGCCTGCTATACTTAGCAGCTTATTTTGATTTGCGAAGTGAAATATCGACGCATCGATCTTTAACAAATTGGAAAGCCGAAATCAACAAACAAAGACAATGAGTTTGTTTTGATTTTTTGTTCTTTGCAAAGGATGAAAAATCTCTCGCAAGAGAAAAGGAAACAAACACAGTATTTGGGTGATGATTGTATCGACTTAATCCTGAAACACAAAAGGCAGGATTAAGACACAACAAAGCAGTAAGCTTTATCAAAGTAGGAATTTCAAGTTTATTTCCCTAGTCAACGGGTAGGCAAACGAAGTCAAAGAGGTTCTTGAAATGATAGAGTCAAGTGAATAAGTGCATCAGGTGGATGCCTTGGCGATGATAGGCGACGAAGGACGTGTAAGCCTGCGAAAAGCGTGGGGGAGCTGGCAATAAAGCTATGATCCCGCGATGTCCGAATGGGGAAACCCACCTCTTAGGAGGTATCCTTATCTGAATACATAGGATAAGCGAAGCGAACCCGGAGAACTGAACCATCTAAGTACCCGGAGGAAAAGAAATCAACCGAGATTCCGCAAGTAGTGGCGAGCGAACGCGGAGGAGCCTGTACGTAATAACTGTCGAGATAGAAGAACAAGCTGGGAAGCTTGACCATAGTGGGTGATAGTCCCGTATTCGAAATCTCAATAGTGGTACTAAGCGTACGAAAAGTAGGGCGGGACACGTGAAATCCTGTCTGAATATGGGGGGACCATCCTCCAAGGCTAAATACTCATCATCGACCGATAGTGAACCAGTACCGTGAGGGAAAGGCGAAAAGAACCCCGGGAGGGGAGTGAAATAGAACCTGAAACCTGATGCATACAAACAGTGGGAGCACCCTTGTGGTGTGACTGCGTACCTTTTGTATAATGGGTCAACGACTTACATTCAGTAGCGAGCTTAACCGAATAGGGGAGGCGTAGGGAAACCGAGTCTTAATAGGGCGAACAGTTGCTGGGTGTAGACCCGAAACCGAGTGATCTATCCATGGCCAGGTTGAAGGTGCCGTAACAGGTACTGGAGGACCGAACCCACGCATGTTGCAAAATGCGGGGATGAGCTGTGGATAGGGGTGAAAGGCTAAACAAACTCGGAGATAGCTGGTTCTCCCCGAAAACTATTTAGGTAGTGCCTCGAGCAAGACACTGATGGGGGTAAAGCACTGTTATGGCTAGGGGGTTATTGCAACTTACCAACCCATGGCAAACTAAGAATACCATCAAGTGGTTCCTCGGGAGACAGACAGCGGGTGCTAACGTCCGTTGTCAAGAGGGAAACAACCCAGACCGCCAGCTAAGGTCCCAAATGATAGATTAAGTGGTAAACGAAGTGGGAAGGCCCAGACAGCCAGGATGTTGGCTTAGAAGCAGCCATCATTTAAAGAAAGCGTAATAGCTCACTGGTCGAGTCGTCCTGCGCGGAAGATGTAACGGGGCTCAAATCTATAACCGAAGCTGCGGATGCCAGTTTACTGGCATGGTAGGGGAGCGTTCTGTAGGCCGATGAAGGTGCATTGTAAAGTGTGCTGGAGGTATCAGAAGTGCGAATGTTGACATGAGTAGCGATAAAGCGGGTGAAAAGCCCGCTCGCCGAAAGCCCAAGGTTTCCTACGCAACGTTCATCGGCGTAGGGTGAGTCGGCCCCTAAGGCGAGGCAGAAATGCGTAGTCGATGGGAAACAGGTTAATATTCCTGTACTTGATTCAAATGCGATGTGGGGACGGAGAAGGTTAGGTTAGCAAGCTGTTGGAATAGCTTGTTTAAGCCGGTAGGTGGAAGACTTAGGCAAATCCGGGTCTTCTTAACACCGAGAAGTGATGACGAGTGTCTACGGACATGAAGTAACCAATACCACGCTTCCAGGAAAAGCCACTAAGCTTCAGTTTGAATTGAACCGTACCGCAAACCGACACAGGTGGGCAGGATGAGAATTCTAAGGCGCTTGAGAGAACTCAGGAGAAGGAACTCGGCAAATTGATACCGTAACTTCGGGAGAAGGTATGCCCTCTAAGGTTAAGGACTTGCTCCGTAAGCCCTGGAGGGTCGCAGAGAATAGGTGGCTGCGACTGTTTATTAAAAACACAGCACTCTGCTAACACGAAAGTGGACGTATAGGGTGTGACGCCTGCCCGGTGCTGGAAGGTTAATTGAAGATGTGCAAGCATCGGATCGAAGCCCCAGTAAACGGCGGCCGTAACTATAACGGTCCTAAGGTAGCGAAATTCCTTGTCGGGTAAGTTCCGACCCGCACGAATGGCGTAACGATGGCCACACTGTCTCCTCCTGAGACTCAGCGAAGTTGAAGTGGTTGTGAAGATGCAATCTACCCGCTGCTAGACGGAAAGACCCCGTGAACCTTTACTGTAGCTTTGCATTGGACTTTGAAGTCACTTGTGTAGGATAGGTGGGAGGCTTTGAAGCAGAGACGCCAGTCTCTGTGGAGCCGTCCTTGAAATACCACCCTGGTGTCTTTGAGGTTCTAACCCAGACCCGTAATCCGGGTCGGGGACCGTGCATGGTAGGCAGTTTGACTGGGGCGGTCTCCTCCCAAAGAGTAACGGAGGAGTTCGAAGGTTACCTAGGTCCGGTCGGAAATCGGACTGATAGTGCAATGGCAAAAGGTAGCTTAACTGCGAGACCGACAAGTCGAGCAGGTGCGAAAGCAGGACATAGTGATCCGGTGGTTCTGTATGGAAGGGCCATCGCTCAACGGATAAAAGGTACTCCGGGGATAACAGGCTGATTCCGCCCAAGAGTTCATATCGACGGCGGAGTTTGGCACCTCGATGTCGGCTCATCACATCCTGGGGCTGTAGTCGGTCCCAAGGGTATGGCTGTTCGCCATTTAAAGTGGTACGTGAGCTGGGTTTAAAACGTCGTGAGACAGTTTGGTCCCTATCTGCAGTGGGCGTTGGAAGTTTGACGGGGGCTGCTCCTAGTACGAGAGGACCGGAGTGGACGAACCTCTGGTGTACCGGTTGTAACGCCAGTTGCATAGCCGGGTAGCTAAGTTCGGAAGAGATAAGCGCTGAAAGCATCTAAGCGCGAAACTCGCCTGAAGATGAGACTTCCCTTGTGGTTTAACCACACTAAAGAGTCGTTCGAGACCAGGACGTTGATAGGTGGGGTGTGGAAGCGCGGTAACGCGTGAAGCTAACCCATACTAATTGCTCGTGAGGCTTGACTCTATCATTTGAAGAACTTCAAAGATAAAAGCTTACTGACTGATTCAGTCATCACCAAATAATTGATTAAGGCTTTACCGATTTGTAACAGTTTAAGTTTGGCGGCCATAGCGAGTTGGTCCCACGCCTTCCCATCCCGAACAGGACCGTGAAACGACTCAGCGCCGATGATAGTGTGGTTCTTCCATGTGAAAGTAGGTCACCGCCAAACACCCATTCCAAAGCCCCCGACTGATGTCGGGGGCTTTTTATATACCTGTCGTTTCTGTCGGTTTGACGATAGGAGGTAGGGTAATGGGTGCAAGGATATTGATGAACCGATACCCATTCCGATACCTATTGAGTGTTCGTGCATGCTTGTTGTTTAAATTAAAGGATGACAACTCTGTTGTTATTCTTGAACAAAAGTACTGAAAGTTATGGTTAACTGTTTAGAATATTTGAAATCAAACGATATTTGCGTTAATATGTCGTAAGCATTTGTGTGGGTATGAGCTGTTGCCCTATCTGCGCGTATGTGACAGTGTTTACAGAGTGGAATAAAACCATTCGGTAGGCTTCCTGACTGATTCAATCAAATATGTTATGGGAAAAAATCTGATGAAGAAATTTTTATTTGGTGCATTTGCCGCCGTCTGTGCAGCATTCTCTTTGGCCGCCGTGAATATCAATACCGCGTCTTCTGCCGAACTGGAGGCCTTGCCGGGTATCGGCCCGGCTAAGGCGAAAGCGATTGTGGAATACCGTCAGAAGAACGGTGCGTTCAAATCGGTGGAGGAGCTGAAAAACGTGAAGGGCATCGGTGATGCGGTACTGAACAAATTGAAGGCGGAGGCGACGGTTTCTCCTGCCGCGCCTAAGGCCGCACAGCCTGCCGTGAAAAAATAAGCCTGACGGACGTTTGTGCCGTATATGCCGCCCAGAGGCTGAACCGTTTGCCGGTTCGGGTTGATGGGCGGCTTTGTATGGGCAGTGGCAATGAAGACTTGGACCAATGGGGGC
>NZ_JBQCVH010000019.1:0-5519 GCF_051958545.1 Neisseria sp. P0009.S010
TGATTGGTGGCGGAAACAGCCGAAAACCTGTGTTGGGGTTTCGACTGTTGTGGGAAGGGCTTTTTTGCCAAGGTCTCGGGTTGATATTATCTGTGCATATTAATATAATGATAATTATTATTAATCAAATAGAGGAAAAGTAGGGATGTGTAAACCGAATTATGGCGGCATTGTCTTGTTGCCCTTACTTTTGGCATCTTGTATCGGCGGCAATTTCGGCGTGCAGCCTGTTGTCGAATCAACGCCGACCGCGCAAACCCCGTCAGATTCCAAACCTTCCAAGCCTGAGGATATTCCTGCTCCGGCTCCTGCCAAACCTTCTATAGAAACCACGCCGGTCAACCAGCCCGCCGTCGGTGCGGCAATGCGGTTGCCAAGGCGGAATATTGCTTTTTATAACAAAGACGGTACGGAAATTCCCGATAAGCATCAGGCAGAGGAGTATCTGCCGCTTAAAGAGGAGGATATCCTGTTTTTAGACGGTACGCCGCAAGAACAGGTCGACAAACTTAAAAAGGAAATCAAAGGACGGCATCCTAATGCACAAATCTACACGTCCGATTCAAAAGATGCTGTGTATCAATATAAATATGTCCGGGCCGGATATGTTTATACTCAAACAGGAGAAGACGAAATCAAACAGAACTCAGGTGGTAAGCGGTTTACCCACCGGTTTGGTTATGACGGGTTTGTATATTATTCCGGAGAACATCCCTCCCAATCTTTACCGAGCGCGGGAACGGTGAAATATTCCGGTAACTGGCAATATATGACCGATGCCAAACGTCATCGGACAGGTCAGGCGGTTGCCAGTGAGAATTTGGGTTATAACACATATTATGGTAATAATATTGGTGCAACTTCTTATGCGGCTAGGGATGCCGACGACAGGGAAAAACATCCTGCCGAATATACGGTTAATTTCGACAAAAAAAACCTGGAAGGTAAGTTGATTAAAAATCAGTATGTGCAAAATAAGAATAATCCAGATGAACCTAAAAAGCCGCTGATCATTTACAACATTACTGCAAAATTGGACGGCAACCGCTTTATCGGCAGTGCCAAGGTCAATCCTGATTTAGCGGAAAAACATGCCGGTAAGGAGCATTTGTTTTTCCATGCCGATGCCGATCAGCGGCTTGAGGGCGGTTTTTTCGGCGATAACGGAGAAGAGCTTGCCGGACGGTTTATCAGCAACGACAAAAGCGTATTCGGCGTATTCGCAGGCAAACAAAATAGCTCCGTGCCGTCTGAAACGCATACCAAAATCTTGGATTCGCTGAAAATTGCCGCCGACGAAGCTGCCGATCCTAAGGCACGTCCGTTTATTGCCGAGCCTATGCCCGACTTTGCCCATCCTGACAAACTCCTTGTCGAAGGGCGTGAAATCTCCTTGGTCAAAGATACTCAAACCATCGTTCTTGCCGACGGCAGGAAAACGACAATCCGAACCTGCTGCGATTTTCTGAACTATGTGAAAATCGGACGGATGCAAACCGACCGTCCCGTCGTCAAACCGACTGCAACAGAGGACGAAGATTCCGATCATGAAGGCGCGGGACCTGATGATGAAAATGAAAGTTTAGAGCCTGAAGACGGTGAAGACGGTTTGGAAAATGATACCGATGACGGTCATGCTTCTTCCGAGTTGCCGGCAGAGGAAGATAACGGGGAAGCAAATACAGCAGGAAAAAATGAAGGAAACAACGCGGAAAGCGTAGGCACGGATGGAAAATCACCTGTCCAACCCGCTTCTGCATACAGGAATATCGACCTTTTCATAAAAGGTATCCGCACTTCCGAGGCAGACATCCCCAAAATTGGGAATGTCCACTATAGAGGTTCATGGGAAGCCCGTATCGGCGCGCCGATCCAATGGGATAACCATGCGGATAAAGCGGCAAAAGCCGAATTCGACGTTAACTTTGCCAACAAGTCCCTTTCCGGCACCCTGATGGAGAAAAATGGTGTAGAACCTGCCTTCTATATTGAAAACGGTATTATTGAGCACAACGGTTTCCATGCAGCAGCACGTACCCGTGATACAGGTATCGACCTGCTTGGCAGGGGTGCAACATCCTCCAAACCGTTTAAAGCCGAGAACCTTCATGTAACAGGGGGCTTTTACGGACCTCATGCATCGGAATTGGGCGGCAGCTTTGCCGAACCCCAACAAAAAATCGGTGTGGTATTTGGTGCGAAGAAAGATGACAAGGAGGCAACACGATGAACAGAAGGCATACATTCCCGCTTACCCTGACCGCCTTGGCCATTGCAGCCGCTTTCCCATCATATGCGGCAAACCCCGAAACGGCGGCATCTGATGCGGCGCAAAGTCAATCATTGAAGGAGATTACCGTCCGTGCCGCCAAAGTGGGACGGCGATCGAAAGAGGCGACCGGTTTGGGCAAAATCGTCAAAACGTCGGAAACGTTGAACAAAGAACAGGTACTCGGTATCCGCGACCTGACGCGCTACGATCCGGGCGTGGCCGTCGTCGAACAAGGTAACGGCGCGAGCGGCGGTTATTCGATACGGGGCGTGGATAAAAACCGTGTGGCGGTTTCGGTCGACGGTGTTGCCCAAATACAGGCGTTTACCGTGCAGGGTGCATTGAGCGGATACGGCGGACGCGGCGGCAGCGGTGCAATCAACGAAATCGAATATGAAAACGTCGGTACGGTAGAAATCGACAAAGGTGCCGGTTCTTCCGATCACGGCAGCGGTGCGCTCGGCGGAGCAGTCTCCCTCCGCACCAAAGAGGCGGCAGACCTGATTTCAGACGGCAAAAGTTGGGGGATACAGGCAAAAACCGCCTACGGCAGTAAAAACCGCCAATTTATGAAGTCGCTCGGCGCGGGTTTCAGTAAGGACGGTTGGGAAGGGCTGTTAATCCGAACCGAACGCCAAGGGCGGGAAACGCGCCCGCACGGCGATATTGCGGACGGGGTGGAATACGGCATAGACCGTTTGGACGCGTTCCGCCAGACATACGATATTCAGAGTCCGAATAAAAAGGCGGAATATTTCCTGGCGGAGGGCGAGAGTGAGCTCAAGCCTGTGGCAAAATTGGCGGGCAACGGGAAATATTTGAAAAACCAGCTCAACCGCTGGGTGGAAGAACGCCGTTCAAAAGGTCAGGCTTTAAACAGTGAAGAAGAAGCGATGGTGCGGGAGGCGCAGGCGCGCCACGAAAACCTGTCCGCCCAATCGTACACAGGCGGCGGCAGGATATTGCCCGATCCGATGGATTACCGCAGCGGTTCGTGGCTTGCCAAGCTGGGCTACCGCTTCGGCGGCAGGCATTATGTCGGCGGCGTGTTTGAGGATACCAAACAGCGTTACGACATCCGCGATATGACGGAAAAACAGTATTACGGTACGGACGAGGCGAAAAAGTTTAGCGACAAGAGCGGGGTGTACGACGGCAACGATTTCCGCGACGGCTTGTATTTTGTGCCGAATATAGAAGCGTGGGATAAAAACAAAGAAAAATGGGTCAAGGGCATAGGTTTGAAATATTCCCGCACCAAATTTATAGACGAACATCACCGCCGCCGCCGTATGGGTTTGCTGTACCGTTATGAAAACGAAGCGTATTCTGACAATTGGGCGGACAAGGCGGTGTTGTCGTTTGACAAACAGGGCGTGGCAACCGACAACAACACGCTGAAGCTGAATTGCGCCGTGTATCCTGCCGTGGACAAATCCTGCCGCGCGTCGGCAGACAAGCCGTATTCCTACGACAGCAGCGACCGTTTCCACTACCGCGAACAGCACAATGTTTTGAATGCCTCGTTTGAGAAGTCGCTGAAAAACAAATGGACGAAACACCATCTGACTTTGGGCTTCGGTTACGATGCTTCCAAAGCGATCTCCCGCCCCGAACAGCTTTCCCACAATGCGGCAAGGATTTCGGAATACTCGGATTACACCGATAAGGGAGACAAGTATCTTTTGGGTAAGCCCGAAGTCGTCGAAGGGTCGGTCTGCGGCTACATCGAAACCCTGCGTTCCCGCAAATGCGTGCCAAGAAAAATCAACGGCAGCAATATCCACATTTCTTTGAACGACCGTTTTTCAATCGGCAAATATTTCGATTTCAGCTTGGGCGGCAGGTACGACCGGCAAAACTTTACCACGTCGGAAGAACTCGTCCGCAGCGGGCGGTATGTTGACCGTTCGTGGAACAGCGGCATCGTGTTCAAACCGAACCGGCATTTTTCTTTGTCTTACCGCGCCTCCAGCGGCTTCAGAACGCCCTCCTTCCAAGAACTTTTCGGGATAGACATTTATCACGATTATCCGAAAGGCTGGCAGCGTCCTGCCCTGAAATCGGAAAAGGCAGCCAACCGCGAAATCGGTTTGCAGTGGAAGGGCGATTTCGGCTTTTTGGAAATCAGCAGCTTCCGCAACCGTTATACCGATATGATTGCCGTTGCCGATCAAAAAACCAAATTGCCGAATCAGGCAGGACAATTGACAGAGATTGATATACGCGATTATTACAATGCCCAAAATATGTCGCTCCAAGGCATCAACATCTTGGGAAAAATCGACTGGAACGGTGTGTATCACAAACTGCCCGAAGGTTTGTACACGACTTTGGCGTACAACCGTATCAAACCGAAATCGGTATCCAACCGGCCGGGACTGTCCCTCCGCAGCTATGCTTTGGATGCGGTACAGCCGTCGCGTTATGTTTTGGGGTTCGGATACGACCAGCCCGAGGGGAAATGGGGCGCAAACATTATGCTGACCTATTCCAAAGGGAAAAACCCTGATGAACTTGCTTATCTGGCAGGCGATCAAAAACGATATTCGGCAAAAAGAGCGTCGTCTGCTTGGTCGACGGCAGATGTTTCCGCCTATCTTAATCTGAAAAAACGGCTGACCTTGAGGGCGGCTATCTACAATATCGGCAACTACCGCTACGTTACTTGGGAATCCTTGCGCCAGACTGCGGAAAGCACGGCAAACCGGCACGGCGGCGACAGTAACTATGGAAGGTATGCCGCACCGGGCAGGAACTTCAGCCTCGCGCTTGAAATGAAGTTTTAAAGGAAATACCGTCTGAAAGCTTGATCTGCACCCCAAAAGTCGGACTAAACCGCCAACTGATTAAGGTGCAGGTTTTTTTTGAGGTTTAGGGTAACTTCTAAACCGTCATTCCGGGAATCTGGACATTCAATGCTAAGGCAGTTTGAGACCTTTACAAAATCCCCCAAAATCCCCTAAATTACCACCAAGACATTTAGGAGATTTTTCATGAGTACCTTCTTCCGGCAAACCGCACAAGCCATGATTGCCAAACACATCGACCGTTTCCCGCTATTGAAGTTGGATCAAGTGATTGACTGGCAACCGATCGAACAGTACCTGAACCGTCAAAGAATCCGTTACCTTCGAGACCACCGCGGTCGTCCCGCCTATCCACTGCTATCCATGTTCAAAGCCGTCCTGCTCGGACAATGGCACAGCCTCTCCGATCCCGAACTCGAACACAGCCTCATCACCCG
>NZ_JBQCVH010000020.1:0-4750 GCF_051958545.1 Neisseria sp. P0009.S010
TCTTGTGTTTTGGCCGCTCAAAAGTTGTCATCAACCTTTGCTTGGTTCAAACCTGCAGTTTCCGATATACGCATGCTGCGAATTGAAGAGATGAATGATCTAGCTCCAGCCCTTTAAGAGAACAGCAAAACCACCCCACAGGGTGGTTTTGCTGTTCTAGTAGCTTCTAAAAATCAATTGCATGAACTATATGCGCTTACGCGGTCGATACCAAACCTTTACGACTCCCATCTCCAAAGCAGTGATAGATGCGCGTAACACCTTAAATTTGCGTTTTCCTGCGTTTTATATGCTTGCCTATGGGGTAGGGTAGGATAGGGGTAGAAATTCAATCTGAGCGCAAATTTGGGGCGTTTCTGACGGTTTTATTTCGGATTACTGCCTGATAAAAACAGCGGTTTGAAGACCGCAAGTGCGTTTTTTTGAAGACAAAATGATATTTGCATGACATCTTATCGTACAAAGCTATGCTTGAAATTACAAAAACCCCTTATCGTACAAAACAGCCATTTTTTAGGTCAGATTACAAAGAAAAAGACCGCCGAAGCGGTCTTTAGGGTTAAGAATAAAATTCGGGCAAAGCCCAAAATTTTCGGAAATGAAACTTTCGCTTTTGACGGCGTACTGTCTCTTTCCCCCTCTCAACTAGGGATTTTTATATCCGAATCCGCCAAGATTCAGACTATTCAACTCCGCCAAGAGTTAAATAATTATTTTGCCGGTGTGATTTGGCAAAATACCCCGAATTTCCGAGGCTTTTCAGCCCCTAGGAACTAGAGCTTTTCTGCTCTAGTTCCTCCAACGCCCCCGGCCAAGGGGGTTTACTGCTACTACACATTGAGATTTGTTGCTTGCCTGTTCCTTTCGTACTTCCTTCCCTAGACGTTGAACTCGCCATCAGGAAGGGGCATTACTGCTTTTCCTACTCAGACACTCTCCCAGTCTTTTACCCAATTTCTGCCTTGCCACAGGTCAGTTTTAGGGGCAGTCAGACCTTCCCAAGTTAGTTTACCGCTACTACATCCTTCCTAGCCGTCGTCTCACATGAATATCCATAGCTTACGCCTACCCGATTTCTCGGTTTCAGGGGGTAAAGAATCCAAAAACCCTCCCCTACTAGATACCCTGCTTCACAGACTCATTCAATCCGCGGCAATGCTTTTCAGCATTTTCAGAGGATTCAGCACAGCGCCATTCGACTTTACGTTTCGGCTACCGTTACACGTTTGAGCTATACATCGACCTTCGGTTTCTCGAAGTGCCGTCTAACCAAGATTTCTCCCGTCAAACTCACGTCATTTCGGACGTGCGAAGCCATCGTGTGCTGCAAGTGTCGCGCCCTTTCGGTACGCCCCACTGACTGGACTGGATACCAGTTTTTGCAAGTAAACAGGACGATTCTCTCTCACAAGAGCCGCCGTTTCCTTGTCGCCCATGCTTTGAGATTTCCCTCGATTGGGTCGAACAGGGGGATTTCACCCCTGAGCGCCCTTCGTAGTCGTACCAGCACCATTACGAGCATACGACTTCGGCAAACTCGACAGTTTGGCAAACTGTCTTGATCTCAATCGTTGGGGGCTAGCCAACGTGTAGTAAATCAGGTTGGCTAGACCTTCGGACAAGCTTATTAGATTTGTTTTTTATGGCTCAGTCAACCGATTTGATTATAGATTGGATTCTTAATAGATTTGATAGCTTCTGATTTAAAAAAAAGTTTCTGGATGACTTGTATTTCAAGTCTTCCGATTTGATATACAGGAACCTAATTCCTGTGTATCATTTTCACACCTTTTTTGTTGAACCCAGTTTTTGAGGGGGAGACGGAACAGATGGATGCCGTCACGAAAATTACGGTCAAATTTGGACAAAAAAATCCTTTCAGAAAAAAAAGCGCAAAAAACGCAGACAAATAATATAGCGGAGTAGGACATGACTAAAACCCAATATCCTGATTATTTTGTTTTCACAAACCGATCGTCCATGATGCAACGCATACAGGATGCCGTAGAGAACGGTTATTTATACTTTGTACAGGGAACTGTTAAGCATGAAAAAGCTGTTTGTGTATTGGATAAGCTGATAGAACGGTACAAAACCAATCAAACACCAACTCAAAGGCTCAGAGCCTATGAAAAAGGCGAAAGCCTCGTTCAACTTTTTGCATATATCAGCCCAACAGAACCGGAGAAAGGGCTGGATTTTTATCTGCTTCACCGTCCTGCCCAGGGACAGAAATGTCCGACAATATCCTCAGAACCGTGGAAAACAGCCACAAATAGACAAACACGGATTGAATCAAGAGGCTATGAGCTGGTAAGAGTGCCAAACGAGAGAACACATAAAAGCAGTAAAACGCCTTTGAAGCCATATCGATGGACTTGGCGTTATAACGCTGAAAGACTGGAACAGTTTGAGCAAAAATTAAAACGTTGCGCGCTTAGAAATTCAGAGGAAGAGTATCGTTCCCTTTTCGATACCCTGAAAAAGACGCTTGGTTTTTCAGGAAGCAGGGAACAAGCAAAGACTATGCTGATACGGTTAGAGATGAATTGGAGAAGGATCAGCAGTCAAGAACCGCCAATTTGCTTTGATGGAAAGTTACCGACAGCTAGAAGAATGAAGAATATCGGCGTAATGCTTGCCGAATTACCATCTTGAAACATTAATTTCTAAATATTTGCCACCATCTGCGACGTGGTTTGATCGATTTAGTCTCTTCTGTTGAGGCTTTGTTTTCCAGTAAAAGCATTGCTTGTTTCAGGCTACCTAAATGGTCTTTCAGTGCTGCATTTTCAGCTTCCAACGCCGCTAAACGGACGCGCATATCTGCGACATCCTGCGACATTGTCTCATTTTTACCTGCGACATCCTGCGACATTGTCGCACTTCCAACTGCGACATTTGTCACAGGTAAAAATGCGCCATATACCCTTAGAAGCTCCGAAGTATCTAGCTTTTGGCCATTGTCGCACTTGCTCAATTTGCCTGCGACAATGTCGCGCTGAAGGGTGCGACGGCTTTTACCAACCAGTCGCGCAGCTTCACTAATGGATACGAGTGCCATTTTTACTCCAACGCATTCAGAGTTTTATTTCTAGGTATGGGAGCTGTTTCTTGGTTGAAAAGCCTACCTTGTGGATTTCGTTGAAATTTGAACAGTAGTGTAGCTACTTTACGTCCACGTTTTCGGACTTCCCACTCGATTAACCAACCGTCTTTTTCTGTTAGTTCCTTAATTGCCGGCTCAATAACCCATCTTCTCAAATCACTGAAATTTTTTCTGTGGCTTTCGGTTGCTTCCATAGCGTGCCAAAATTCTTCAATGGACATTGAAAGCCACCCTGAACCGTCTGTCTTGTCTTTCATCTGCTCAAAGAGTTCAAGTAGCCGCCAAGAATAAATTGATCGCAAAGCGGCAGCTTGTTGTAGCTGGTACTTTGTGAACTCTCTTTCTAGCTCAAACAAGAAAGGGAAAACATACTCAGAGAATTTGAATTTAACGTAGCCTTCTTCTTTGAAATATTTATACCCCTGCACCCATACACATGACAGCGTGCCGATATGTTTGCCGTCCTTAACTTGCCACGATAAAGAGCGTTTCATTAAAGAATTGACAGCATTTTTTAATTCTCGATATGCCGTACTCATGTTTACATCGTAAGTGTCAGCATATTCTTGCGCCGTTAATTTAATTTCGCCATTTACGCCCCCTAACTTCGCAATTCCAGCCATCAAAATCCGTTTTTCCACCAAATTCAAAGTTTGAGCGGAGCGCGTAATATAATTTGAAATCACAACATTGCAATTAGCTAAGCTATCATTTTCCGTAACCAAATTTCCCATAATGAGAGAACCTTGCCGTATTTAAGAGATTATTTTTATTATCGCATAATTCAAAATAAGAGAAAATATAAATTATCGCAAATGCGGTAATGTTCTCTCATTTAAATTGTGGATAGCACTGCAAAAATCTCGCATTAAACTGCAAAAATCTCGCATTAAACTGCAAAAATCTCGCATTAAACTGCAAAAATCTCTCATTTAAACTGCGAAAAAAACCGCTGTAACCCTTGACTGGCAAGGCATACAGCGTTTATCCACAAGTCCATAAAAAGGTTTAAAAAGATTTAAAAATGATGAAAAACCAGAAAGCCCCAAATTTCTGGGGATAACCTTCGGGCCATTTCGCGCTTGCGCAGCTCATGACCCGGCTTCGCTGTTTGATGTGCCTACGGCATGATGAGTTCGCCATAAGGCGAACCTGCGGGGGCTTTGCCCCCACACCCCCAGTCTCGCCGCCGACGGCTCGGGAGCAGGGCGCGGCGTACCGCCTTCTCCTGCCCCTAGCCTTTAGCGTTGGGTCGCTTCCACCCTGTCAAGGTCAAGCCGCTTACGCGGTCGCTACGCGAACCTTGACAGGCTTCCAGCTCCGAAGATGGGGGAAAATACAGATATTTATACAAAAAAACAGTGCTATACTTACACAAAACCTTGGAGATTTAATTATGTCTTATGCAATTGCTTTTGACCTAGATACAACTGTTTTACAGAATCTTTATCCTAATCCTTCTTGGCAAAACGCTTATGGCGACGTCAAACGTACACTAGTTAGTCTTGGTTTCACCCATCAACAAGGCAGTGTATATTTTGGTGGAGAAACGATTACCGCGGTTTCTTGTGTTTTGGCCGCTCAAAAGTTGTCATCAACCTTTGCTTGGTTCAAACCTGCAGTTTCCGATATACGCATGCT
>NZ_JBQCVH010000021.1:0-3061 GCF_051958545.1 Neisseria sp. P0009.S010
GGGTAAGCGGATTAAATGGTTGATCTTACCTTTGCATGAGAGTGAGACAGACTAGCATCTCATCGGATTATCTGGTTGATGCTTCACCTACTGCTGGTGCATGTTTCCTTCGCTAATTCCAGCAAGAACCCCACACGCCTCAACTTCCCGGTCATCGTTGCAACTCGCTCTCAGTGAAACGAGTTGTTTCTCAAGCGCTTGCAGAGCGGTTATCTGCGACCGCACATGAGAGATGTGATCATCGAGCAAGGCGTTGACGGCGGTACAAGGCTGATGAGGGTCGTCCTGATAGCTCTGTAGTTCGTGAATCTCAGCCAGTGACAGGCCCAGGATTCTGCAGCGACGGATGAAGGCCAGCCCCTCACCATGCTTCTCGGTATAGACACGGTAACCGTTGTCCTGCCGATCAGGCGGCGGCAATAAGCCCTGCTGTTCATAGAAGCGGATCGTCTGTGTTTCGACCCCTACCAACTGCGCCAACTGACCAATGCGCATCAGCCTCCTCCCCAACGGATTCTTTACTCTATTGACCTTATAGTAGCTTTATAGTTTAAAATGGTACCACAACATTGTTCAAGTGGAGTCATATTATGAGCAAATCCTGTGGTGGCGCCTGTGGCGGTGATGCAACGTCCGCAGCGGATACCGATATACAGGCCTCCTCCGAGGCGACAGGGAGATGGGTCAGTGTTTATGCAGTGCCGAAGATGGACTGTCCATCAGAAGAACGAATGATTCGCCTAGCCCTGAACGGCTTTGAGGAGATTCGGGCGCTGTCCTTCGACTTGTCGAACCGCCGGCTGAAGGTCGTGCATGACGGCGAGATCGAGCCCGTCACCTCGAAACTGAAGACCTTGGGGCTAGGCGCCTCGCTTCAGGAAACCGTCGCTGCAAATCCAGAGACCATCAAGGCCGCCGAGTTTTCGGCAGCTTCTGCTAAGCAAGAATCCTGGACCCTGCGCTGGTTGCTCGGCATCAATGCACTTCTGTTCGTAGTGGAAATGACTGCCGGTCTGATCGCCCAGTCCACCGGCCTGATTGGAGAATCCCTGGACAATTTTTCCGATGCGGCGGTGTACGGGCTTGCCCTTTATGCGGTTGGACATAGCGTGAAAATGCAGGTACGTGCCGCGCATCTTGCTGGTGTACTGCAACTGATCTTGGCTGTGGGCGTGCTCGTAGAGGTGGTGAGACGCTTTGTATTCGGTAGTGAGCCTGAATCTCTGGTGATGATGGCTATCGCATTCGTCGCATTGATTGCCAATACCAGTTGTCTGCTGCTCATATCCAAACATCGGGAAGGCGGGGCGCACATGAAGGCAAGCTTGATATTCTCGGCCAACGACGTGGTGATCAACCTGGGGGGCATCACCGCCGGCGCCCTGGTCGCGTGGACCGGTTCCAATTATCCAGATCTGATTATCGGCACCATCACGGGGGTGATTGTACTTAACGGTGCCAGACGCATTTTGGCGTTGAAGGGTTAAATAATGCTCATTATTGGCAAAAAGCTCTCGCCGTATGCCCTATTGTCCATATCGGGCCTGCTGGCAGCGTCTGATCAGGCTGTAAAGTGGCTGGTGCAGCAATCAATGGCCTATGGCGAGTATGTTTCGGTGACCCCGTTCTTTAACTGGGTGCACCTATGGAACACCGGTGCCGCATTCAGTCTTTTTGCGAATGGTGGAGGCTGGCAGCGCTACTTTTTTATCGGAATCGCGGTAGTGGTCTCGATTTTTCTGATCAAGCTGATCCTTGAAAATCGTCATAAAGGAGAAGCCATCGCTTACAGTCTTATCCTCGGTGGCGCCATGGGCAACCTGATTGACCGGGTCTTTCGCGGCTATGTTGTGGATTCCTTTGATTTCTATTGGCGAGACTGGCATTGGCCGGCCTTCAACCTGGCTGATATTGCAATTGTCCTCGGTGCCTTACTTTTCGTTTCCAGCAGCTTGTTGGGTAAAAAAGCAAACACCAATGCCGAGTCGGATGGATCTGACTGACACCTACGCCTATACAACACCATGACCGAACTTCCCGACAACATCCTTCACCTGCCGCAATACCAAGTACTGGGCTGCAAATCAACCGACGACGAAATGCACTTCCAGGTGGACGTGCCCGATCCCATCGCCTGCGAGGAATGCGGCGTGCAGGGTGAGTTCGTACGGTTCGGCAAGCGTGACGTTCCCTATCGTGATCTGCCCATCCACGGCAAGCGGGTCACTCTCTGGGTGGTCCGCCGCCGATACACCTGCCGGGCCTGCAAGACAACATTCAGGCCCCAGCTACCGGAGATGGTGGACGGATTCCGTATGACACTGCGGCTGCATGAGTACGTGGAGAAGGAATCCTTCAACCACCCCTACACCTTTGTGGCGGCACAGACCGGCCTGGACGAGAAGACGGTGCGCGACATCTTCAACGCCCGCGCCGAGTTCTTGGGGCGCTGGCACCGCTTCGAGACGCCCCGCATCCTGGGCATTGACGAGCTATACCTGAACAAGCGCTACCGCTGCATTCTGACCAACATTGAGGAGCGAACCCTGCTCGACCTGCTGGCCACCCGCCGCCAGGACGTGGTGACCAACTACCTGATGAAGCTGAAAGACCGGCAGAAGGTCGAGATCGTCAGCATGGACATGTGGAACCCCTACCGGGCAGCGGTCAAGGCTGTACTGCCCCAGGCCCGTATCGTGGTCGATAAGTTCCATGTGGTGCGCATGGCCAACGATGCCCTAGAGAGAGTGCGCAAGGGCCTCAGAAAGGAGCTGAAACCGTCCCAGAGCCGGACTCTCAAGGGAGACCGGAAAATCCTGCTGAAACGCGCTCACGAAGTCTCAGACCGGGAGCGCCTCATCATGGAGACCTGGACAGGCGCGTTCCCGCAACTGCTGGCCGCCTACGAGCACAAGGAGCGCTTCTACGGCATCTGGGACGCCACCACACGGCTCCAGGCAGAAGCCGCCCTGGACGAGTGGATAGCCACCATCCCGAAGGGCCAAAAGGAAGTCTGGAGCGATCTGGTCAGGGCAGTGGGAAACTGGCGTGAAGAGACCAT
>NZ_JBQCVH010000022.1:0-1043 GCF_051958545.1 Neisseria sp. P0009.S010
GCCGGCCGCCATCTCAGCATCCGTGCCACCGAAGGCAACATCGAAGCCAAAGGCGCACAAATCTCCGCCGAAGGCGATGCCCTGCTGTATGCCCGCGACGACATCCGACTGCTGGCCGCGGCCGACAGCCGCCGGCAAACCGGCAGCAGCAAGCGCAGCGGTTTCTCCATCGACAACCGCGACCATATCACCCCCTTCGGCACCTTTAACGATCAGGGGCAGGCTGCGGGCGAGATCGGCAGCATCAGCGGCAGCACCCTGTCCGTGGGCGGTAAAACCCGTCTGCTTGCCGAAAAAGGCAATATCGCCGTCAGCGGCAGCAGTCTGGTCTCCCAAGACGACCTGCTGCTTAAAGCCGGCGGCGACATCGACATCCGTGCTGCCGAACACCGCCAAAGCCAGAGCGAGCGCCAAGTTTCTTCCGGCATCGGCAGTGCCGTTATTTCCGACACCGAGCACTTTAGCGGCTGGATGAAAAACCGCCGCGAGAACGAGGGCGAAGAAACCCGGCAGGCCGCCAGCCAAATCGGCAGCCTGAAAGGCAGCGTACGGATAGATGCCGGCGGTGCCTACCGCCAAACCGGCAGTGATGTTGCCGCCGCCCGCGACATCGACATTGCCGCCCAAAGCGTTGATATCCGCACCGCCGACAACCACGGCCGCAGCCGCCAGAGCGAGCGCGACCTTAAAATCGGCACCTTCGCCAAAATCTCCTCACCGCTGATCGATCTGGTCAACGCTGCCGAAGGTGCTGCCAAAAGCAAAGCCGACGACCGCACCCGCGCCCTGCAGGGTCTAGCCGCCGGCGCCCAAGCCTACCAACTGGCCGATAGCGTCGGCAAAGTGGCCGACGCCGTCAAAAACCAAACCGGACAGCAGGGCGCCGTCCTCTTGTCCGTTGAAGCCGGTTTCGGCTTTAAAACCGCCGGCAAGGAACAAAACCAAAACTACCGCCAAAGCCAACAAAGCAGCCTGAAAGCTGGCGGAGACATCAATATCCGCAGCCGCGAGGGCGACATTACCGTCCAAGGCAGCAACATTAC
>NZ_JBQCVH010000023.1:0-584 GCF_051958545.1 Neisseria sp. P0009.S010
CCGAGTTTTTCGATATTGGTGCTGCCGCTGTCGCCATTGAAGGTCAGGCCTTTGTTGTCAACGGTAGTTTTGGCGTCTACGCCTTTTTGGATTTCGGCTTTGGTGCCGTCAGCCAAGTCGATGCTGTAGTTGGTCACATTGTTCGCGTCTGCTGCTGAAGCAGTGACGGTCACTTTGCTCGAACCGGCGCTCGCTGTCGTGCCTTTGGCGTTGACGGTGTAAACGTCTTGGCCGTTGGCTCCGGTCGTTTTCACCACGTCTTTGATGTTGGTACCGGCACGTACTTCGGTACGGGCGGCGGCGCTTTGCTGTTTCAGCTGGCTGTAGTTGACGGCGTCGGTGTCATCGGTACCGGCGGCTACGTTGGTGATTTTGTTGCCGGCGGCATGGATGCCTGACTTGGTCACACTCGGGCCACCGGTAATGGTGAGGCCGTCTGAATTCAGTTTGCTGTCGCCTGCGGTAACGCTGTCAACAGTAATGTCTTTGGCCAGTTTCAGCTGTGCACCACCGGCTACGGTTTCGCTGATGATGTTGCTGTCGCCTTTGACATTGATGGTGTCGCCCAATGCGTAGTTGTTGCT
>NZ_JBQCVH010000024.1:0-475 GCF_051958545.1 Neisseria sp. P0009.S010
CCTACGGGTGGCTGCAGTCGAGAATCTTCGGCAATGGACGAAAGTCTGACCGAGCGACGCCGCGTGCGGGATGAAGGCCTTCGGGTTGTAAACCGCTGTCAGTTGGGAGGAAATATTAGGGGGTTATCCCCCTAGTTTGACCGATCTTCAGAGGAAGGACGGGCTAAGTTCGTGCCAGCAGCCGCGGTAATACGAACTGTGCAAACGTTATTCGGAATCACTGGGCTTACAGGGTGCGTAGGCGGCTTGTTAAGCAGGGTGTGAAATCCCTCGGCTCAACCGAGGAATTGCGCCCTGAACTGGCGAGCTGGAGTGGGACAGAGGTGTACGGAACTTCCGGTGGAGCGGTGAAATGCGTAGATATCGAGAGGAACACTAGTGGCGAAGGCGAGACTCTGGACAGTTTCTGACACTGATGCACGAAGGTCAGGGGAGCAAACGGGATTAGATACCCCAGTAGTCCTGTCTCTTATAC
>NZ_JBQCVH010000025.1:0-372 GCF_051958545.1 Neisseria sp. P0009.S010
CTTTTATGCACAACCAATCTGTCGATAACGGCATCTACAGGCAATGGCGTTTCACTTGGCGTGGTAACAGTATTCGTGGAACGAATCGGCGCAGCAAACCAAAACACCGAGACAGCGACAGCCAAAAGTACGACAGTCGCCAAGCCGATTTTCAACCCTCTTTTCATCTTTAAGACGGCCTTACAAAGCCTTAAACGATTCAATAAACACGTCCGAACGGTGCGCATTGCCTTTAAACATATCAAATCTCGCACAAGCCGGGCTGAGCAACACGATATCGCCCGCTTCGGCATGAGCGTATGCCTATTGAACTGCTACTTACAAAGTGGCGCAGTCGGTCATAATAAAGCAGCATCCGTCAAAATCGCGGCG
>NZ_JBQCVH010000026.1:0-355 GCF_051958545.1 Neisseria sp. P0009.S010
TTTGACGAACTGAGCATCCCCGATTACAGCACCTTATGCCGCTACCGCAACTGGCTGGCGCAAGACGACACCCTGTCTGAACTGCTAAAACTGATTAACCGACAACTGACCGAAAAAAACCTAAAAGTAGAGAAAGCATCTGCCACCGTCATTGACGCCACCATTATTCAGACCGCCGGCAGCAAACAGCGTCAGGCCATAGAAGTCGATGAAGAAGGACAAGTCAGCAGCCAAACCACACCGAGTAAAGACAGCGATGCCCGTTGGATAAAGAAAAGCGGCCTCTACAAACTCGGTTACAAACAACATACCCGTACCGATGCGGAAGGCTATATCGAGAAACTGCACATCACTC
>NZ_JBQCVH010000027.1:0-344 GCF_051958545.1 Neisseria sp. P0009.S010
GTAGCCGCCGGTACCGATGACACCGACGCCGTCAACTACAGCCAGCTGAAACAGCAAAGCGCCTCCGCCCGTACCGAAGTTGCAGCCGGTACCAACATCAAAGACGTGGTTAAAGGAGTCGGCAATAAAGGCCAAGACGTTTACACCGTCAACGCCAAAGGCACGACAGCGAGCGCCGGTTCGAGCCAAGTGACCGTTACCGCCGCTGAAAAGGCCGACAACGTGACCGACTACAGCATCGACTTGGCGCAAGACACCAAAGACGACATCCAAAAAGGCGTAGATGCCAAAACCGCCGTTGACAGCAAAGGCCTGACCTTCAACGGCGACAGCGGCAGCACCAA
>NZ_JBQCVH010000028.1:0-321 GCF_051958545.1 Neisseria sp. P0009.S010
CCCTACGGGGGGCAGCAGTCGAGAATAATTCACAATGGGGGCAACCCTGATGGTGCAACGCCGCGTGGAGGATGACGGTCTTCGGATTGTAAACTCCTGTCATGTGAGAGTAAGGTTGAAGTAGTAACTGACTGTCAACTTGAGAGTATCACAAGAGGAAGAGGCGGCTAACTCTGTGCCAGCAGCCGCGGTAATACAGAGGGTGCAAGCATTGTCCGGAATGATTGGGCGTAAAGCGTCTGTAGGTGGCTTTTTAAGTTCGCCGTCAAATCCCAGGGCTCAACCCTGGACAGGCGGTGGAAACTACCAAGCTGGAGTACG
>NZ_JBQCVH010000029.1:0-314 GCF_051958545.1 Neisseria sp. P0009.S010
GCTACGTTTTGGTTGGTCGCAAACAGTTGGCTGCCGTTGACGGCGTCTTTGCTGTTGGCATTGAGGTCACCGTCGGCTACGTTGGTCACTTTGTTACCGGCGTTGTTCAAACCGTCTTTGGTCAGTTTGACATCACCCGCTTTAACACCGTCTTGGGTCAATGCGACATCGTCGCCTACTTTCACACCGTCGTTGTTCACGGTGGTGTCGCCGGCTTTGACGCTGTTCACTACCAGGTCTTTTTTCAGCTTAACGGTCACTTTATCGTCTTGGGCTTCGGTGGTGATGTTGTCGTCGCCGGCAACGGTCACGGT
>NZ_JBQCVH010000030.1:0-311 GCF_051958545.1 Neisseria sp. P0009.S010
GAAATTGTCCAGTAGCTCGCTTTCGCCACGAGTGTTCCTCTTGATATCCACGCATTTCACTGCTACACCAAGAATTCCAGCTACCTCTCCAATCCTCTAGCATGGCAGTATCGGATGCAGTTCCGGGGTTGAGCCCCGGGATTTCACATCTGACTTACCGCGCCGCCTACGCTCCCTTTACGCCCAGTGATTCCGAACAACGCTCGGGACCTTCGTATTACCGCGGCTGCTGGCACGAAGTTAGCCGTCCCTTCCTCTTCTGGTACTATCAACCCTGTCCGCTATTAACGACCAGGTCTTACTCCCGGATG
>NZ_JBQCVH010000031.1:0-288 GCF_051958545.1 Neisseria sp. P0009.S010
TTGGTGCTGCCGCTGTCGCCGTTGAAGGTCAGGCCTTTGCTGTCAACGGCGGTTTTGGCATCTACGCCTTTTTGGATTTCGGCTTTGGTGTCATCAGCCAAGTCGATGCTGTAGTCGGTCACGTTGTCGGCCTTTTCAGCGGCGGTAACGGTCAATTTGCTCGAACCGGCGCTCGCAGTCGTGCCTTTGGCGTTGACGGTGTAAACGTCTCGGCCGTTGGCTCCGGTCGTTTTCACCACGTCTTTGATGTTGGTACCGGCACGTACTTCGGTACGGGCGGCGGCGCTT
>NZ_JBQCVH010000032.1:0-286 GCF_051958545.1 Neisseria sp. P0009.S010
CTGAGACCTTTGCAAAATTCCCCAAAATCCCCTAAATTCCTACTAAGACATTTAGGGGATTTTCCATGACCACCTTCTTTCAGCAAACCGTCCAAGCCATGATCGTCAAACACATCGACCGCTTCCCACTATTGAAGTTGGATCAGGTAATTGATTGGCAACCGATCGAACAGTACCTGAATCGTCAAAGAACCCGTTACCTTAGAGATCACCGCGGCCGTCCCGCCTATCCCCTGTTGTCCATGTTCAAAGCCGTCCTGCTCGGACAATGGCACAGCCTCTCCGA
>NZ_JBQCVH010000033.1:0-278 GCF_051958545.1 Neisseria sp. P0009.S010
GAGACCTTTGCAAAATTCCCCAAAATCCCCTAAATTCCCACCAAGACATTTAGGGGATTTCTCATGAGCACCTTCTTCCAGCAAACCGCACAAGCCATGATTGCCAAACACATCGACCGTTTCCCACTATTGAAGTTGGATCAGCTGATTGATTGGAAACCGATCGAACAATACCTGAATCGTCAAAGAACCCGTTACCTTCGAGACCACCGCGGCCGTCCCGCCTATCCCCTGTTGTCCATGTTCAAAGCCGTCCTGCTCGGACAATGGCACAGCCT
>NZ_JBQCVH010000034.1:0-278 GCF_051958545.1 Neisseria sp. P0009.S010
GTCTACGGCATGATATTGCCGTCCAACCCGCTGCCCAATCTGATGGGCTACCCCAAAGCCAACTCGACAGCCCTGCAAATCTGCGCGCTCTTAGCGTGTATCACGGCAGTGTTGATGGCTGTCGGATTGTTGCATTGGTTTTAAGTATTTCCCAATAAAGCAAAGGTTGTCTGAAAACCTTATCTGGAAGGTTTTCAGACAACCTATTTCAGTATGGCGGGCTCTAATTCATCCAACCGCCCGCCCCTACTTTCCTAACCCGCGTGCAACACAAATAT
>NZ_JBQCVH010000035.1:0-278 GCF_051958545.1 Neisseria sp. P0009.S010
CGGTAATACAGAGGTGGCAAGCGTTGTTCGGAATTACTGGGCGTAAAGGGCGCGTAGGCGGCCTCTTAAGTCGAACGTGAAATCCCCAGGCTCAACCTGGGAACTGCTTCCGATACTGGGAGGCTTGAATTCGGGAGAGGGATGTGGAATTCCAGGTGTAGCGGTGAAATGCGTAGATATCTGGAGGAACACCGGTGGCGAAGGCGGCATCCTGGACCGACATTGACGCTGAGGCGCGAAAGCTAGGGGAGCAAACGGGATTAGATACCCGAGTAGTC
>NZ_JBQCVH010000036.1:0-276 GCF_051958545.1 Neisseria sp. P0009.S010
GGTTGGGCCCTGGGATTTCACCCCTGACTTAACAATCAGCCTACGTGCGCTTTACGCCCAGTAATTCCGAACAACGCTAGCCCCCTTCGTATTACCGCGGCTGCTGGCACGAAGTTTGCCGGGGCTTATTCTCCAGGTACCGTCATTATCGTCCCTGGTAAAAGAGCTTTACAACCCTAAGGCCTTCTTCACTCACGCGGCATGGCTGGATCAGGCTTGCGCCCATTGTCCAAGATTCCCCACTGCAGCCTCCCGTAGGCTGTCTCTTATACACAT
>NZ_JBQCVH010000037.1:0-271 GCF_051958545.1 Neisseria sp. P0009.S010
TATCCCGCGACGTTGGAGCTTTTTACGTGCTTCTTCTTCGTCTTTGGCGACTACTTCGCCTCGGACTAATTGATCCGTATTGGTATTTTTACCTTCAAACGTAAAACGTTTGCCTTTATTTTTTTGAGCGAATAAGCCTCTTTTTTGCTCTGCTAGAGCCATTTTGTTACCCCTTGGTTTAATGTTTAAGAATGAAGAAAACAAAAGTCCCCGTGTTTCTTCGATTCAATGGTTTAATCGTTAGTGTGAGCAATAACTTCTTCTAATGAAG
>NZ_JBQCVH010000038.1:0-267 GCF_051958545.1 Neisseria sp. P0009.S010
TGTACCTATGCTTCAAATAAGCTGGCGATTATTGATAATTTTTGTTTGTTTGTCAAGAAGATATTGTCTTTACGCCGGATAAGGTCCTGAAAAAATCGTTATTTATCGGCACGATACGCGAATTTACTGAGAAAACATTATGGTCAGCAGGTATCCGCCTGAGCAATATTTGTTGTAAATAAGGTTTCTTTTAACGCTCCCAACTATTAATCTGCAGATTTAAGATGGTGGATTGGCTTGAAGCAGTGACCTTGTACTCGCCAAGCT
>NZ_JBQCVH010000039.1:0-267 GCF_051958545.1 Neisseria sp. P0009.S010
GTACAGTCATAGATGGTCGGTGGGAGGTGGTACAAATTCTCTCATGCAAAAAATATGTAAAATCGGTAGCAACTGGAAATCATTCAACACCCGCACTATCGGAAGTTCACCAGCCAGCCGCAGCACGTTCCTGCATACGACGTGTCTGCGGCTCTACCATATCTCCTATGAGCAACGTGTTAGCAGAGCCAAGCCACAACTCTAATTTTAATACATAATGAATGATAATAATAATATTAAAAATTTCCTGTGTAACTAATTTACTAT
>NZ_JBQCVH010000040.1:0-264 GCF_051958545.1 Neisseria sp. P0009.S010
GTGCGAGCGTTAATCGGATTCACTGGGTTTAAAGGGAGCGTAGGCGGGCTGTTAAGTCCGTGGTGAAAGCCCTCAGCTCAACTGAGGAACTGCCATGGATACTATCAGTCTTGAATGTCGTTTAGGTTTGCGGAATGGGTCATGTAGCGGTGAAATGCATAGATATGACCCGGAACACCAATTGCGAAGGCAGCAGGCTAAACGAATATTGACGCTGAGGCTCGAAAGCGTGGGGATCAAACAGGATTAGATACCCTAGTAGTC
>NZ_JBQCVH010000041.1:0-262 GCF_051958545.1 Neisseria sp. P0009.S010
TAGCCTTTATCGGCATAGACGGTCGTACCTTTGGGTAACCCTTCCAGCAAAGGCGACAGGTGTTTGCACTCATGGGCATTGGCGGGGGTGATGTGCAGTTTCCCGATATAGCCTTCCTCATCGGTACGGGTATGTTGTTTGTACCCGAGTTTGTAGAGGCCGTTTTTCTTGATCCATCGGGCATTGCTGTCTTTACTCGGTGTGGTTTGGCTGCTGACTTGTCCTTCTTCATCAACTTCTATGGCCTGGCGCTGTTTGCTGC
>NZ_JBQCVH010000042.1:0-261 GCF_051958545.1 Neisseria sp. P0009.S010
CCCCAACGCCGTCTTAGGCGCATGGCGCAACCGCTGGCAATGGGGCTGACCGCGGGGTATAAACGGCTGCGCCCGTGCAAATGCAAACCCTTTTGAATCCTGTATAATCCGCACATCTGATAATTTTAAAATTTCAGACGACCTTAAAATCCTACCAGGTCGTCTGAAAAACCGTTTATGGCAAAAGACACCCGCATCCAAATGTTCCCGCACGAATGGCGTGCCAGCACCACCCTCTCCGGCGTTTACGCACTGCGTATG
>NZ_JBQCVH010000043.1:0-260 GCF_051958545.1 Neisseria sp. P0009.S010
TTATAAAATGTTCCGCATTATCAAATGGCTGATTGCCCTGCCTTTGGGCGCATTTATCTTTTTCAACGCTTATGTGTACGGCAACATCATCACTTACCGCGCCGTCGCGCCGAACAAAACCGCCTTCATGGCGATGCGGATGCGGCAGTTTCAAAGCGAAGGCAAAGATGTCGCGCTCGATTACCGCTGGGTGCCTTACGACCGCATTTCGGTCAACCTGAAAAAAGCCCTGATTGCCTCCGAAGACGCCAAATTTGCCG
>NZ_JBQCVH010000044.1:0-259 GCF_051958545.1 Neisseria sp. P0009.S010
GGCATAGACGGCAGATTTGACGTATTGGCGCAAATCGAAAGACAAAAAGAAAATGGCGGCAACGACCGTCGTGCAAAGCAATACACAGGCAAAAACGGGCAAGATACGTTTGGCACGGCGTTTGTAAAACTCGAGAAACGAAAAGCTACCGTCGTGAATCTCGCGGCTGATAATGGTCGTAATCAAATATCCCGACAACACGAAAAACATATCCACACCCAAAAAACCGCCCGGCAGCCATTGGGGATCGATATGAAAT
>NZ_JBQCVH010000045.1:0-256 GCF_051958545.1 Neisseria sp. P0009.S010
CTCTGCGAGAGGACAGCCATCAGGGTGCCGTGACATAGCTCCACTGCACTGTCGCAGGCCAAAAGCTTCAGCCAGTATTATCGCCGCGCGAGTCGCTGCTTGACGGCTAATGAAAGGGCCCCACGGCGGTTGGGAATCGCGGTGAGCTCGCTGCACGACGGCGAGTCTCGGGTGAGCCTCATGAGTGAGGGTAACCCACCACACCGATCCTTGCCGACGAGAGCGATGGTTGTAGCGCGGTTGGTGAGCGTCAATG
>NZ_JBQCVH010000046.1:0-253 GCF_051958545.1 Neisseria sp. P0009.S010
CTGGATCTATCAACAGGAGTCATTATGACAAATACAGCAAAAATACTCAACTTCGGCAGAGGTAACTTTGCCGGACAGGAGCGTAATGTGGCAGATCTCGATGATGGTTACGCCAGACTATCAAATATGCTGCTTGAGGCTTATTCGGGCGCAGATCTGACCAAGCGACAGTTTAAAGTGCTGCTTGCCATTCTGCGTAAAACCTATGGGTGGAATAAACCAATGGACAGAATCACCGATTCTCAACTTAGCG
>NZ_JBQCVH010000047.1:0-251 GCF_051958545.1 Neisseria sp. P0009.S010
ACTTTTAAACCTTTTTCGGTCAGTTGGCAGTTAATCAGTTTTAGCAATTCGGACAGGGTGTCGTCTTGCGCCAGCCAATTGCGGTAGCGGCATAAGGTGCTGTAATCGGGGATGCTTAGTTCGTCAAAACGGCAAAACAGGTTGAAATCAATGTGGGTGATGAGGCTGTGTTCAAGTTCGGGATCGGAGAGGCTGTGCCATTGTCCGAGCAGGACGGCTTTGAACATGGACAACAGGGGATAGGCGGGACG
>NZ_JBQCVH010000048.1:0-251 GCF_051958545.1 Neisseria sp. P0009.S010
ATAGCGGCATTCAGACGGTCTCTGTTTCTCAAGCATATGCGGATGACGCAACGGGCTGCGGGCAGCTTTATCCTGTAAATAGCTTCGAGAGTTTGTTCAGGCAGATGGCAGGCACGGTGCATAGTGCCTGTTTGCTTGATATGCCGCCTGAAGATTTAGCGAAAAAGTGGCAGATTCCCGTGTACCGGCGCTATCTGCGGCTTTCCGGCCGTTTGCGGCCTGACGGAGAAAAACAGGCGGTACTCAGATGG
>NZ_JBQCVH010000049.1:0-251 GCF_051958545.1 Neisseria sp. P0009.S010
ACGATATTTTGATTCCGCATTTGAAAGATATTTTCGACCTGAATTATGTTCAGGCGATGCTGATTCAATTCTGTTTCTTTCCCGCTTATGCGATTATGTCGATTCCGATGGGCTATTTGGTCGGCAAAATCGGCTATAAAAACGGCGTGATTAGCGGATTCGTATTGACCGCCATCGGCTGTCTGCTATTCTATCCTGCCGCCGGCAGTCATTCTTATGCAACTTTTTTGGGTGCATTGTTTATTTTGGCT
>NZ_JBQCVH010000050.1:0-250 GCF_051958545.1 Neisseria sp. P0009.S010
CGGAATCATTGGGTTTAAAGGGTCCGTAGGCGGGCCTGTAAGTCAGTGGTGAAATCTCCCCGCTCAACGGGGAAACGGCCATTGATACTGCAGGCCTTGAATTATTAGGAAGTAACTAGAATATGTAGTGTAGCGGTGAAATGCTTAGAGATTACATGGAATACCAATTGCGAAGGCAGGTTACTACTAATGGATTGACGCTGATGGACGAAAGCGTGGGTAGCGAACAGGATTAGATACCCTAGTAGTC
>NZ_JBQCVH010000051.1:0-249 GCF_051958545.1 Neisseria sp. P0009.S010
GGAATCACTGGGCTTAAAGGGTGCGTAGGCGGCGATTCAAGTCAGATGTGAAATGCCTGAGCTCAACTGAGGCATTGCGTGTGAAACTGAATTGCTAGAGTATTTCAGGGGTGTGTGGAACTGCCAGTGGAGCGGTGAAATGCGTTGATATCATCAGGAACACCAGAGGCGAAGGCGGCTCACTGGGTCTCTTCTGACGCTGAGGAACGAAAGCTAGTGGAGCAAACGGGATTAGATACCCGAGTAGTC
>NZ_JBQCVH010000052.1:0-246 GCF_051958545.1 Neisseria sp. P0009.S010
ATTAATTGGTAAAGTTGGTTTGCCAAACTACCTGCAAACAGCGGCGCAAGAGGAATAAAACACAAACCACTGCCAAATATAGCAGTCCCTGCTCCAATCAACGGCATATCTTTACGATATGCCGTTTTCTTTTGTGGAAATGCTTAAATGCCGTCTTAATGTTCAGACGGCCTTGATTTTATATCGCTTTCAAACAGTATAGATAATTAGTTTCCTTGTTTCTGGCAAACGCCAAAGGTTAGGATT
>NZ_JBQCVH010000053.1:0-245 GCF_051958545.1 Neisseria sp. P0009.S010
GCTGTCTTTACTCGGTGTGGTTTGGCTGCTGACTTGTCCTTCTTCATCAACTTCTATGGCCTGGCGCTGTTTGCTGCCGGCGGTCTGAATAATGGTGGCGTCAACGACGGCGGCGGATGCTTTCTCTACTTTTAGGCCTTTTTCAGTCAGTTGGCGGTTAATCAGTTCCAGCAGTTCGGACAGGGTGTTGTCTTGCGCCAGCCAGTTGCGGTAGCGGCATAAGGTGCTGTAATCGGGGATGCTCA
>NZ_JBQCVH010000054.1:0-245 GCF_051958545.1 Neisseria sp. P0009.S010
GGATTAAGCGTCAAACGCCCAAGCTGCTCGCCGGTATGGTCGCCCCAATAACCCGCCGTATAACCGCGTGCCACTTCGCGCACGGTAATGTCCAACAACACAGGCAATACTGCCAGCAGAAATACGCCTAAATCAAAATTTTCAAACATGTTTTTGCTTATCAAACACGCCGTCTGAAAGGATATTTAAGGATATTTGTGTTTTCATACGGGGTGTTTGATAATGAAAAACATGTTTTCAAATTT
>NZ_JBQCVH010000055.1:0-245 GCF_051958545.1 Neisseria sp. P0009.S010
CGGGCGGGGCAGTGTTTTATCACTCCGCCCGAGTTGCTGGCTTGGAATATGGAAAAGACTTATTTGTGCGATTTGGCGGCGCGCGTCGCGCAAGTGATTCCGAGCGTGTTCGTTCCGCTGCAAAAAACCGAATTGGCCGACATCCTGAACCTACAGGGCTGGACGGAAGCGGTCATCAAGCCGGCATTCGGGCCGAGCGGCAAAGGCGTGGTTAAAGATTGTGCGGAGGCATTGGACGTGGATAT
>NZ_JBQCVH010000056.1:0-244 GCF_051958545.1 Neisseria sp. P0009.S010
GACCTTAATGGGTCTGGACTTCGTTGACGCGGTTCCGGACGATGTACTCGACCCGGACGGTCACCTTGCCAGCGGTGGCGTCCGCCACGGTCGGGGCGACCGTGATGCGGATGTTCCCGCCGTTGCTGACGTAGCCGGTGGGGACCAGCGCGGTGCGGCCAGCGGACAGGCGGTCGGTGGCGGACAGATAGCGGGTCGCGTTATTGGCGTCGCCGACCGACACGTTGTACGCGGTCGAACCGGT
>NZ_JBQCVH010000057.1:0-242 GCF_051958545.1 Neisseria sp. P0009.S010
GTTTGGGGTAATAATGGTTTGAGCGGCGGTTTTGCCGGGGATGAATTGTTCAACTTTGACGTTTGCTGAGCCTTGGTTGATGAAACCCAATTGTTGTGCGGCGGCTTTGGAAACATCGATGACGAGGTTGACGTGGAAAGGGCCGCGGTCGTATACACGGACGATGAATCTTTTGCCGGTTTTCATATTGGTCACACGTGCCCAGCGGGGAATAAGGATGGTTTTGTGGGAGGCGGAGAGGG
>NZ_JBQCVH010000058.1:0-241 GCF_051958545.1 Neisseria sp. P0009.S010
CAACCAACACGGCTTTGATGGTGTGCATGCGGTTTTCGGCTTGGTCGAATACGATGCTGGCTTCGCTTTCAAACACGCTTTCGGTCACTTCCACGCCGTTGAGGCCGAAGTTTTGGTAGATCCATTCGCCTACGGTGGTTTCACGGTTGTGGAAGGCGGGCAGGCAGTGCATGAATTTGACTTTTGGGTTGCCAGAAGCGGCCATTAGCTCGGGAGTGACGCGGAACGGGTTGAGCAGGGT
>NZ_JBQCVH010000059.1:0-241 GCF_051958545.1 Neisseria sp. P0009.S010
GTAGTGCAGGAATAAGCCTCGGCTAACTACGTGCCAGCAGCCGCGGTAAAACGTAGGAGGCGAGCGTTATCCGGAGTTACTGGGCGTAAAGAGTGCGTAGGCGGTTTTGTAAGTGGGACGTGAAAGCTCCCGGCTAAACTGGGAGAGGACGACTCAGACTGCGAGACTAGAGGGCGATAGAGGAGCGTGGAATTCGGGGTGTAGCGGTGAAATGTGTAGAGATCCCGAGGAACACCAGTGG
>NZ_JBQCVH010000060.1:0-241 GCF_051958545.1 Neisseria sp. P0009.S010
TTTTAGGAGAATCATGAAAGACAGTTTATAGAGGTTGGGGGTAAATGTAGTTTATATTGTCTTCAGACGGCCTTGGTGAGAGAGGTTTAGAGTGTCTTGGGTTTTAAAATTATAAAAAAACCTGCCTGAGTAATCAGTCAGGTTTCATTTGCTTGAAAGACAGATTAGTTTTTGTGTTGGTCAACCAGTTGGTTTTTAGCGATGCAAGGGATCATAGAACGCAGTTGTGCACCCACTTTTT
>NZ_JBQCVH010000061.1:0-239 GCF_051958545.1 Neisseria sp. P0009.S010
TGTTTGTATTCGCCGACTTTTTGCGCTTCAACGCCGCTCAAATCATACTAACCGGCACCGCTGTGCGTATCGATATACCATTCAGGCTTGTCTTTGCGGTTGAAATATTCGAGGACAAGGAATAGGGTAAAGTGCTTGAGCATATCGGCATGTTTGCCGGCAAGGAAGGCGTGGCGGTAGCTGAGCATGATCGTGCTGCGGAAATAAAAAACCGATTATACCCCAAACCATCGCCATCA
>NZ_JBQCVH010000062.1:0-238 GCF_051958545.1 Neisseria sp. P0009.S010
TCGCTATATGCGGAAAGCCTGCTTGCCGAAGCGCAGGTGTTCGGGCGCAAACAGAAGGCGGTACTCGACCAAGTGGCGGCTCAGGCGATTTTGCAGGGCTTTTTCGATGGCGGAGCCGTGGAGTATTTCAACGGCAGGGAAGAAGGTTCGGAAGAATAATCCGTTTGGGAATATTGAAAAAATTTTGAGAAAAAAGGTCGTCTGAAAGCTGTATTGACGGGGTTGAACCCTTTAACAG
>NZ_JBQCVH010000063.1:0-238 GCF_051958545.1 Neisseria sp. P0009.S010
CGCAGCTACTATGCCTAACACAATGAGCTTTTTGAATTTGTCGGCGATTCGATTTTGAACTTTTCCGTGGCGCGGTTGTTGTTTGACGCGTTTCCGAAAGTGTCGGAAGGCGAGTTGTCGCGGTTGCGTGCGGCTTTGGTGTATGAAGGCGTTTTGGCGGTAAGTGGGTTGGTAATGAATGTCGTAGACGGTTTGTATTTGGGTGCCGGCGAGTTGACGAGCGGCGGTTTCAGACGGC
>NZ_JBQCVH010000064.1:0-236 GCF_051958545.1 Neisseria sp. P0009.S010
CACTAATAAAAAATTTACACCCAGACCCAAATACCGTATTAGATACAATACACAAAAAACCCCACCCACATCAATTAAACTCTTTTTTTTTTACAAAAAATATTATTTTTAACTCCATAATAAAATTTACACCCCCAAAAACCCCCACAACACCCCACACACTCCATCACCCCTGGCAAAAAAAAAAAAAAAAGCGCGAACGAGCGGGCCACGGTTAGATGTTGTAATAAGCCCCA
>NZ_JBQCVH010000065.1:0-233 GCF_051958545.1 Neisseria sp. P0009.S010
GTGCATTGTTCCCATTCTTGTTTATTACCATTGCATGTGGTGCGGTTTCAGGCTTCCAAGCTCTGATTTCTTCACGTACCACGCCAAAAATCGTGGAAAACGAAACCCACGTCCGCATGATAGGTTACGGCGGCATGATTATGGAAAGCTTTGTGGCCATTATGGCGCTGTCGGCCTCCGCTTCGCTTGAGCCAGGCGTGTACTACGCGATGAACAGTCAGGCTGCGCTGATT
>NZ_JBQCVH010000066.1:0-232 GCF_051958545.1 Neisseria sp. P0009.S010
GCTTCCAACAGCCTGTTTGAAGCAACGACCGAATTAACCCGAATCGGCGAATTAGAAGCCGTCAGTTTGTGCGTACCGACTCCTCTGAAAAAATACCGTGAGCCGGACATGAGCTTTGTGATAGACACTACCGATGCGGTAAAACCTAACCTGCGCGCCGGGCAAGTGCTTTCTTTAGAATCCACCACCAACCCCGGTACTACCGAAGAAGAATTGAAGCCACGAATGGAAG
>NZ_JBQCVH010000067.1:0-231 GCF_051958545.1 Neisseria sp. P0009.S010
TGACCGAGCGACGCCGCGTGCGGGATGAAGGCCTTCGGGTTGTAAACCGCGAAAGTAGGGAGGAAATTGCTAGGGGTTCTCCCCAAGTATTGACCTATCTTCAGTAAGGACGGGCTAAGTTCGTGCCAGCAGCCGCGGTAATACGAACCGTACAAACGTTATTCGGATTTATTGGGCTTAAAGGGTATGTAGGCGGCCCTTCAAGTCGGGTGTGAAAGCCCTCGGCTCAAC
>NZ_JBQCVH010000068.1:0-231 GCF_051958545.1 Neisseria sp. P0009.S010
GTGAGAATGCGCTCCATCGCGGGTTTTGTGGGGGGGGGTGTTTGGGGCCCCGCCCCACGGGGCGGCGCGGGGTTTGTTTGAGTAGCGCGCGGGGTGTGGGGGGGGGGGGGGGGGGGGGTGGGTTTGGTTTTTTGTGATGGGGTGGGTGGGGGGGGGGGGGTGGGGCGGCAGGGGGGGGGATTGTTGATGCGAGCCCGCCCCCTCGCCCCGCCGCCGCGCGGGCGGGGCGTG
>NZ_JBQCVH010000069.1:0-230 GCF_051958545.1 Neisseria sp. P0009.S010
GGTTGATGGTGTATTTGGGGATTTCGACCACCAAGTCTTAATCGGCAACCACCGCCTGACAGCTCAAGCGTGAATCATCTTCCAAGCCCCATGCCTGGTCGAGCAGGACTTCTTCCAATTCGGTCGGTTCTTCCAAGCTGTCGAACCCTTTGCGGATAATCACGTGGCCGGTGGTACAGGCGCAGGATTTTTCGCAGGCGGGATCGACGTCGAAATCATGGTCGAGCAGT
>NZ_JBQCVH010000070.1:0-229 GCF_051958545.1 Neisseria sp. P0009.S010
CACTAGGACAAGGCGCCCGAATTTATCTCCAGCTTTGACCGTACGAATATATATTATCAGGTTATCGAAAAATATAATGGCAAAAAACAATTGTTGGATTTCATCCGCAAGCAGATGCATGGGAAAAGCGGCATTGTTTATTGTTTTAGCCGCAAAAAAGTCGTGTTTGTGGCGCATTTTTTGTGTGAAAACGGCTTGGAGGCGATTCCGTATCATGCCGGTTTGAGCA
>NZ_JBQCVH010000071.1:0-227 GCF_051958545.1 Neisseria sp. P0009.S010
GACATCGTTGACTTGGCACAAGCAGGTCTGAAAGCAACTGAGGCTTTGGAAGCCAACCGTAAAGATATTGATGCCAATAAAAAATACATCGGTGATCTCGCATTAGCCGGCAAAGCAGCAGCTGACGCTTTAGAAGCTAACCGTCAAGACATCGACGCCAATAAAGCAGCAATCGCTGAAAATACTGCCAAACTTGAAGAGCAAAAAGAAGCTAACGAAGGCTTCAA
>NZ_JBQCVH010000072.1:0-222 GCF_051958545.1 Neisseria sp. P0009.S010
CATTCATGGGCATTGGCAGGGGTAATGTGCAGTTTCTCAATATAGCCTTCCGCATCGGTACGGGTATGTTGTTTGTAACCGAGTTTGTAGAGGCGTTTTTCTTTATCCAACGGGCATCGCTGTCTTTACTCGGTGTGGTTTGGCCGCTGACTTGTCCTTCTTCATCGACTTCTATGGCCTGACGCTGTTTGCTGCCGGCGGTCTGAATAATGGTGGCGTCAA
>NZ_JBQCVH010000073.1:0-204 GCF_051958545.1 Neisseria sp. P0009.S010
GCTGACTTGTCCTTCTTCATCGACTTCTATGGCCTGACGCTGTTTGCTGCCGGCGGTCTGAATAATGGTGGCGTCAACGACAGCGGCGGATGCTTTCTCTATTTTTAGGCCTTTTTCGGTCAGTTGTCGGTTAATCAGTTCCAGCAGTTCGGACAGGGTGTTGTCTTGCGCCAGCCAGTTGCGGTAGCGGCATAAGGTGCTGTA